>DAHVTI010000108.1 GCA_027324255.1 Bryobacterales bacterium | reverse complement strand
CTGCCTGTAGGCGCTTTTCAGGAAGCAGTATGCGCGCTCCTCGCCCCCTGCTGACGCGGGATCCGATTCCGCGGCCCCGCGGGTCATCATGGCTGCAATCCTCCAGTTGGCACGTTTCAGGATGCGGCGCAATCCTTCAGGCGTAAAGATCCAGAAGTTTGTCGAATCATCATTCGTTTCCAGCTTGTCCACAAGGTAGGCGACGGGGAGCGAACCGATTTCGGTGCGGCGGTCCGCTGCGAATCGAGTCACGCGCGTGGTGAGGATGCAGTAAGAGCACCGTTTTGCCAACTCTTCGAGAACCATCAGGGGGTTCTTCAAGTGATACAGCGCCCCCATGAAGAACACCGTATTGTAGAAGGGCCGCGGCAGGTGAAAGGAGCGGTTCAGGTCGATTTCATCGATTTGAACAGACGCATTCAGCGCCTCCCGCATGGCTCGAACACCGGCCATCCCGTTGTAGTTGGTGGGCGGCCAATCCACTGCGTCGACAGTGCAGCCTTGCGAATCGAGGAAGAAGGCGAGATCTCCATCCCCACAGCATAGATCGAGGACAGGTCCCTGGAACAGGAGATGCGACGATTCCCGATCCTCCCCCTCCAAGAGCTCATCGAGCATATACAGTTCACCCAAGGTGTCGTGGGGATACCAATCACCTTGAACGAGGCGATTGGTCCGCTTGACCTTATCGAGTGCGGATTGGAGCCCTGCGGCGAGGTTTGCCACATCATTTATTGGGAAGCCTCGGGACTCGCGGGGGGGATCACTGGAATTCCCCTTCTTAAGATGTCATCCGGTGCATTGCCCATACAAGCGTGCCAAAAATAGCCTCTCTTATTGTCGCATGCTACCGTCGTGCACACCTGAAGTAACCTTCATTCGCCTGCAGAGTTTCCAGCGGAGATCCGCGTGGGCTTGCCTACTCGATCGGCAGGCGGTGCATTTTGAGGAAAGAGAGCTTGTCCCAGTAGCCGCGCTGGAAGGTGATTTTGCCGTTCTCGACTTTGAAGAAGCCGCAGCCGCGCAGGCCTAAGGGGTCGCGCCATTCGAGGATGGCCCAATCGCCGTCCTCGAAGATATTTTCAACGATGCAGACCATTTTGGCGGCGGCGAATTCGCGGGCAAACAGATCGCGGATGGCGGCGCGGCCCTCGACGGGCGGGTTGGCCACCTGGTGGTTGACGGCGTCCTCCATGTAGAAGGCCGCCAGCGCATCCGCGTCGGCGCGGTTGAAGGTATCCACCCACAGGCGGACGAGGTCGCGCGGCCGCATCACATCAAATAGTCTTTGAGCTTGTCGAGGATGGACTTCTCCTCGGGCTCATTTTCGGCCGGGAGGGTATCGCGGAGCTGTTCGAGGAGCTTGCGCTGCTCGCGGGTGAGCTTACGCGGGGTCTTCACCTCGACGCGGACGACGAGGTCGCCGCGGCCGCCGCCGTTGACGAAAGGGACGCCGCGGTGCTTCAGGCGGAGGGTTTCGCCGGACTGGATGCCTTCGGGCACCTTGAGAGTCTCCAGGCCCTCGAAGGTGAGCACGTGGATGTCGGTGCCGAGGGCGGCCTGGGCCACATTGACCGGGACGGTGCAGTGGAGGTCGTATTCGCGGCGTTCGAAGACCTGGTGGGGCTGGACGGTGAGGAAGACGTAGAGGTCGCCCGGAGGGCCGCCGTTGACTCCGGGCTGGCCTTCGCCGGCGACGCGCATCTTCATGCCGGTGTCGACGCCGGCCGGGATTTTCACCTTCAGTTTGCGCGTGACCTGGACGTAGGCCTCGCCTTTGCACGCGCGGCAGGGGCGGCGCAGGATCTTGCCGGAGCCGCCGCACTGGCCGCAGGTCTTGCGGATGGAGAGGAAGCCCTGCTGGTAGAAGACCTCGCCGCGGCCGCGGCAGACGGAGCAGGAGGTCCAGCCGTCCTCGGATTCGGCGCCGCTGCCCTTGCAGGAGGAACAGGGCTCGGTGCGGGGCACCTGGATGTCGACTTCCTTGCCGAAGATGGAGTCTTCGAAAGAGATTTCGAGGTCGTAGCGGACGTCGTCGCCGCGCTGGGCGCGGCTGCGGCGGCGTGCCCCACCGCCGCCGAACAGGTCGCCGAAGCCGAAGAAGTCTCCGAAGATATCGGCGAAGTCGGCGAAGGCGTCGGGGTTGAAGCCCTGCTGGGCGGCGCCGGAGACGCCCTGGTGGCCGTAGGTGTCGTAGGCGCGGCGCTTTTCGGAGTCGCTCAGGACGCTGTAGGCTTCGGCGGCCTCCTTGAAGTGCTCCTCGGAATCCTTGTTGCCGGGGTTGCGGTCGGGGTGGTGCTTGAGGGCGAGCTTGCGGTAGGCGCTCTTGAGCTCCTGTTCGCTGGCGCCCTTGGGGATGCCGAGCACCTCGTAGTAATCGCGCTTGGCCACGTTCAGCCTTTCACCGCCACCCTCACCATGGCGGCGCGCAGGAGGCGTCCCTTAAAGGTGTAGCCGCGCTGGTATTCGGCGGCGACGGTGTCGTGCTCGATGTCGGGGTCCTCGACGCGGTCGATGGCGTAGTGGAGGTTGGGGTCGAAGGGCTGGGCTTCGGTCTCGATAGGCTCCAGGCCGAGCTTCTTGAGGGCGTCGGCCATGCGCTGGTAGATCAGGCCCATGCCGCGGGCGTATTCGGGGTCGGTGCAATCGGTCTTGAGGGCGCGCTCGAAGTCGTCGAGGACGGGAAGCATGGCTTTGAGCGCGTCGGTGGAGCCGTACTCGATGGCCTCGCACTTTTCGCGCTCGCTGCGTTTGCGGAAGTTGTCGAACTCGGCGGCGAGGCGCAGGTAGCGGTCGTTGATTTCGGAGCGCTCGCGCTCGAGACGGCTACATTCGGCGGCGAGGGCTTCGAGCTGAGAGGCGGCCTCGTCGGCCGGGGCGGCTTGCGCCTCGGCGGGCGCCTCTTCCGCGGTGCCGTTGGCGGCTGGGCCGTTAACTGAGACGTTGGACAGATCTGGATCAGACATGGGGATGCTATAAGTTCCAGGGTAACAGGCGCGCCGCTACTGCGGCAGGCTTTGGAGGACGCGGCCGAGTTGGACGACGGCGGACATGACCCTGGGGTAGTTCATGCGCATGGGTCCAAGGACGGCCATGCGGGTTTCTCCTCCGCCGGGCAAGGGCACGTTGATCCCGATGAGGGAGAGTTCGCGCATGGCGGGATGAGCGTGCTCGAGGCCGACCTGGACCTGCACTTCGCCCGAGCCGGCGTCGAGGAACTGGTCGAGCAGCGCGATGAGGCGCTGTTTTTCCTCCAGGGTGCGAAAGAGTTCGCGGAGCTTCTCCTTGGTGAGGTGGAGATCGAGGCCGACGAGGTTGGAGGCGCCTTCGAGGAAGATGCGCGGGGCGAAACCGAAGCTGAGGAGGCCTTGGGAGTAAAGCAGGTTGAGGCGGCGCAGGAGGCCGTCGTAGAGGGCGCGTTCCTCGTGGAGGAGCTGGTCCAACTCACCTCGGATCGCAGTGAGGCTCCAGCCGGTGAAGTTGGCGTTGACGTAGTTGCGGATGGAGGCGAGGTCGTCCTGGGAGACGGGCTCGTGGAGGAAGGCGACCTGGTTGTGGACGAGTCCGTCGCGGGTGACGACGACCATGAGAACGCGGCCTTCGGAGAGGCGGACGAGTTCGATCTGGTCGAGGGCCTGGGCGGAGGCGGGGATGGCGGCGACGATGCCGACGTTGCGGGTGAGGGCGGTGAGCACATGGGAGGCGTGCTCGGCGCGCTGGTCGAGGCTGACGCACTGGACGAGCTCGTCGCGGAGGCGGTCGACGCCGGAGTCGGGCACGGCGCGGGAAGACAGCGCCTGGGCGAAGTGGTGGAAAGCCTTCGGCGTGGGGACGCGGCCGGCGGAGGTATGGGGCTGGCTCAGGTAGCCGAGATCGGCGAGGTCCGCCATGATATTGCGGATGGTGGCGGGGCTGAGCTGATCCTTGCGGCGGCGTGCGATGGTCCGCGAGGCAACGGGCTCACCGGTCTCCACGTAGCACTGCACGATCGAGTGCAACACTTCGATAGTGCGTTGAGGAAGCGCCTGTTCCATGGCAGCGGGTTGATCCAATCCCTTAGTCACTCATCTTAGGCAAGGGCGGGGCTTCTTTCAAGGGCGGGCAGGATCGATATGATGATGCCATGATCACCCGCAGAGAGTTTGCGACGTGCGCCGTCCCGGCGCTGGTGGGACGCGCGCAGGCGCGCCGCCGGCCGAATCTGCTGTTTCTGATGGCGGACGACCACGCGGGTTACGTGATGGGGTGCGACGGCAACCGGCAGGCGCTGACGCCGAACCTGGACCGGTTGGCGTCGGAGAGCGTGCGGTTCGCGGCGCACCATTGCAACGCCCCTGTGTGCACGCCGTCCAGGCAGAGCCTGCTCACCGGGCAGATGCCGCACGCGGCGGGCGTCACGGTGCTCCAGACGCCGCTGGCGGCGGACAAGCCGACGCTGGCGAGGCTGCTGAAACGGGCGGGCTATCAGACGGCGGTGTTCGGCAAGATGCACTTCAACCGGCCGGCGTCGCCGGGGCTGCACGGCTTCGACTACCTGATGACCGAGGGCGAGGCGACGAAGGAGTGGCAGCGGGCGGTGAAGCCGGAAGCGCTGCCGGAGGGCGTGGCGACGAAGCGGTTGCCGTGGCAGCCGTTCCGGACGCCGGCGCGGGAATGGCTGAACTCTGCCAAGCTGCCCTATCCGCGGCGCGACGAGCAGATGCGGGGGACGTTCATCGCGCGGCAGGGGATGCAGTACATGGAGGAGAATCGAGACCGGCCGTTCGCGCTGTGGATCAGCCTGCAGGAGCCGCACTCGCCTTTCGATTTCCCGGTGGAGGACCGCGGCGTGTTCGACCCGCGGCGCTTCGACGTGCCGCGGGTGGGCCCGCAGGACGGTGGCCAGATTCCGCTGATCTTCCGCGACCTGACGCCGGAGGAGAAGCAGGGCATCATCGCCGCCTACTACACATCCACGCACTTTCTGGACCGCAACTGGGGGCGGGTGCTGGCCAAGCTGAAAGAACTGAGGCTCGATGAAGACACGCTGGTGGTCTATACGGCGGACCATGGCTATGACTTGGGCCACCACGGCCGTTTCGAAAAGCACTGCGGGTACGACCAGGCGCTGAGGGTGCCGCTGATGATCCGCTGGCCGGGACGGATCAGGCCGGGCGTCGTGAGAGATTTCACCGAGCACCTCGACCTGTCGCCGGCGCTCGCCGAGATGCTGGACGCGCCGCCGTTCGAGGTGCAGCACGGGCAGAGCCTGAAGCCCTACGTGGAGGGGCGGCGGCCGGCGCATCCGCGGACGCACGTGGTGAGCGAGTACCTGGAAAACGAAGAAGTGTTCGTCCGCACCCCGAAGTGGAAGCTTATGTATGGCACCGGCCGTCGGCGGCGGAACGACGGCTACCTGACGGACAACCCCACTCCCGGGCGGACGGTGCGTTTGTACGATCTGGAGAAAGATCCCGGCGAGTTCCGCAACGTGGCGGCGCAGTCGCCCAGGGAGGTGCGGGAATTGGAGAAGAAGGCGCTGGAGCGCTGCCGGGCGACGCACCCGGAGGCCGCCTCTGAGCCCTCCCAGGCCGGCGTTGAGGATGCGCTGGATTTCTACCTCCGGCCGCGCGACGCTAAGCCGGCCTGACGGCGGTCTCGCGGAAGAGCTCTTCGGTTTCGGGCTTGAGCAGCACCCAGAAGGCGTACAGCGAGACGACGGTGCCGAAGGGGAGGTTGAGCAGGTTGATGGCGGCGAGGACGAGACCGAGGATGCGCGCCCAGGGGCGGAAGTGGTAGAGCCCGAATCCGAGAATCAGCGACGGCAGAGATAGCACCAGGATCATGCCGACGATGAAGGTGACGACGATCTGGATGACCCCGATGGGGATCTCGGCGGCCTCGTGAGCCACGGCGGCCAGGATCGCAGGCAGCGCGGAGGCACCGGCGAAAGTGATGCAGGCGGCGAGGACTCCGAGTCCGCCGATGACGATGTTGAACCAAGCCAGGATCCGGACGTGAGTTGCCATGTTCATGAAGTTGCCCTAGCTGATTCTACGCTCGATTGCCCTTGGAAGTTCACCGGGCAAAAGACCGAGTTTGGCCAATGAGAGAACCGGGCGGGGTGCGGCCTGCCCAAATGCGAGACAAGGGATGGCGAATAAAGGGAAAAATAGTGCAGGCGGTGTAGCGAAGAGGAGGCGGATCGGGTAACATGAAAGCATTGCGCCTGTTCGCGTGACCGCCAATTTGAGAATGGCGATTCACGGCTGCGGAATGGAGTGCTAGACTCATTGGGTCAGCCCCAGGAAGCGGCGGACGAAGAGGCGCCCATCTCTATGGATCTCGTCGGATCAGCAGCTTTTCTACTTGCCCCCTCGAAAATGGACCGCTGGGCGCGCGCCCTGACGGATTCGACGTTCGCCGGCATTCACCGGTTGGACTGGTTCGACTGGATGCTGCTGGTGCCCTACTTTACCCTGCTGGGGATCCTGGCCATCTACGGGGCGCACCGCTTTGCCGTGATCCGCGGCTACCTGAAGTACAAGCACAAAGTGCCGATGGCGCCGGAGCGAAGATTCGCGCAGTTGCCGCGCGTCACCGTCCAACTGCCGCTGTTCAACGAGCGCAACGTGGTGGACCAGTTGCTGGAGAGCGTGCTGAAGGTGCGCTACCCGCGCGAGCTGCTGGAGATCCAGGTTCTCGACGATTCGACGGACGACACGCACCCTTACACGGAAGCGCTGGTGGCGCGGCTGAAGGAGCAGGGTCACCCCATCGAGTATCTGCACCGGACGAACCGCACGGGCTTCAAGGCTGGCGCGCTGCAGGCAGGCATGGCCCAGGCGAAAGGCGAGCTGATGGCGGTGTTCGACGCCGACTTCATTCCGCCCGAGGATTACCTGGAGAAGACGATTCACTTCTTCGCCGACCCGCAGGTGGGCGTGGTGCAGACGCGCTGGACGTATCTGAACCGGCATCACAGCCTGCTGACGGAAGTGCAGGCGCTGATGCTCGACGGCCACTTCGCGCTGGAACACGTGGCGCGGTTCGGCGAAGGGCTGTTCTTCAACTTCAACGGCACGGCCGGTATTCTGCGCCGCCAGATGATCGACGACGCCGGCGGCTGGCAGCACGACACTTTAACTGAGGATTCGGACCTGAGCTATCGGGCGCAGTTGAAGGGCTGGCGGTTTATCTACCTGCCCTGGCTCGAGTGCCCGTCGGAGCTGCCCGAAGACACCTACGGTTTCCAGGTGCAGCAGCAGCGCTGGGCCAAAGGCCTGACGCAGGTGGCGCTGAAACTGCTGCCGGCCATCTGGAAGGCGCCCGTCGGCTGGCGCGAGAAGGCGGAGGCGTGGTTCCACCTGACGCCGAACATCAGCTACCCGCTGATGGTGATCGTGTCGGCGCTGATGCTGCCGGTGATGATGGTGCGCTTCTACATCGGCTGGGACCAGATGCTGATGGTCGATGTGCCGCTGATCGTGTGTTCGTTCTGGTCGGTGGTTTCTTTCTACCTGCTGGCCGAGCGTGAGCTTTATCCCAACGACTGGAAACGGGCGATATTCATCCTGCCGTTCCTGCTGGCGATGGGCGTGGCGCTGACCATCTCGAACACGAAGGCGGTGATCGAGGCGCTGATGCGGAAGCAGTCGAGCTTCGTGCGGACGCCGAAGTACGCGCCGCGGGCCGGGGGCGCGAAATTGGCGGTGGCCTACAAGCGCAAGTCGGGCTGGCTGCCGTTTGCCGAACTCGGCATGGGGCTGTTCTTCCTGGGCATGGTGGCCTATTGCATCGAAGTGATGAACTTCTTCGCGCTGCCGTTCCTGTCGATCTTCGTGTCCGGCTACATGTGGGCCGGCGGATCGAAGCTGTGGCAGGAATACCAGGCCAAGCTGAGGCACCAGCGCGAGGCGCGCAAGGTGGAACTGGAAGCCGTCAGCTAGCGCCGATCGGAAAAATCGACCGGGCCGATCAACAAATTGTTTTGATCCGGCCCGGTTTTTCGTTTACAATCACAAAATACCAGGGACCAAGCTGAAGGCCGCAAATCCCGTCGCAGCCTTCCAGGTAACTTTTCTTCCCGCCTACAACGCCTAGTGGCGATTCCATCCGCTCACCCGTATTGAGCCCGTCCAGCAGTACGCCCCGACAGGGCCTCGCGTCAGCGCCCGCCGGGTCCAGTAGTGACTAGAGGGGAGAATTCCATGAAGTTACACGCCCGAACTATGTCCGGGTTCAGATCAGCCCGGGTGTCTCGATTTTCGACCTGGGTGCTGGCAGCCGTTCTCGCCGGCTGCAGCGCGCAGGCGCAATCCATCTACGGCAGTTTGCGCGGCATTCTGGCAGACAGCCAGGGGGGCGTGATCGCGGGCGCGAAAGTCTCGCTGGTGGACGAAGGCACCAACCTGAGCCGGTCCACGCTGACGAACGAGACGGGCGAATACAGCTTTGCCTCGGTGACGCCTGCCACCTACCGCGTGGTGGCGGAGGCGCCGGGCTTCAAGAAATTCGAGCGCGCCGGCGTGGCCGTGGCCACGCAGCAGGCGCTGACGGTGGACGTGAAGATGGAACTGGGCGCGGTGACGGAAAGCGTCATGGTGACCGAAGAAGTGCCGCTGCTCGAGACCGCGAGCGCGTCGCAGGGCCAGGTGGTGGACCGGCAGAAGCTGACGGACCTACCCAATCTGGGCCGCAACCCGTTCATGATGTCGCGCCTTTCGCCGACGGTGCAGCAGGTGGGCAACCCGGCCTACAACCGCATGCAGGACCAGTCGGGCTCCTCGCAGATTTCCATCAACGGCGGCCCGGTGCGCGGCAACAACTACCTGATCGACGGCGTACCGATCACCGACTTCGCGAACCGGGCGATCATCATCCCCTCGCTGGAAGCGGTCTCCGAAATGAAGGTGCAGTACTCGACCTACGACGCCGAAATGGGGCGCACGGGCGGCGGCATGTTCAACACCTTGCTCAGGTCGGGCGGCAACTCGCTGCACGGCTCGCTGCTCGGCTACATGCGCCAGACGGACTGGCTGGCGAACACCTTCTTCAACAACCGCAACGGAAGGGGCATCACGGACCAGCCGTTTCGCAACTACGGTGGCTCGCTGGGCGGCGCGGTGCGCGTCCCGAAGCTCTACAACGGCAAGGACCGGACGTTCTTCTGGCTGGGCTTTGAAGGCTACCGCGACACGCAGGCGGCCAGCCGCGAGCAGTACACGCCAACGGCGTTGGAGCGCACGGGCGACTTCTCGAAGAGCCTGAACAGCGCCGGCGGTCTGCTGACCATCTATGACCCGATGACGACGGCGGCCGACGGCAGCCGGGCTCCGTTTGCGGGCAACGTGATCCCGGCGAACCGGCTGGACACGGTGGGCCGCAACATCGCCGCCACCTACATGGCGCCGAACAAGTCCGGCACGCGGTTCTACGGCGATTCGAACCTGGCCGGCGCCGGTCCGCTGCCATCGAAGGCCGACCAGCAGTTCGCGAAGTTCGACCACCAGATCACGGCGTGGTGGCGGGCGAGCCTGAGCTACCTGCGCTACAACTCCGCGGAACCCGGCGAGAAACCGTATCCGACGGTCTCCTCCCCCGACCAGTGGCTGTTGCGCCGCTTCGTGGACGCGACGGCGGTGAACTCCACCCTCACGCCATCCAGCACGTGGGTCATCGCCTTCCGCTACGGCTTCAACCGCTTCCCGAACATCGGCACGCAGGCTTCGCAGGGCTTCAACGTGGCCAGCCTGGGCTTCAGTCAGGCGTTCGTGAAGGACATCGCTTCGCCCTCGTTTCCGAACGTGTCGATGCAGACGGCCTATTCGCTGGGCACCAATAACAACTTCAACTACGTGCACCACTCGAAGAACCTGGGCGTGAACGCATCGAAGTACATGGGGCGGCACAGCATCAAGTTCGGCTACGACTACCGGCGGATGCACGACGACGGTCTGGACTTCGGCAACTCGGCCGGAGCGTTCACCTTCGACAACCGCTTCACGCGGGCGAGCTCGAACTCCTCGACGAGCGCCAGCGGCGCGGACCTGGCCGACATGCTGCTGGGTGCGCCGGCGGCCGCCACGGGCTTCCTGCCCACCAAGCTGTTCGAGTACGTAAACTACCACGCGCTCTACATCCACGACGACTTCCGTTTCAGCCAAAGGCTGACGTTCAACATCGGCCTGCGGTGGGAGCGGGAGACCGGCCTGTTTGAGGCCAACAACAACCTGATCACGGGCTTCGACGCTACGGCGGCGAACCCGATCGGCACGGCGGCGGGCGTCCAGACGCTGGGCGTGTTCCGGTTCGCGGGCGTAGACGGGCAGAAGCTGTCCACCGGCAACCCGAACCTGAACAAGTTCTCCCCGCGCATCGGCGTGGCCTACCAACTGAACGACAAGACCGTGATCCGCGGCGGGTGGGGCCTGTTCTGGGCTCCGAACTTCCCGCTGTTCTCGCCGTACAACAGCGAGGGCATCACGGCCACGACGGCGCCGTCGGTTTCCAACGACGGTAACAAGACGCCGGCCCTGTCGCTTTCCAACCCGTTCCCGAACGGCCTGGACAAGCCGGTGGGCAACACACTGGGCGCGCTGACGGGCGTCGGCAAGCCGATGACGATCTTCGACCCCAATGCGACTTCCCCCCGCGTGCAGCAGTTCTCGCTGGACATCCAGCGGCAGTTGGGCGGCGGCTGGGTGGCCTCAGTGGGCTACTCGGGATCGCGCTCGAAGAACCTGACCTGGACGACGGCGCCGCTGAACATGAACCAGCTCGATCCGCAGTACTTCTCGCTGGGCTCGGCGCTGACGGCGGCCGTCGCCAACCCTTACTACGGTAAGGGCGGCATGGGCGTGATCGGCGGCGCGACACTGGCGCGCAATCAACTGATGCGGCCCTTCCCGCAGTTCAGCAGCGTGAACTTCTCCAGCAGCGACCGCAACCGCGCCCAGTACGACTCGCTGGCGCTGAAGGCGCAGAAGAACATGTCCTACGGCTTGTCGGTGCTGTCGGCCTTCACCTGGTCGCGCAACTTCGACATGGCCGGCGGCGGCCCGGGCAACAACCTCAACTCCGGCAACAGCGGCCCGCAGGACATCTACGGCATGGCCGGCGAGTGGGGCCTGTCTTACCTGGACTCGCCGCTGCGCTGGACCAACGCCATCACCTACGAGTTGCCCTTCGGCAAGGGCAAGGCGATGCTGGCCGGCTCCGGCAGGGTCATGGACCTGCTGGTGGGCGGCTGGTCGCTGAACACCGTGTCGACCATGCAGACCGGCTATCCGCTGCAGGTCTACATGAACAACAACGGCAACGGCGCGCTGGGCACGTCCCGGCAGCGGCCGAACGCCACGGGCGCGTCCCCGGCCGTGGACGCCAGCTTCGGCAGCCGCATCGACGGCTGGCTCAATAAGGCGGCGTTCTCCAGTTCGGCTCCGTTCACGCTCGGCAACCTGACGCGCACCATTTCGATGCGCGGCCCGGGCCAGGTGAACTGGGACATCTCGGTGTTCAAGACGGCACAAGTCATGGAGTCGCTGAAGGTCCAGTTCCGGGCCGAGGCCCTGAACGCCATGAACACGCCGCTGTTCCGCGGGCCCAACACGGCCTTCGGCAACGCGGCCTTCGGACGCATTACTTCTCAGGCGAACTTCCCGCGCATGCTGCAGTTGGGCCTGCGCCTCTACTTCTGATTTGACTTCACAGGAGATCCGGAAATGAACAGCATGCTTACGCAGGAACAGAAGATCGAGATCGTGAAGCGGGGCTTCTCCCGCCGCAGCCTCGCCCGTTTCGGCGCCCTCATGGGCGCCGGAGCGGCGCTGCCGTTTTACAATGAGCCGGCGCTGGCGCAGCTCTCCAACCTGGGGAGACTGCCGCCGGACGCCGTGAAGATCAACGCCAACGAAAACCCGCTGGGCCCCTGCGCTGAAGCGGCGGAGGCCATCCACAGTGTGGTGAGCAAGGGCGGACGCTACATGTACGAGGAGACGTTCGACTTTGCCAAGACGCTGGCCGACCAGGAGGGGTTGAAGCCGAACTACGTGATGGCGAGCCCCGGCTCCAGCGAGCCGCTGCACCGGTCGGTGCTGGCCTTCACCTCGCCGTCGAAGCCGTTCGTGATGGGCGATCCGGGCTACGAGGCGGGCCAGAGGGCGGCCGCCTTCATCGGCTCGAAGGTGATCAGGGTGCCGCTGACGAAGACCTACGCGCACGACGTGAAGGCGATGGCCGCGGCGTCGCAGGACACGGGACTGATCTACATCTGCAACCCGAACAACCCGAGCGGGACGGTGACGCCCAAGGCGGACATCGAGTGGCTGGTGGCGAACAAGCCGGCCGGCAGCATCCTGCTGCTCGACGAAGCCTACATCCACCTGAGCAACGAGGCCTTCGGCACGGACCTGGTGGCGCAGGACAAGGACGTGATCATCCTGCGGACGTTCTCGAAGCTGTACGGGATGGCGGGCCTGCGCGCCGGCGCGGCCATCGCCCGGCCGGACCTGCTGGCTAAGATCCAGGCCTACGGCGCCGGCGCACTCCCGGTGACCGGCATGATCGGGGCGCACGCCAGCCTCAAGGTGAAGAGCCTGGTGGCGGAGCGGCGCAAGATCATCGGCGGCATCCGGGAAGACGTCTTCGCGTGGATGACGAAGAAGGGCTACTCGTTCGTTCCGTCGGTGAGCAACAAGTTCATGGTGGACACCAGGCGGCCGGGCCGGGAAGTGGTCCAGGAGATGGCGGCGCAGAAGGTCTACATCGGGCGCGTGTGGCAGGCCTGGCCGAACCACGTGCGCGTTTCCATCGGCACCAAGGAGGAGATGGCGAAGTTCAAAGTCGCCTTCGAAAAGGTGATGGGCTAAGCCATGAACTTTCCCAAGCTCCGGTATACGTGGAGCTCCCTGGCGGGCGATGTGTGCGGCGGCTTCATCGCGTCGCTCATCGCCCTGCCATACGGACTGGCCATGGCAGCCCTGATGGGGCTGCCGCCCGTCCTGGGCGTGTTCACGTCGATTCTGACGGCGCCGGTCACCGCGCTGCTGGGCCGGAACCCCGTGCTCATCGGGGGAACTTCCTCGGTGACGGTGCCCTTCATCGCGGAGGCGGTGCGGCAGCAGGGCCTGGGCGGAGCGGCGAAGGTCAGCCTGGTGGCGGCGGTCATCATGATGGGCTTTTCGCTGCTGCGGCTGGGGCGCTGGATCTCGCGCGTTCCGCACGCCGTGGTGACGGGCTTTTCGTGCGGCATCGGCGGCCTGATGGTGATCTCGCAGATGGGGACCATCTTCGGCATCGGCAAGGTGGGCGGGGCCACCATGGTGGAGACGCTGTTCAACGTGGTGTCCCGGCTGAACGAGACGCGACTGGAGCCGCTGCTGCTGGCGGGCATCGTGATCGCGGTGTGCGCCGGCGTGGCGCGCCGCTGGCCGAAGGTGCCCGCGCCGCTGTTCGGCGTGGCGCTGGCGCTGGGCGCGCGGCAGATGTTCTCCCTGCACGAGCAGGAGGTGGGCTTCCTGTCGCTGGACCTGCCGCCGTTCGCTGGCTTCGCCTGGTCGCCGAAAGACGTCTTCACGGTGCTGCCGGCGGGCTTCGCGCTGGCGTTCGTGTCGAGCGTCAATATCCTGCTGACGTCGCGCGTGGTGGAGCATTTCCGCGGCTGGCGGCGCAGCATGAAGAAGTCCGACGCCGACGGAGAGCTGGGCGCGTACGGCATCTCCAACGTATTCGCGGGGATGTTCGGCGCGCCGATGAACGTCGGCATTCCGGCGCGCAGCCTGGCCAGCATCCGCTGCGGTGGCACGACGCGGATGTCGAACCTGTTCCACGCGGGCTTCCTGGCGCTGGTCGTCGGTGCCGGCTCGGGGCTGCTGGCGCACATTCCGCTGGCGGCGCTGGCGGGCGTCACGGCCTGGATGGGCTTCTGCCTGTTGGACTGGTCGGCCTGGCGGAGAATCCCGCGGATGCGCAGGAGCGACGCGGCGGCGTTCCTGCTGACGGCGCTGCTGGTGTTAGGCGTGAACGCGGTGGTGGCAGTGGCGGCGGGATGTTCGGTGTACGGGCTGGAGGCTCTTCACCGGAGGACGACGAGCGGCGGCGGCCGGGAGCCGCTCAGCGCACAGTCTTCCGCGTAAGCGCGCCGGCGTCGGAGCGGTCGAAGTCGAGGCGGTCGGCGATCAGTTGGGCGCCGGTGAGGCCCCGGCTGGCGACGCCGTGTTTGCCGTGATTGTGGGTGTTCCCCGTGATGTGCCAGATTTCGTGAGCCAGGACGCGGGCCATGGCCCGGCCCATCAGCTTGTCGCCATCGCGCAACTGGCCGCCGTGCATCGCGCTGCGGGCGGCCACCTTGACCTGGTCGCAGAGCACTTCGCTGAAGGGCAGCACCTCGCCGTCGGCGGTGTGGGTGAAGGCCAGCGGGCCGCGCTCGTCCAGCAGGATGGGTGCGGTTTCCATGCGGCAACTGCCGCGGAAGCGGACGACGACGAGATCGGCGGCTTCAGCGCCGGGCTGCATCTGGCTGCGTAGCTTCCATTCGACGTGGCGCTGGCCCTGGCTCAGCAGCTTGTCGAGTTCGGCCTGGAGTTCCTGGAGGGCGGTGGAAGGGATGGGCTTCTCGCTGTCCACTACGACGGTGAGCGGCGCGTGGAGGGCAGGGAGGCCCTCAAATCCCCACAGGGACGGAATGAGCAGGCACGGCAACAAAAGGAAGCGCACGGGGCAAACCTTGGCAGCGGGGAGAGTCGGAGCCCCGGTGCGATAACAGTATATCTCCGTTCGGAATGCATTGAAACCCGGGAAAATCCGAGCTACAGGTCTGCTTTGAGGCGCGGCTCACCACAGCCCGATCAGTTTCCACCAGGCGAAGCCGACAGTGCCCCAGACGGCGAGGTGGCAGAGGGAGACGACGAAGCCGATGCGCCACCAGTCGCGCATGGAAACGTAGCCGTGGGCGAAGAACATCGGGGCGGGAGTGGTGCCGTAATGGGTGAGGCCGGCGCTGAGATTGACGCAGCAGGCGAAAGCGATCACGACGAGGCCGATGGGCGCGCCCTTGGCGGCGAGCAGCACCAGGAAAGGGCCGTACATGGCCAGCAGGTGGGCGGTAATGCTGGCGAAGAGGTAGTGGGCGTAATAGAAGATCAGCAGGGCGACGACCATCAGCAGCAGCCAGTCGAGGTTGGAGAACCGTTCGCCGACGCCGCGGGCGAAAGCCTGGGTGACACCGTGCTCGTTCAGCGCGCGGCCCAGGCGGATCATGCCGCCGTACCAGATGAAGATGTCCCAGGCGGCGCGCTCGCCGGCGATGTCCTGCCACTGCAAAGTGCCGGTGAGCAGCAGCGCGCAGCAGCCGCAGAGGGCGGCGGCGGTGATGTCGATGCCGGTCCAACTGGAAGACACCCAGGCGCCGCACACGGCGGCGAAGATGCCGAGCAGGATCTTTTCGTGGCCTGACATGGGGCCCATCCTGACCAGTTCGGCGTGAGCGAAGGTGGCGGCTTCCGGCGTGCGGCGCACCTCGGGCGGGTAGATCCTGAGCACGACCCACGGGACGATAGCCAGCGACAACAGGCCCGGAACGATCCCGGCGGCGAGCCAGCCCGCCCAGGTGACACGGTAGCCGAACTCCCCCGCCATTTGAGCGGCCAGCGGGTTGCTGGCCTGGCCGGTGAGGAACATGGCGGTGGTCACGCAGATGGACTGGTAGACGGCGGCGATCAGGTAGGCGCCGACACGGCGTGCGGAGGGGCCGGGATGGGAGTCGTACAGTTCCGCGATGGAGCGGGCGATGGGCAGGATGACGCCGCCGGAGCGCGCGCCGTTCGAAGGGATGATCCCGGCCAACACCATGTCGGAGAGGCCGAGCGAGTAGCAGACGCCGATGGTGCTGGTGCCGAACATCCGGACGAAGAACAGGGCGATGCGGCGCGCGAGCCCGGTACTGATGAGGGCGCGGGAGATGAAGAAGGCGGCCATCACCAGCCAGACGGTGGAGTCGGCATAGCCGCCCAGCGCCTCGGACAGCTTCATGCGCGTGAGGATCGGAGTGAGCGTGATGGCGAACAGGACCAGGGCCCCGCCGGGCACGGGCTGGATGACGAGGCCGGCGACGGTGGCCAGGAAGAGTCCGGCCAGGCGCCAGGCCTCGACGCTGAGCGATGCCGGACGGGGCAGCGCGTAGACGAAGAGGCAGTAGATGAGCAGCAGGGCCGCGAGGCCGCGGATCATCCGGCGAGGGTTCAGTGCCTGCTCGGGCATTGGTAGTGAGTCTACATGGAAGCGGCGTGTGCCCGCATCCGCACGCGAGGGCTGGGCTTGCGCGGAGCGGAAGCCGCGAATTATCCTGCGGAGGCGGGCGGGCCTGCGGGCGCGAAGGCCACCCATCGGGAGTCCCTCATGGTTCAACTGACAACCCCACGCGGCGAGCGGATTGTGTTCGGAGGCGGGGCGCCCATGGCGCTGACTGCCGGGCCGTGCGTTATCGAGAGTGAAGAACACGTTCTCTTCCTGGCGCGGGAGATCGGACGGATTGCGGGGCCGTTCGTCTTCAAGGCCTCATTCGACAAAGCCAACCGCAGCCGCGGCTCCGCCCATCGCGGTCCTGGCTTGAAAGAAGGACTGCGGATTCTCGCCGCGGTGAAGTCGGCCGGCTTCGCCGTCCTCACCGACATTCACGAGCCGTGGCAGGCCGAGCCGGCAGCCGAGGTTGCCGATATCCTCCAGATCCCCGCGTTTCTCTGCCGCCAGACGGACCTGCTGACGGAGGCGGGCCGCACGGGCAAGGTGGTGAATCTCAAAAAGGGACAATTCGTGGCGCCGCACGATTTCTGGCTGGCGGCGGAGAAGGTGGCCTCCACCGGGAACGACCGGATCCTGCTGACCGAGCGCGGCGCCTGTTTCGGCTACAACAACCTGGTGGTGGACATGCGGGCGCTCCCGATTCTGCGGGAAACCGGGTATCCCGTCATCTTCGACGCCACGCACAGCGTGCAACTGCCGGGGGCGGGAGGCGGCGCCTCGGGCGGGCAATCGCAGTTCATCGAGCCGCTGGCGAGGGCGGCCGCGGCGGTGGGCATCGACGGGCTCTTCGTGGAGGTGCACGAGGCTCCGGAGCGAGCCCTGTCGGATGGGCCCAACTCTCTGCCGCTGGCTCGTCTGGCTTCCCTGCTGGCCAAGCTGAAGCAGATCGACGGGCTGGTGAAGGCGGAAAGTTGAGGGGCGAGATGAATCCCTGCACGCGCGAAGACGACTGGCTGGCCGCGGCGAAGTCGGCGATGGAGTTGGAATCCCGGGCTATTGCGGCGGCGTCGGAGAGGCTGGACCGCGGCCTGTGCGAGGCGGTCCGGCTGATCCTTGCACATCGGGGGAAACTATTGGTGACGGGGATGGGCAAATCCGGCCACATCGGCAGGAAAATTGCCGCAATGCTGTGCAGCACGGGAACCCCGGCGGTGTTTCTTCACCCGGCGGAGGCGGTGCACGGCGATCTGGGAGTCTGCGCGCCGGGCGATCCCGTCGTCATGTTGTCGAAAAGCGGCGCGACGAAGGACTTGCTCCGCCTGGTGCCGGAGCTGCGGGCGCTCGAAGCGCCGCTCATCGGCATCCTCGGCAACGCCGCTTCGCCTCTGGCGGAGGAGATGGACGTGGTGCTGGACGCGTCGGTGGAGAGAGAGGCGGACCCGGCGAACCTCGTGCCCACGGCCAGCACGGCAGTCACCCTGGCGCTCGGCGACGCCCTGGCCGTTGCGCTGATGAAGGCGCGAAACTTCAGCAGCGAGGAGTTCCACCGCCGGCATCCGGGCGGCTCCCTGGGAGCGCGCCTGCGGCTGCGGGTCGGCCAGGCGATGCACGCCGCGGATGAGGTGGCTTGCGTCGGGCCGGGCGATTCGCTGCGCCGCGTGGTGATCGCCATGACACTGCACCCACTGGGCGCGGCCTGCGTCCTGGATGCGGATGGACGCCTCGCCGGCCTGATCACGGACGGAGACCTGCGGCGCGCGCTTGAGAAGCACGACGACATTCGCACGCTCGCGGCCGCGCATGTGATGACGGCGGGTCCGGTGGTGATCGGACCGGAGCACAGGCTGCTGGACGCGCTGCGACTGATGGAGGAACGCCCGAGCCAGATCGCCGTGCTGCCGGTGGTGCATCCGGGCGGTGGCGGTTTCCTGGGACTCCTGCGGCTGCACGATATCTACCGCGCGTCGGTCCGGTCCGGCGGCCCGGCGGCCGGTTCCCGCTGATCCGGCGGCGGTGCGGGGGGCACTTGACGCGATAGGGCCGGGCATGTCGAAATCGGAGGCACCACGTCCGCTCTGGGAAAGACCTCCATGCATGTAATTCAACGTTGCGCCGCTGCTGCAGCCATCGTCTCCTCGTTCGCGGTTTTCGCACAGAGCACCGCTACCATCGCGGGCTCTGTGGCCGATCCGTCGGGCGCGCCCGTCCCGGCCGCGACGGTGGTGGTGGAAAACAGCGTGACCAAATTCCGGGCGCAGGCCGAGACCGGCCAGGACGGCACGTTCGCGGTGCGCAACATCCCGTTTCACACCTACAACGTCAGCGTGACCCGGGCAGGCTTTCAGACTCACGTGGAGACTGTGTCGCTGCGCAGCGCCGTGCCCGCCGGGCTGAACGTCAGGCTGGCATTGGCGGCCAGCGCCGAATCGGTGACGGTGACGGCCTCGAGCGAGCTCCTGGTGGATCCGGAGGAGACGGGCACGCACATCCAGATGAACCAGGCCGACATCGAGAAGCTGGCGCTGCAGACGGGCAACAAGGGCATTGAGAGCGTCATTGTCAGCTTTCCGGGCTTCGTGCAGAACGCCAACGGCGCCATTCATCCGCGCGGCGCGCACAACCAGATGACCTTCGTGATCGACGGCATGCCGATCAGCGACCAGTTGACCGGGGCTTTTGCCAACGCCGTGGACCCGAACATCGTGCAGACGGTGGAGCTATTCACCGGCAACGTGCCGGTGGAGTACGGGGCAAAGATGAGCGGCGTGGCGAACATCACGACAAAATCCGGACTGGGGACTGGGCGGAAGTTCAGCGGCAACGTGCTGGTGAACGCGGCGCGGTTTGACCTGCTGAGCCAGGTGGCGCAGGTGGCGGGCGAACAGGGCAGGTTCGGCTACTCAGCCATCGTCAACACGTCGAAATCTCACCGCTACCTGGATTCAGTTTCGCTCGACAACCTGCACAACGGCGGGAACAACCAGCGCGGGTTCCTGCGGCTGGACTGGCAGGCGGGGGCGCGGGACATCGTGCGCTTCAACGCCATGGCGGGCCGCTCGTCGTACCAGTTGGCCAACCTGCGCTCGCAGCACGCCAACGGGATGGATCAGCGGCAGTTGCTGCGCGATGCCTCTGGTTCGTTTTCCTGGGTGCGCACGCTGGACGCGCGCACCACGCTCGAGAGCACCACATCCTACCGTTCGACCATCGCGCAGTTGTTTCCGAGCGCGGGCGACACGCCGGTGACGGCGTCGCAGGCGCGCCACCTTTCCACGTTCAACACCGGCGCCAGGCTGAATGCCGTGCGCGGCGCGCACAACCTGCGGATGGGGTTCGACGTGCAGCGCTTTCCGGTGAGCGAGCATTTCACGTTCGGCATCACGGCGCCCGGCTTCAACCAGCCCGGCTCGGACGGCTACAATCCCAACCTGGCGCGGCACGACCTGACGCGCGGCGGGCAGTTGTTCGATTTCCGCGGCAAGGCCTCCGGCGGACTCTATTCGGGATTTCTGCAGGACTCGCTCACATTGGGGCGCTGGCAGTTGTCGCTCGGCGTCCGCTACGATGCCTACCGCTTCCTGGTGGACGGCAATCAGTTGCAGCCGCGCGCCGGCTTCGCGTTCCACATCAAGGAGATGGGGACCGTGCTGCGCGGGTCGTACTCGCGGACCTATCAGACGCCGCCGAACGAAAACCTGCTGCTGTCGTCGTCGCAGCAGGCGGCGGCCATCGCGCCGCCGGCCATCCAGGAACGTCTCGGCTCGGCGGTGGTGCTGCTGCGGCCGGAGCGGCAGAACTTTCTGGAAGCGGGCCTGCAGCAGGCGCTGGGCCGGCGGGCCAGCCTGAACGTCTCCTACTACCACAAGAACGCGCGCGACCAGCAGGACAACAACAATTTCCTCAACACCGGCGTCATCTTCCCGGTGACGCTTTCGCGAATCCGGGTCAACGGTGTGGAAGGGCGGCTGGCGTTTCCCCCGGTGCAGGGGTTCTCCGGATCCGTGTCGGTGACGCACTCGCGGGCCATCAGTACGCCGCCGTTCACGGGGGGGCTGTATATCGGCAACGAAGCCATCGATGCGCTCAGCATGGGACCGTTCGTGATCGACCACGACCAGCCGATCTCCGTGCATGGCGTGCTGACTTACGCGCACCCGAAGGGCTTCTATGCGACGCTCAGCAACCGCTACGACTACGGCCTGGTGGCGAACCCTTCCGACCCGGCCGTTGTCGCCGCCGACCCGGATTACCGGGACCTGCTGCCGTATGTGAATCTGAACGGCTCGCCCGCGCGGGTGAGGCCGCGCAACATCGTCGACCTGGCGCTCGGATTCGAGCGTTCGAAGGAGGGCCGAAAGCAGTGGGACGCGGGCGTGCAGTTCACCAATCTGACGAACCGGACGGCGCTCTACAACTTCCAGTCGGTGTTCGTGGGGACGCGCGTGGTGCAGCCGTTCAGCGCCGGAATCCGCTTGCGCTGGGGTGCGCGACATAGGAGTGGAAGTCAGGCCGCCCGGCGGGTCTCCCAGTAGTC
>DAHVTI010000086.1 GCA_027324255.1 Bryobacterales bacterium | reverse complement strand
GAAGGCAGGAATTGTTTTAAGAAAAGTGCGGCGGTTGAGGCTCATGACGCTTTCACTGTTACGCTATCATGAGCTTGAGTTCGAGGCTGAGATCTCCTGAATGGCAGTCGTCACCGTATCCGGCCAGCCCGGCTGCAGAACCCGCGAGGTGGCCCAACAGGCGGCGCAACGCCTGGGATTCACGCACCTCAGCGCGGAGCGGCTGGACACGCTGCTGGCGGAGGAGTTCGGGCCGGTGCAGGAGCCGGGCTCGAGGACGTGGCCGGACATGGCGGCGTCGATCCTGCTGCGGCTGGCGACGGAGTCGCACCTGGTGGTGGGGGTGGACGGAGCGGAGCAGTTGTTCCGGGGATTTCCGGGGCTGCTGCGGGTGAGGGTGGTGGCGCCGGTGTCGCGGCGGATCGGCAACATCATGCTGGACGACGGGCTGCCGCGGACGCAGGCGAAGAGCGTGGCGCAGGGGCGGGACAGGAAGACGGCGGCCACGCGGAAAGCCCGGTTCGGACGGGCGACGGCGCCGCCGGAGTCGTTCGACCTGACGATGAACGCGGAGACGCTGGACGGCGCGCACATGGCGGCGCTGGTGGAAGCGGCGGTAAAGGCGCGCGAGTTGGACGCGCACGGCTTTCTGTCGCGGGCGGCGGAGGCGCAGTTGCAGTTCCAGATCCGGCTGCGGCTGGCCAAGCACGGGATCCAGCCGAGCGCGCGGGCCGCGTTGAAAAAAGCGCAGTTCGGGCACCCGTCGGAAGAGATTTTCGCCAACCTGCTGGATTTTTACCGGATCGCGTGGGAGTACGAGCCGCGGTCGTTTCCGATCGCGTGGGACGAGAACGGGAAAGTGCTGGAAGCATTTACGCCCGATTTTTACCTGCCGGAGGTGAATCTGTACGTGGAGCTGACGACGATGAAGCAGTCGCTGGTGACGCGGAAGAACAGGAAGATCCGGCTGCTGCGGGAGATCTACCCGCACGTGAATATTCAAGTGTTTTATCAGAAAGACCTGCAGGACCTGGTCTTGAAATACGGATTGATGCCACAGCCATGAAGACGCCCGCCATGCCGATGCTCGACCGGATTCTCTTCACCGAGGAGGAGATCCGGAAACGCGTGAAGGAGGTGGCGGCCGAGATTTCGGAGCGCTACCAGGACGGGAACCTGAAGATGGTGGGGGTGCTGAAGGGCTCGGTGTTCTTCATGACGGCGCTGGCGCGGGAGCTGACGATTCCGGTGAAGGTGGATTTTCTGGCGATCTCGTCGTTTTCGAACCATTCGGGGTCGCCGGGGGTGGTGCGGATTGCGAAGGACCTGGACGAATCGATCGAAGGGGAAGACATTCTGCTGGTGGAAGACATCGTGGACACAGGGTTCACGGCGCGGTACCTGATGCAGACGCTGGCGGGGCGGGGGCCGAATTCGATTGCGGTGTGCACGATGCTGGACCGGTCGTCGCGGCGGATTGTGCCGCTGCGGATCGACTTCCGGTGCTTCGAGATTCCGGACCGGTTCGTGATCGGGTGCGGGCTGGACTACAAGCAGTTGTACCGGAATTTGAATTTTATTGGAGTGCTGAAGCCGGATAAGTAGGGTCCAGGGAGACGCGCATTGCCGCGCAGAGCCCGTCGCTGACGCTCCAGGACTGGAGATTGGCCCGGGGACGAGGGGCCGGCGTGGCCGCCTGCCCCACATGAGCTTGCTGCACTAGAGGGCGGGCTTGGAGGAGGAGAGGGCGGCCTCGGATTTCTTGAGGGCGGCGAGGGCGGCGGCGACGGAATCGCGCTCGATTTGGGCGGCGGTGTCGCGGATGAGGGATTTGGCGGCGGCGTCGTTGGCGGCGGCTTGCGAGGTCCGGTTGGCGGGGGTGGGATCGGGGATGGAGGCGGCCCATTGCCTGAGGCCGGCCGCGGTCTGGTTGTTTTGGAGGCGAGCGATCAGCTCACGGGTGGTGGCGAGGACGTGGCGGCGGCGGCCGACGAGCTGGGCGACCTTGGCGGGGGCGCCGGCGGTGGAGCCGTCGTGATAGATGGCGGCCTGCATTTTGACATACTCGGGCGCGGCGCCGACGGTCATGTTGGTGATGGGCATACGCGTTTCGGCGCCGGGGGCGAGAAGGACGGAGGCGGATTCGTCCTGGTAGAGGGCGTAGTAGCTGCCGGGGTAATCGACGAGCTCGATAAGGAAGGCGGTGAGGGGTTGAGCAGCGGCGTTGCGGATGCGGAAAGCGGAGCCGGCGTCGATGGCCTCGACCTTGAGATCGGGCAGCGGGGTCTGGGCGGAGGCGGCGGAGAGAGCGAGGAGGGCGACGCAGGCGAGAGTGAACGTCTTCATAGGAG
>DAHVTI010000049.1 GCA_027324255.1 Bryobacterales bacterium | reverse complement strand
GCCGCCTTCGTAGGGGCTGCCTTTCTGGCCGCGCATGCCGGCGTTGAAGACCTGGGCGCCGGAGGAGGTGCCGTTGTCGGTCATGAACACGAAGATGGTGTTTTGTTCCAGCCGGCGTTCGCGGAGGAACCGGACCATGCGGGCGAGGTTGTCGTCGACGTTGGCGATCATGCCGTAGAAGCCGGGCTCGCGGAGGCCCTTCACGCCCTCGTAGCGGGCGGCGTAGGAGTCCGGCGCCCACATGGGGCCGTGGGGGGCGTTGGTGGCGAGGTAGCAGAAGAAGGGCTGGTTGGAGCTCTGGGTGCCGTGGATGAAGCGCATGGCGCTGTCGAACCAGACGTCGGTGCAGAAGCCTGTGTGGGCTTCGGGGCGGCCGTTGCGGGAATAGGTGTCGTCCTGGTAGTCGTTGCCGAAGTAGTCGGGGGCCTGCCAGACGCCGCCTCCGCCGCAGCAGAGGGCTTCGTCGAAGCCGCGGTCCTGGGGGCGCGAGGGGTAGTTGTCGCCGAGGTGCCACTTGCCGAACATGCCGGTGCGGTAGCCGGAGGCGCGGAAGCAGTCGGCGAGGGTGACTTCGCCGGGGGCGAGGATGCTGCGGCCCATGATGGTGTGCCAGACGCCGGTGGAGTTGGAGAAGCGGCCGGTCATGATGGCGCTGCGGGTAGGCGCGCAGGTGGGGCTGACGTGGTAGTTGGTGAAGCGGACGGAGCGGGAGTGGAAGGCGTCGATGTTGGGGGTTTTGACGACGGGGTTGCCGTGGCAGGCGAGGTCGCCGTAGCCCTGGTCGTCGGTAAGGAGGAAGACGACGTTGGGGCGGGGCGGAGGGGCGGCGAGGGCGGCGGCGGATTGAAGGAAGCAGCGGCGGGAGAGGGGAGAGTTCATTGGGCGCCTTTCGAAGAGGGGAGGAGTTTTTCGAGACGGGCGGCGAGTTGGGGGCTGCCGGGGGCGAGGTTGACGGTTTCGCCGGGGTCGTTGCGGAGGTCGAAGAGGAGGGGCTCTTTGCCGGTGGTGCGGACGTACTTGAAGTTGTCCTCCATCACGAGACGCCAGGCGTCCATGCCGGAGAGGGCGTGGGGGCGGACGGAAGAGGCGCGGCCGGAGAGGATGGGGCGGAGAGAGCGGGAGTCGATGGCGGGGGGCGGCTGGACGCCGGCGTAGTCGAGGAAGGTGGCGGCGAGGTCGAGGGTGGTGGCGGGGGCGGTGATGGTGAGGCCGCGGCGGATGCCGGGGCCGGAGAGGATCAGGGGGACGCCGGCGGAGCCGTGGTAGGGGTGGCGCTTGGCCCAGAGGTTCTGGTCGCCGAGCATTTCGCCATGGTCGGAGGAGAAGGCGATGAGGGTGTTCGCAAGTTCTCCGCGCTGCTTCACCTTGTCGATGATTTCGCCGATGCGGAGGTCGATGTTTTCGATCATGGCGGCGTAGTTCTGGCGGACGAGGACGTGGTTTTCGGGGGTGAGCTGGGTGTTGCGGACGGGCTGGGGGAACTTCACGCCGCGCCAGCGCTTCTCCATGGAAGCGGTGATGTCCCAGGGGTCGTGAGGGCCGTTGAAGTTGACCTGGAGGAACCAGGGCTTGTCTTTGGGGGCGGCGTCGAGGAGTGCGAGGCCGTTGCGGGCGATCCAGTTGTCGCCGTAGGCCTCGTCGGAGAGTGGGGTGGGGAAGGTAGCGCCATGGCCTTTGCGTTTTTCGTAGTCGGCGACGTGGGCGTGGGCGAGGCCGATTTGATCGAGGTAGGCCATGAAGGGGCCCCTGGGCTTGTTGCCGGCGCGGGTGTAGGCGCGGGTGGCGTCGTGCTTGCCTTCGTTGTCGATGCCGGCGGAGAAGCCCCAGTCGCGGATCATGCGCTGGCCGTCGACGCCCCAGTCGAGCTCGGGCTTGTGGAGGTCGAACTTGCCGCAGCCGCAGACGTGATAGCCGGAGTTGCGGAGGAGCTGGTAGAAGGTGGGCTGGTCGAGGGGATAGTTCTGGGCGTTGGTGGGGACGCGGCAGCGGTCGTATTCGAGGCCGGAGGCGAGGCAGGCGCGGGCCGGGGCGCAGAGGGGGGCGGGGGTGATGGCGTGGGTGAAGCGGACGCCTTCGGCGGCGAGGCGCCGGATGTTGGGCGTGCGCACGGGGACACCGGAGGAGGGCTCGACGAAGTCGTGGCGGAGCTGATCGGGGAAGAGGAAGAGGATGTTGGGAGGCTTCGGGGGAGCGGCGGCGAGCGAACCCGCCGCCGCCGCGGCGGAAGCTTTCAGGAAATCTCTGCGACCGTAGGGCATGCTCACCTTTGTACACCCGGAGAGGGTTAAAAGAGGAAGCGGAGGCCGAGCTGCATGATGCGGGCGGGGCGGGCGGCGGTCAACTCGCCGAAGCGGGTGTTGACCTGCTGACCGGTGGCGGTGTCGAAGCGAGCGGTGGTGTCGAGACCGCTGAACTGAGTGTGGTTGAAGGTATTGTAGGTTTCGCAGCGGAACTGGAAGCGCATGCGCTCGGTCAGGGGGATGTTCTTGAAGAGGGCGACGTCCCAGTTGTTGATGCCGGGCCCGCGGATGACGGTGCGGGCGGCGCTTCCGAACGTGCCGACGGCCGGCATCCGGAAGACCTCCGTATTGAAAAAGCGGTCGAAGGTGCGTTCGCTCTTGGGAAGGATGGGGTTGTCGAGGACGACGATGCGCGCGCCCTGCGTGGGGGTGCCGGTGAAGTCAACCGCGGTTGTGGTTCCATAGCCGACCGACATGGGATTGCCGCTGACGAAGCTCACGATGCCGGAGAGCTGCCAGTGGTTGATGATGCGGTCGAGAGCCTTGTTGCCTACACCGAGGCTGGGGATGTCGTAGAGCCAGTTGAGCTTGAACAGATGGGTACGGTCGTAATCGGAGAGGCCGTAATTCCAGACACGGACGGGAACCAGCGCACTGACGGTGGACTGGTCTCCGGAGTTGTAGTCCATAGCTTTCGACCAAGTCCAGGCGGCGCCGAACTGGAGCCCGCGGGCGAAGCGGCGGTTTGCGCTGACCTGGAGGGAGTGGTAATTGGAGGAGGCACCCCACTCGCGGTAGATGAGGTTGTTGTACCCGGCATAGGGCACGAGAAACTGCTTCGGGTAGGCCTTTTTGGTGGTTGGATCGATGTTGCTCTGCTGGAAGTTGGCTCCCAGGGGAACGGGGTTCAGATCCCGCTGCCACATCAGGTGGCGGCCCACGCTTCCGACATAGCCGGCATCCACGACAGTGCCGAAGCCGATGTCGCGTTGTATGGTCAGGCTCCAATTATAGACAGTGGGGATCTTGCCGATCGTATCCACGCCTTGCACGTTCTGCGTTGAGGAAAGTCCGCCGGCACTCAGAAACGTATCGAGAGTGCCGTTGGTGACTTCAGGGTTGCTGACGAGAGGTGGGAGGAAAGCGTGACGGAGGATCTGGGCGTCGAGGTTCTGGCGGTTGTAGAACATGCCGAAGCCGCCGCGAACCGCGGTTTTGCCGTTGCCGGCCACATCCCAGGCGAAGCCGAAGCGGGGGGCGTACTGCACGCCGCGATTGTTGACGAGGCCGCGTGGCAGGGAACTGTCGGTCATGGGGGAGACCATGCCGTTGACGGGATTTCCGGTGCCGGGGGCGACGTAGCCAATGGCGGTTACCGGGTAGGTTTCGCCGGTGACGGGATGAACGCCGACGCGCTTGCCGCCGGCCATCGCCGGCTGGATCAGCTTGACGGATTGGGAAGAATTCCAGGCGCTGGGAAGAAAACCGGCGATACGGTCGTTCTGTTCCCAGATGGGTGCCACGAGCATGAACCTCATGCCGTAGTCCAGGGTGAAGCGGCGCGTGACTTTCCAGGTGTCCTGAACGAACCACTCAATGTTGCTGAGACGCCATTCAGCGAAGGGGCGGGCGGTGGTTTCCGTGTAGGTGCGGAAGATGCCGAGGGCGGTATTGGAGTAGGCGTAGTTGGTGTCGAGCGGGTTGTTGACATCACGGCCGAAGTCGAAGCGGCCGAAGGGGATGATGGTGTTGTCGGAGGCGCCGCGCCAGAAGAAGTCGTAGTAGAATCCGGCCTTCAGGATATGGGCGTCCCTGGTCCAGGTGACGTTGTCGTTGACAGTCAGGATTTTGTGGGTGGTGTAGAGAGGGAAGCGGCCGTCGTAGCCGATGGTGGCCGGCGAAGTGACGCCGGTGAAATTGGAGGCGGGCAGGAGGTTGAGGGGATTGGCCTCTTTGTTGAACTGGCCGACGTTGAAGCCTACTTTGTCGCGTTGGAGCTGGGCGAGCCCGTCGCTGACGATTTCCCCCTCGGGCCTGTCGGTGAAGCCGACGTTCAGCTCATTGATCAAGGTGGGTGAAAAGATCCGCTTGTAGCTGCCGACGACGCCCTGGCCGTCGAAGAGGCGCTTGTCGTTGAGGACAGGCCACGTCATGCTGTGGCCGACGAAGGGGCCCTGGGAGGAGTCGCCGTGGCGGGTGTAGTTGGCGGTGATGAGGTTGTTGGAGTTGAGGTTGAAATCCATCTTGAGGGTAGTTGTAGACTTCGGATCGCTGTTTTCGCCCTGGTAGATGTAGTTGTAGCGGCCGGCGGAGATGGTGCGGTCGAAGAAGTTAGGGGAGGGAAAGACGCCGAGCAGCGCGACGCCGCTGGAGTTGAGGCGGTTCCTGGGGATGACGTTGCCGGGGAAGGCTGCGCCGGTGGTGGGGTCCTTCACGACGATGAGCTTGCTGTTCAGGTCCAGCGACTGGGAGAAGTCGCCGGAGACCTCGAGGTCCGTCGGGACAGTGATGCGCTGGAGGGCGGTGCCGGACTTGAGCGGCCAGAACTCCTGATTCCAGAAGAAGAAGAGCTTGCTGCGGCCGGTATTGAAATGGCCCGGGATAAAGATGGGCCCGCCGACGTTGTAGCTCCAGGTGTTGTAGCGGTAGCGGGGCCTGGCGGCGCCGACCTGGTTATTGAAGTAATTGTTGGCGTTGAACTGTTCGTGGCGCTTGTAGTAGGAGCCGCCGCCGTGGAAGTCGCGGGTGCCGGACTTGGAGACGATCTGAACGTTGGCGCCGGACATGCGGCCATACTCAGCCTGGTAGTTCGAGAGGAGGACTTTGACTTCCGCGACGGAATCCTGGCTGATCATGAGCACTGAGTTGTTGTTGTTGCCGATGGCGTTGGTGGCCATGCCATCGTAGGTGACGCTGGTGGTGTTGGTGCGATTGCCGTTGACGTTGAGGCTCCAGCCGCGGCTGATGACGTCGCTGTTGGAGTTGTTGACGACGCCGGGCAGCAGTTGGAGGAGTTCCATGACGTTGCGGCCCTTGATGGCAATCTGGTCCACCTGGGAGCTGGTGATGGTGCCGGCGCGTTCGGCGCTGGCCGTCTGGACGACGGTTCCCTGCGCCTGGACCTCAATGGATTCCGCCACCGCGCCCACTTCCATCTGCAGGCGCCCGACAGGCAGGCGTTCGGCCGCGCTCAATTGGATGCCGGTTTTGTGCAGGGCCTTGAAACCGGGCACTTCGACCCTGAGGGCAAATTCGCCCGGTTGAAGAGTGCCGAAGACGAAGTCGCCGCGGGCATCGGTTTCAGCCGTGCGCACGGCGCCCGTGGCGACGTGAGTCAGCGACACCTTGGCTGCCACTATGGCGAGGTCGCCCGGGTCTGTCACTGTGCCGACGATGGAACCGGAGATGCTTTGGGCTGGGAGGCATCCCGCGGCAAACAGCAACAAGGCGGTCAGGCTGGTCCAGTGAAAACGCGTCATTGGTCGATCTCCCACTTTCTTTCCGTGCGGCTGCCCCGCTGGAGGCGAGGAGACCGCGATCAGTTCGATTGCTTCCTTGCCGGTACTGGCGCAGGGATGCCCCAGTCGGGCTTATCGAGGTCCACGTGATCGTTGGTTTTGCCGATCCAGGTCTTCATCAGGGCGGTCAGCTCCCTGACTTGAGGCTGACGGGCGGGATCGGCGGCCAGGTTTTTCATCTCCAGCGGGTCATTGTGGAGATCGAAGAGCTGGGCGGTCTGCTTGCCGTTGACGTTGTAGAGGATGAGCTTCCAGCGGTCTGTCCTGACGGCGCGCTGGAGGTCGCGATAGGCGAAGAACATGGAGTCGCGCACGCCGGATTGCCGGCCGCGGATGACGGGCTCCAGGCTGAGGCCCTCCACGGTGGGCGGCACAGCGCTGCCGGTGAGGCCGCAGAGCGTCGGGAAGACGTCGTAGAGGTAGCAGAGAGCGTCGTTGCGCTTACCTTTGGGCAGGCCGGGGCCGCCGATGACCAGCGGCACGCGGACGCTGTGCTCGTAGAGGTTCTGCTTGCCGAGGAGGCCGTGTTGGCCGACGGCGAGGCCGTTGTCGGCGGCGAAGACGATGATGGTGTTGTCCGCCTGGCCGGAGTCTTCGAGGGCCTTGACGACGCGGCCCATTTGGGCGTCGACGTGGGTGATCATGGCGTAGTAGGCGGCGATGTTTTCGCGGATGACTTCCGGTGTGCGGGGCCAGGGAGCGAGCTGTTCATCGCGGATGCGGAGCTCGCCGTTGTCGAAGGGGTGCTGGGGGAGGAAGTTTTCAGGCAGGCGGATTTTGGAGGGCGGGTAGAGGTCCGCGTATTCCTTGGGGGCCATGCGGGGGTCGTGGGGGGCGGTATAGGCGACGTAGGCCAGCCAGGGCTTGTCCTTGGGGCTGCGCTGGAGGAAACCGACGGCGGAGTCGGTGAATAGTTCGCTGGAGAACTTCGGGCCGGTGTGGCGCCCGCTTCTCGGGTACTGGCCGCTGGGATCGAAATCCGCGACGGGGACCTTGAGGTGATTGGACATGCCGCCGAAGAAGATGTTTTCACCGGAGGAGAAGCAGCGGGCGAACAGCTTTTCGCCGTTGTGCCACTTGCCGGTGGCGAAAGTCTCATAGCCCTGCTGGCGGAGCAGCTCGGGGAACATGCGGAAGGGCAGGCGCTCGGCGGGGCTGGCCAGTTGGGGACGGATGATGCTGCGGTCGACGTGGAAGAGGGTCTGACCGGTCATGAGCATGGCGCGGCTGGGGGCGCAGACGGCGCCGACGGTGCCGCCCATGATGCCCGCACGGGTGAAGGCGGTGCCGTTGCGGACCAGGCGATCCATGGTGGGGGTCCGCACCTCGGGGTTGTTCAAAGCGTTCAGCGCGCTGAACCTTTGATCGTCGGTGAAGAGAAACAGGATATTGGGGCGGCGGCCCGGCGCGGAGGCTACAGCACCGGGTCCGGCGAGGGAGAGGAGGGGGAGGCCGGCGACACGGCGGAGCCAGCCCCGGCGGCAGATTGAGTCTGTCAAAGGATACTCCCGAAGGGACAATGTTCGTGACACAGAATAGTTAACGCTAAAGTTGTTCGACAATGTGATAAATTCGCAGATCCCCTGGTATATCATGTTGCTAACGCAATGAAGGGGAATGACATCAACGAGCTAGGGTCGACGGTTGCCATTCCGCCGGAGCTATCGGCAGACCCGCGTTACAGGCTGGTGGAGCGGATTCTACACAGCCGCTCACTGGCGAAGGCGGCGCGGCTGCGGGAGCTGTTGCAGTTTATTGCGGTCCGCACGCTGCTGGGCCATCCGGAAGAGGTGACGGAGATGGTCATCGGCCGGCGGCTGTTCAGCCGGGGGGAGGACTACATCCCTTCCGAGGACAGCATCGTGCGGGGGGCGGTGCGACAGTTGCGCATCAAGTTGAAGGAGTATTTCGAGACGGAGGGCAGCGGGGAGGAGTGGCAGATCGAGATCCCCAAGGGAGGGTTCGCGACGAGCTTCCGGCGCGTGAAGCCGGCGGCCGGGAGTGAGGTGCGGGGCCGGAGGAGATGGGGGCGCTGGCTGGCGCTGGCGGTGGCGGCGAACCTGGTGGGGCTGGCGGGAAATGTCTGGTGGGCAGCGCGTCAGGCGCGCGAGGGCCGGAGCGGGGCGCAGGCGCCGACGATCGTGAGCGCGATGATCTCGGGCGCGCGTGGTCCGGTGACGGTGGTGGTTTCCGACTTTTCGGTGGTGTTACTGAAGGGGCTGACGAGGGATGCCCCTTACAGCCTGAACGACTACGTGATGTGGAACTACGAGAAGCTGAAGCCGCGGCAGGAAGACGGTCCGGAGGCAGCGAGGGTGGCGGAGACGCTGCGGACGCACCGGATCACGAGGCTGGGGGACCTGAGTGTGGCGCTAGGGATCGTACGGGCGGGAGGTGCGTCGGCGCAGATCCTGGTGCGCCATGCCAGGGACATGAATGCGAGGGACTTCGGCGACGGCAGCTCGATTCTGCTGGGGAATTGGAACTCCACTCCGTGGTTCGACCTGTTTGAAGACAAGCTGAGCTTTCCGCACGTCCGGAATGCGCCGGGAATCGGGTTCGGGAACCGCTCGCCGCGTGCCGGGGAGCCGGCGGAATTCCTGGTGAATGACGCGGGCAAGGAGCACGGGGTGGGCTACGGGAGGCTGGCGCTGGTTCCGAGCCTGTCGGGGAGGGGGGCGGTGCTGCTGATCAGCGGATTGAACATGGTGACGATGGAGTCGGCGGGGGAGTATGCACTGAGTCCGGCAGGGAGCAGGGAAGTGTTGCAGGCGCTGGGTGCGTCCTCGCTGGAAGCGCTGCCGTATTTCGAGATCCTGCTGGAGACGCACGCGGTGGACAACGCGCCGGGGGAGGCGCGCATCGTGGCGTCGAGGAACCTGGGGCCACGGACGCGGTGAGGGGCAGGGCGGACGCACTGATGTGATACACAGGAGCAGTATGCGAGTCTGTGCCGCGATAGTGCTCTGCTCGGCGATGCTCTCAGCGCAGGAAGGGCCGCGGCTGTTTGCGACCGTGGAGGACCTGGAGGCGGCGAAGGGGCGCGCGGGGCGTCTGGGGTGGGCGAAGGCGGCGCTGGACGCGGTGGTGAACAATGCGAAGAACTGGCCGCAGTCGCACCTGAAGAAGTACGGGCTGAGCGAGCTGGAACTGCCGCCGGAGGGTGGGCAGTGGACGCAGTG
>DAHVTI010000046.1 GCA_027324255.1 Bryobacterales bacterium | reverse complement strand
GAAGGCCCAGAAGTTCGCAAAGAAACAGCAAAGCTCTTGGCGCTTGGGCGCTATGCAGGTGCGGTCCGGCTACGGGTAAAGCAAGTAGCGGGCGCGGACGGCGAGGAAGTCCTGGAGGGCTTCCTGGAGGCGCGGTTCGAGGCTGCGGGGGTCCTCGGCGTTGCCGAGCGCGTCGATAGTCTCCTCGGAGGCGATGAGGCGGCGGTTGGCGGAGAAGTCGATTTTGCCGGGGTAGAGCTTCTGGAGGGCAACGGCGATTTCAACGCCGAGGCGGAGGGAGGAGAAGCCTTCGCGGTCGACAATGACAAAGCGCACGCCCTGGATGGGGATGCCTTTGAAGTTCGAATCGGTAGGAGTGAAGCGGACGGGGTAGAAGCGGACGCCGGGGACCATGCGCTTGTTGAGGTAGGAAGCGAGCTGGGGGCCGTCGATCCAATCGGCGCCGATCTGCTCGAAAGGCGCGTCGGTGCCGCGGCCTACGGAGTAATTCCTCGAGTATTCGATGAGGGCGACGCCGGGGTAGAGGAGGGCGGCATTGAGGGAGCGCATGTTGGGAGACGGGTTCACCCAAGGCAGGCTATTGGAGTCGAACCAGTCGCGGCGGCGCCAGTTTTTGGCGGCGACGACCTCGAGCTGCGCTCCGATCTTTTCTTCGGTGTTGAGGAGGCGGGCGAGTTCGCCGAGGGTCATGCCGTGGCGCAGGGGGAGGACGGAACATCCGACGAAGGAAATGTTTTTGGCGTCGAGCATGGGGCCTTCGACGTGGACGCCGGTGATGGGGTTCGGGCGGTCGAGGACGTAGAAGGGGATTTTGGCGGCGGCGGCGGCCTCCATGGCGTTCTTGAGGGTGGAGAGGTAGGTGTAGAAGCGGGCGCCGACGTCCTGGATGTCGAAGACGAGGACGTCGATCTGCTGGAGCATGGCGGGGGAGGGCTTGCGGTCCTTGCCCTGGTAGAGGCTCCAGACGGGGAGGCCGGACTTGGGGTCCTTGCTGTTGCCGATGTTTTCGTGGTCCTCGGTGCCGGCAATGCCGTGCTCTGGGGAGAACAGGGCGGTGAGCTTGACGCCGGCTTCGAGCATGGCGTCGATGTTGCGGCGGCCGTCGCGGGTGAGGCCGGTATGGTTGGTGATGAGGCCTACGCGCTTGCCGTTGAGGCGGGCGAACTTCTCTTCAGCGAGGACGTCGAGGCCGGTGAGGACCTCGGCGTTGCGGCCGAGGGCGCGCAGGGGCTGGAGTTCGTTGAAGCCGGTGAGAGTGACGCCGGCGACGTCGATGCCGAAGGAGGCGGCGGCGATGGTGGCCACCCTGGCGCGCAGGGGCGTGATGGCGGGACGGAGCTTGGGGTGGACGCTGTTGGCGAGGAGGATCACGAAGGAGCGGGTGGAGGGGTCGATCCACAGCGACGTGCCGGTGAAGCCGGTGTGGCCGAAGGAGCCGAGGGGGTAGAGTTCGCCACGGTTGCCGGAGAAGGGGGAGTCGATGTCCCAGCCAAGGCCGCGGAGGGTGGGCTGGATGGGCGGGGTCTGGGGCTCGGTGAACTTGTGGATGGTGAGGGGGGAGACCCAGCGGGCGCCGCCGGGGAGGGCGCCGAGGTTGAGGATGGCGGTGGCGAAGCGCGCGAGGTCGGCGGCGGTGGTGAAGAGGCCGGCGTGGCCGGCGACGCCGCCCATGAAGCGAGTGGTGGGGTCGTGGACGACGCCGCGCAGGGGCGCGCCGTTGGTGATCTCGGTGGGGGCGATGCGGGGACGCCAGGAGGCGGGGGGATTGAAGGTAGAGTCCTGCATGCCGAGCGGCGTGAAGACTTCGTCGCGGGCGAATTCGTCCAGCGGCTTGCCGCTGACCTTGCGGACGATTTCGCCGAGCAGGATGAAGTTGATGTCGGAGTAGATCATGCGCTCGCCGGGCTCGGCGATGGGGGCGTCGATCAAGGCCTTTTCGATTCCGGTTTCGTAGCCGGACCATTCAGGCTTTAGGTCGAGATCGGGGCGCAGGCCGGAGAAGTGGGTGAGGAGGTGGCGGACGGTGATAGCGCTTTTGCCGTGCTGGAACTCGGGGAGGTATTCGGTGACACGGTCGTTGAGGCGGACCTTGCCCTGCTCGAACAGCTTCATCAGCGACGAGGTGGTGGCGATGACCTTCGTGAGCGACGCGGCGTCGAAGACGGTGTCGGCGGTCATGGCTTCGCGCTCCGGGACGAGGGCGCGGGAGCCGTAGGCCTGGCGGTGGAGGATGACGGGGCGGCCCTGGGTGTCGAGGCGGGCGATGAGGCAGACGGCGCCGGGGATGAGCTCCTTCTGGATGGCTTCTTCGATGGCGGCGTCGATGTCAGGGGAGGCCTGGTAGCGCTGCTGGGCGCAAAGCAAGGCAGGGAGGAGGGCGGTGAGTAGAATGCGTTTCATGAGAGTTGGGCGGCCAGAGGTTCGAGGATGCGGGCGAGTTCGAAGTCTTTCCGGGTGACGCCGCCGGAGTGGTGCGTGGTGAGCGAGACGGCGACGCGGTTGTAGACGTTGGACCACTCGGGGTGGTGGTCGAGCTGTTCGATGGCGGGGACGGCGGCGGCCATGAAGGCGATGGCGCGGGAGAAATCAGGGAAGCGGTATTCGCGGTGGAGCTTGCCGGCGCGGTAGGACCAGCCGGGGAGGGCAGCGAGGGCGGCGTGGATTTCGGCGCCGGAGAGGAGGGTCATTTCAGCTTCTGCCGTAGATGGGGATGAGGGCGCCGGAGGTGTCCCGCGCCGCGGGCGAGGCGAGGAAGAGGAGGAGTTGGGCGACGGAGGCCGGGGCGACCCAGAGGGAGGGATCGGCGGCGGGCATGGCGGCGCGGTTGGCGGGGGTGTCGAGGGTGGAGGGCAGGACGGCGTTGACGGTGATGCCGGCGGAGGCGCATTCGGCGGCGGTGGTGCGGACGAGGGCGTGGAGGGCGGCCTTGGAGGCGGCGTAGGCGGAGAGGCCAGCGGGGCAATCGAGGGCGGCGCGGGAGCCGACGGCGAGGAGGCGGCCGCCGGGCTTGGGGAGCACTGGGAGGGCGGCGCGGAAGAGGAGGAATGCCGAGCGGGCGTTGAGGGAGAACAGGCGGTCCCAGGTGTCGTCGGAGGTCTGATCGACAGGGCCGCCGGAGGCGAAGCCGCCGATGAGGTGGATGGCGGCGTCGAGGCGGGAGTGCGAGTCGAGGGCGAACCGGACGGCCGCGCGGGCGCCGGCGGCGGTGGTGAGGTCGGCCTGGGCGCGCGAGGGCGCGGCGACGCGGGCGCCGGCGGCGGTGAAGGCCGAGGAGACGGCGGAGCCGAGGGCGCCGGAGGATCCGGTGATGAGGACGGAGATGCCAGCCAGAGAATCCATCTCCTGACATTATGATGGAGTGGTGCCGAAACCACTACCGCGCCTGAGGATGGAACTGGACTTTCTGCCGTCGCCGCTCGAAGACCGGCCGGGGCTGATGATGCGGGATCCGTTCCACTACTCGGAGATGACGCTGGTGGTGCCGCCGCCGCTGGTGCCGCTGCTGGAGATGTTCGACGGCGAGCAGACGGAGGAAGAGCTGCGGGAGGCGCTGTTCCGGATGTCGGGCGACCTGCGGAGCGGCGAGGTGATGGAGCACCTGCGGGACGCGCTGTGGCAGGCGGGGTTCCTGGAAGGGGAGCGGCTGGAGGAGCTGAGGGCGGAGCGCGAGCGGGCGTTCGCGGAGGCGGACACGCGCGAGGCGGCGCTGGCCGGCGGCGCGTATCCGGACGAGCGCGGCGAGCTGGGGGAGTGGTTGAAAGAGCAGGGCGTGGAGGCGGCGGGAGAGGACGAATTGCTGGGCATTGCGGCGCCGCACGTGAGCCCGGAGGGCGGCTGGGCGAGCTACACGGCGGCGTACCGGGCATTGTCGCCGGCGCTGGCCGAGAAAGTGTTCGTGGTGCTGGGGACATCGCACTACGGCGAGCCGGAGAAGTTCGGGCTGACGCGGAAGGGCTTCCGCACGCCGTTCGGCGAGGCGCGCACGCAGGCGGAGCTGGCGGAGTGGCTGGCCGGGCGGGCGAAGCGGGCGTCAAAGATGGAAGACTACTGCCACGCGGTGGAGCATTCCATCGAGTTCCAGGTGGTGTTCCTGCAGGCGCTGTACGGGCCGGAGGTGAAGATATTGCCGGTGCTGTGCGGGCCGTTCGCGCGGAGCCTCTACATGGGCGGGGCGCCGGAGGACGATGAGGGGGTGAGAGAGTTCCTGGAGGCGCTGGGGGAGCTGCAGGCGAGGGAAGGGAAGCGGCTGTGCTGGGTAATGGGGGTGGACATGGCGCACATGGGGCGGCGGTACGGGGACGCGCTGCCGATGGAGGCGGCGACGGGAGCGATGCTGGAGGTGGCGGCGCGGGACAAGGACCGCATCGGGAGGCTGGAAGAGGGGGATGCGGGCGGGTTCTGGGAACTTGTGCAGCCGAATCACGACGATTTGAAATGGTGCGGGAGCGCGCCGTTGTACACGTTTCTGAAGGCGGTGCCAGGGGCGCGGGGGCGGCTGCGGCAGTACGAGCAGTGGAACATTGACGAGCAGAGCGTGGTGACGTTCGGGGCGCTGGAATTCAGGTCTGCTCCTTAGTACCCGGGTACCATCCGGAAGTGGGGCGAAGACCCGGTACGACTGCCCTCAGTTATGAGCCGGCGGTTCCTCATATCCAAGCGGGTCTGGTTCTTACTCTGATAGTGCGAGGCAAAGCGGCATTCCAGCCGGCCAAAGCACAGAAGAGGGAGACCCATGTACCAGTTGTTGAGGAGTGTGTTTGTGACGGTGGCGGCGGCGGGGATACTGAGCGCGGCGCCGGTCACTTTCGCAGGGTCGAGCGGGAACCTGGCAGCGTCGGCGACGTTCGACACGGACGCGTCGGGGCAGTTGATGATCAGGCTGACGAACACCGCGACGGCGATGAGCGTGAACCCGGCGATGCTGCTGACGGCGGTTTACTTCGACTACTGGGGCTCGAATCCCGCGCTATCGCCGGTGTCGGCGATGATGGGCGCGGGCGCGACGGTGGCGTGTTCGCCTTATCCGGCGTGCGCCGGGACGCTGCCGGTGGGGGGCAACGTGAGCGGGGAATGGGCGTACGAGACGAAGGCGGACGAGCATCATATGCCGCGCGAATTCGGCGCCAGCAGCTCGGGGCTGGGGCTGTTCGGGTCGAGCGACCGGTTCGGCACGGTGAACCTGTTCGGACCGGCCGATCCGGACGGGATGCAGTACGGCATTGCGACGGCCAACTACAATCCGCTGATGGCCAATGGCGGGCTGCAGTCGCAGCCGGTGGTTGTGAACTCGGTGACACTCACGCTGAGCGGCTTCACGGGGAAGGACCTGGACAAGATCAGGAATGTGCTGTTCCAGTACGGGACGGACTTGTGCGAGCCGCAGGTGCCGGGCGATCCGTGGACGCCGCCCCCGCCCAGCCAGGTTCCCGAGCCGGCGACGATGGCGGCGATGGGATCGGGGCTGACGGCGCTGGCGCTGCTGCGGCGGCGCAGGAAGTAGGCCGGGAGCCAGAGAGAAGACGAGGCCGGCGCGCGGGTTACCGCGGCGCCGGCCAGCGGCGTTTTCAGACGCGGTCGCGCTGGTGGGGGCTCGATCGCTCGAGGGCGAGGCGCCAGGAGACGGGGAGGAGTTCGCCGAGGGCGGCGCCGAGGCGGTACTTCCAGGAGGGGATGACGAAGAGCTTTCGCGAGAGCAGGCCCTTGAGGGACTCCTCGACGACATAGCCGGCGGGCATCCAGAGCCACTTGGGGATCTTGTTGCGGTTGACGCCGAGGGTGTCGTGGAACTCGGTGTAGGTGAAGCCGGGGCAGAGGGCCTGGACGGTGACGGGGGACCCGATGCCGTCGAGTTCGACGCGGAGCGCCTCTGTGAAGTGGTTCATCCAGCCCTTGGTGGCGCAGTAGCTGGCATTGCCGCCGCTGCGGAAGTAGGCGGCGACGGAGCTGACATTGACGATGGCGCCGGAGCCGCGGCGGATCATAGCGGGCAGGACGGCGCGGGTGAGGCGCATGGTGGCGAGGATGTGGACGTGGACCATGTCGAACTGGCGCTGGTAGCCGGTTTCGTGGAAGCGGCCGAGGGTGCCGAAGCCGGCGTTGTTGACGAGGAGATCGGGCGGTGGGGCGGCTTCGAGGCGGGCGGCGAGGGCGTCGAGATCGGAGGGGCGGGAGAGGTCGCAGGGGAAGATCTCGACCTGGATGCCGCGGGTGCGCTCGAGCTCTTCCTGGAGGGCTTGGAGGCGGGCGGCGCGGCGGGCGGCGAGCAGGAGATGGGTGCCGCGGGCGGCGAGCTGGCGGGCGAAGACCTCGCCGAGGCCGCTGGAAGCGCCTGTAATTACAGCGTGCTGCATGGAACTTAGTGTGACACGGCGGCACGCGCTATAATCACTCGCGATGGAAGCGCGCGCTCTGCACCTGCACACCTACTTCCTGTTCCCGTTTTCGGTGGACAAGGAAGTGGTCATGCAGGACCACCAGCGGGTATGGTCGAAGCACAGCTACTGGGCCAACGGGCTGGACGAGTGGATCGCGGACCACGGGGGGGCGGCGGGGTCGCCCGGTGGCGGGTAAGCTGGGGCGGTGGCAGCGGGACCCGTTCCGGCGCTTCGACATGGACTCCTACGCCTACCAGGACATGGTATTTTTCCACCCGTTCGTGCGGCGGGTGTTTTTCGACACGGGGTCGACGTTCAGCGGCGAGCAGGGCGATTCGGAGAACATGCTGCGGGTGTACACGATTCCGCTGATGCACCTGGGGGAGACGGGGCGGAAGCTGATTTTCGAGGCGGCGGACGCGCGCGGGCGGAGCGCGGCGGTGACGGTGACGGACCTGCGGCTGTTCCTGTTCGCCAACGGGATCGGGATCCTGACGCTGGGGGTGGAGGCGACGGACCTGAGCGTCGAGCAGGCGCTGTGGATCAACGAGATGATGCGGAAGGTGTACCCGTCGAGCGGGCGGCAACTGCGCGAGGGGCGGACGCCCTGCCGGCTGGCGCTGCGGCTGAAGGGGGGCGGCGATCCGGTGGAGGTGGCGGAAGACACGTTCCAGCGCTGCGTGATGCGCAGCTACCTGCCGCCGCTGAGCAAGGTGATCACGGAGCTGCTGTACTTCCTGGACTATTCGACGCAGGAGTTCGAGCCGCTGCTGGACGAGCGGATGATCGTGTACACGTACCTGTCGGTGGACCCGGCGAGCGTGGAGACGGACTTCGACCAGAGCGAGGACTACGAAATCCTGATGTCGCGGCTGTTGTACGTGGACCGCTGGGGGGAGGGCTACCGCTACGACAGCGAGTTCACGCGCGAGGCGATGCGGCAGCAGACCTACCGGCGGTGGGCGCACCAGGGGACCCTGTACGGGTTCACGAGCTACTCGAACGTGACGCTGGTGATGGGGCGGTTCGACTGCGACGAGCACCAGTTGCGGGAAGGCTTCCTGGTGCACCGGATGTTCATGTCGCGCTACTACCTGACGCTGGTGGTGGCTCTGTTTTACCGGGCGACGCTGCTGGACTTTTCCGAGCGCACGGCGCTGGTTTCGCGGGCGCTGGGGCAGCGGTTCGGCACGGCGGCGGTGACGGACGAGGACACGCGGATGGTGGCGCGCCTGATGGCGGAGGTGCAACTGTTTTCGAACTACTGGTACTTCAGCGAGCTGGCGAACAAGGACGAGGAGATCGAGCATTTTCAGAAGCAGTCGGAGGCGTTCCGGGTGCCGGCGATGAAGGCGGAGGTGGAGGAGGAGCTGGCAAAACTGAACGACACACTGGGGCAGATTTACCAGTTAAGGAACACGGAATCGATCAACCGGCTGGCGATGCTGAGCATGATTCTGGGCGGCGGGGCGATGATAACCGGTTATTTTGGAATGAATTTCGGGCAATACTTCGAGAAAGTGTTCTTCTCGCCCGACCGGAGCTGGTTCCTGCACTGGGCCTCGATCGTGGGGGTGTCGCTGGTGGTGATGGGGTCGGTGCTGTTCACGATTTTCCTGGTGGTGTCGAACTGGGCCGACTACCGGACGATTCTGATGCCGGCGCGGCAGAAGCAGGCGGGGAGCCTGCGGCGGACGTTCGGGCGGGAAGAGGACGAGGACGGCGGGGGGGACTGACGGTCAGGCCGGGCGGAAGCGGATCTCGCCGGCGGGCAGGCCGGTGAAGGGGAGGTTGCGGAGGCCGGGGGTGCGCTGGAGGAGCGGGGCGAGGGCGCCGAAGAAGAAGCCGCGGCCGCGGGCCGGGGGCAGGCGGCGGACGTCGAGGATGCGGGGGTGGAGCTGGCGGAGGACGCGCATTTCGGCGGAGTCGAGCCCCCACGGCATGGGCGGGGTGCGGTAGCCCTGCGAGGTCTGGATGCCGCCGCCGAGGGTGCGGCGGCTGAACCAGGGGGGCACGCCGTCGAGGATGAAGGAGGCGCCGGGGAAGCGGCCGGCACAGGCGGCGATCAGGAGATGGACCTCCGAGGGCTGGAAGTACATGAGGAGGCCCTGGGCGGTGAGGAGGAGGCCGCGGGAGGGGTCGGCGTGGTCCATCCAGGAGGGGTCGAGGGCGGAGCAGCCGAGGAGGGAGAGGCGGGGGCCGTCGCAGGGGAGGAGGGCGCGGCGGAGGGCGACGATCTCGGGCAGCTCGACGGTGAGCCAGCGGACAGTGCCGTTGTCGACGCGCCAGAACTGGGTTTCGAGGCCTTCGCCGAGGGCGACAACGGAGCCGTGGGGATGGCGGGCGAGGAAAGCGCGGACGGCGGCGTCGAAGCGCAGGGCGCGGAGGGCCTGCCACTGGCCGAAGCCGGCGGGGCCGAAGCGTTGGAGGAAAGGGAAATCGATGGTTTCGACGAGCTCGACGGCGCGGGGGTCGTGAAGAAGGGAATCGGGGCGGCGGGCCTCGGCGGCGCGGTGGTAGAGGTTCCAGAGGAGGGTTTCGGGAACGCCCTGCAACTCGACTTTCATGAGATTAGAGATCGAGGTGGCCGAGGTAGCGCATGGAGCGGAGGGAGAAGCGCTCCTTGAAGCGGAAGATTTCGAAGTCGGCGTCGACTTCGAGGCCGCGGTCCTGGAGGGTGAATTCGGAAGAGCGGGGGAAGTGGAGGAAGAGGGTGACGTTGAGGCCGTCGAGGCGGGCTTCGGCGCGGGCCGGGTTGATGGTACGGCCGGAGGAGGTTTTGACGGTGACGGCGCGGGTGGCGGCGAGTTCGAGGGTGCCGGTGCCGAGGTGGGCGACCTCGGCGGGGAGGCCGTAGATTTCGAGGACGTAGTCGGGTCCGGCGGAGCCGACGAGGCGGTTGAGGGCGGCGGCGTCGAGCTTGCCTTCGCGGGCCTTGTAGAGGGCGACGGCCTGGCGGATGGGGAGAGCGCTGGACCAGCGGATGAGGAGGTCGGCCGAGGGGGGGAGGCTGGAGCGGGGGACGCCGATGCCGCCGACCGGGCTGCCGCCCTGGATGGTGGGGGCGTTGGGGCCGCTGGTGCCGGGGATGTCGCGGACGTCGAGCTTGTTGCGGTCGCGCTTGTACCACTGGAAATTGACGGAGCGGGGGCGGGACCAGGGGGAGTTGGTGAGGAGGCGGAGGACATCCTGGTCGGACCATTGGGGGAAGGGCTTGCGGTCCCAGTCGGCCGCGAAGGCGGAGAGGGCCAGCAGGCACAGGGCGAGCCGCGTCATGACACTTTCAGGATAGTCCGCCGGCCAGGCCAGCAGGAGAGGCAGGAAGTCACGGCTGGAAGGGTAGTGCGAAGGCGGAGGAGACGCGGCCGTCGATGGAGACGGTGAGGGGCAGGGAAGTCAGGATGGGGCTGCTGGTGGAGAGGGAGAACTGGACGACGTAGGTGCCGGGCTGGGCGGCGTTAGGAGAGACGGACTGGACGCTGTGCTCGGTGGAGCCGGTGGAGATTTTGACGCGGGCGATGTCGATGGAGGCGGCGCCGGCGCCATCGGCGAGGCTGGAAACGATGAGCTGGACGGTGTCGCCGGGCCGGGCGGGATTGGCGGAGGTGATGGCCGCGTTGAGGATGGTCTGGGCGAAGAGGATGATGGGCGGGGGCGGGTCGATGACGAGGACGGCGGGCAGGGCGGAGACGCCGTCGAGGTAGACGCGGACAGTGGCGGGGCCGGAAGGGAGGCCGGAGGGGATCTGGATGGTGAGATTGCCGTTGAGGAAGGAGACGACCCGGGCCTGGCGGTCGGCGATGAGGACGGCGAAGCTGGAGAGCGGGGTGGTGGGCTGGGTGTTGCCGAGGGGGAGGGTAACGAGGGCGCCGGGATAGGTAGGCACCTTCACAAAAGCGGACATGGCCACGTAGACGGGCCGCGAGTTGGGCAGGACCTGGAAGCCGGCGGCGGTGGAGGAGAGGGTGAGGCCGGCGGAGGCGGTGAGGGTGGTGGCGCCGGGGTTGGCGATGGGGGAGACGGCGACCCAGGCGAGGGCGCGGTCAGGGGAGATGGGCCAGACCTGGCGGACGGCGATGTCGCTGGAGCCGAGGCCGAGGGTGGGGGTCCAGGCGGTGAGATCGACGCCCGAGGCCGAGATTTCGACGACGGATTCGGTGCCGGCGGGCAGGGCGGCGGGACTGATGGAGAGCTGGGGTGTGTCGGAAGAATCGTAAGTATAGGAAGGCGAATTGGCGCCGTGGACGAAGAGGGAGCTTTGGCCGTCGGGATTGAGGGCGGCGAGGATGGCGCGGTAGCCGGAGGGTGCGGGCGGCGGAGTGACGATGAGGGTGCCGTCGCCGGGCGCGCTGACGCGGGCGGCGACGCCGTCGAGCCAGACGCGGGTGGCGGAGGTGAGGCTGGCGCCGGAGAGGGTCAGCGTCCGGTCGGGGTTGGGTGTGACGGAGAGCAGGGCGGGGGCGGTCTGCTGCACCATGGAGATGCCGGAGGGGTGGAAGTAGGTCTCGCCGTTGTACTGGAAGAGGAGGTGGCGGGGGCCTTCGGAGGAGAGTGGGCTGAGCCCGACGTCGACCTGGAGGTAGCCGGCGGAGTAAGTCTTGATGCCGCCAGGGAGGATGCGCTCGGGGGCGCTGACGAGATCGATGGTGAGGCCGGGCAGGGGGGCGGTGACGCCGTAGCCGGTGAGGATGATGGAGCCGGAGGGACGGCCGATGTTGAAGGTGGCAGGCTTGATGGCTTCCTGGCCGAGGAAGGAGTAAGTCTGGACGCCGAAGAGGTTGACCTTGTCGCGGCGGTTGACGGCGAAGTCGATGCTTTCAACGGCCATGCCGGCGGTGACGGAGACGACGGTCTGGGGCGTGGAGGTGCCGGGATAGAAGCTGGTGTCGAAGGCGTCGCCGGGAAGGATGCGGCCGTCGGGGTCGGAGGGCAGTTCGAGGTTGACGGGGAGGGGCTCGCCGGCGATGGAGGGAGGCAGGGGGTGGGCGGCGACGAAGTACTGGCCCGGGGGGACGCCCTCAATGCGGTAGGTGCCGTCGGGGTTGGTGAGGGCGCTGATGGCGGGGCGGCTGGGGGAGAAGGCGACGACGGAGGCGAGGGCGACGCCGCTGCCGGCGGAGGTGACGCGGCCGGTGATGACGCCGGTCTGGGTGGAGAATTTAGCGGTGGGGTAGAGGACGGAGAGAGCGGCAGTGTCGTCGGCGGTGAGGGGTGCGGCCTTGGTGGTGGCGCGGGTGATTTCGGTGGACATGACGCCGGAGGTCCAACTGTGCTGGAGGCCGAGGGTGTGGCCGAACTCGTGGACGACGGTGAGGAAGAAGCGCTCGGAGAAGCTGGAGCGGAAGGAGAGATCGCGGGGCAGGCGGAGGAGGCTCTTGGCGATGGGGACGAAGGGGTAAGGGCTGGAGACGGGGTCGAGGCGGGTGATGGGGCCGCCCTGGGCGAGGACGCCGGGGGGGAGTTCATCGGTGAACTCGACTTCGATCCAGGGCGAGTTCATGGTGGCGCCGGGGGTGTGGAGGCCGCCGAAGGCGAGCTTGAGCTCGGCGGTATCGACGGAGTTCCAGACGCGGGCGGCGGCCCGGATCTGGGAGATGACGGCGGGGAAGCTGTCGCCGGCGGCGAACTGGGAGGGGCCGGTTTCGGAGATGAAGAAGGGGAGGGTCTTATTGGGAAGGGCGTTGAGGTCGAAGCGGTCGTAGACGGGGGTGAAGGGGCCGGTGTGGCTGAAGTAGTGGACGAAGTGGTAGTAAGCGGGGGCGAGAGAGGCGGCGGCGAAGAAGAGAAGGGCGAGGCGCCGCATGGCTCAGCGGACCTCCCGCCGCGGAAGGAGGGCGCGGACGCGCTGTTGGAGGCGGTCGAGGGTGAGCTTGAGGCCCTGGTCGTTGACGCTACGGCCGGTGCCGTCGACCATGTCGGCTTCGAGGGGGCCGCGCGAGAGGACCGGCTCGCCGGAAGAGCTGAGCTTCACATCGAAGACGCCCTGGCCGAGGCCGATGACCTGGGTGGTGCCCCTGGGACTAGTCCAGAGGAAAACGACATAATCGGTGCCGGGGTTGAGAGTGGGGGAGCCGGCGAAGCTCTGGCGGAAGCCGCCGTAGATGCCGCCGGGGACGTAGACCTCGGTGGTGGCGCCGGGGGTGAGGGAGCCCTTGAGGACTTGAGAGACCTGGAGGCGGTAGACGGTGTAGATGAGGGAGCCGCGCTGCGTGGTGGCGGAGCCGAGCGAGCGGCCGCGGACGATGGCGGTGGACTTCTGCACCATTTCGTCGACGGAGAGCTTCTCCAGGGTGGTGGCCCAGGCCGGCACCAGGGTGCAAAGCAGGGCGAGATGGAGAGCGGGGCGCATTACGGTCCACTGGTGCGGGAGCAAGCGGGGGGCCACGCCAAGGCGGCAGGATGGTTTTATTTTTGAAGGAGTTAGGGAAAGGGAAGGAGGACGGGGCGGGTCAGACGGACACAGGGTGGGACGCAGGTGACCCAGGGGGAGGCACGGCGCCTCCTCCCCGGGTGGAAGGCGTCAGCGCCTGCAGCGGGCCCAGAGGAGGCCGAGGCCGGCGGCGAGGAGGAGAGCGGAAGAGGGTTCGGGGACCTGCACGCGGGCCGCGGTGAACTGGAAGTTCGGCCCGAACATGCCCTCCTGGAAGTCGCCGAGGGAGGCCGGATAGGTGAGGACCGAGCCGTTGCCGAAGGCGGAATCGATGTAGGCGACGGGTGACGAGGTGGTGACGGCAGAGGAGTTGATGTACTGAGAATCGGCATTGCCGGCAGGCATCGTCATGACGATGACATAGGAGCCGGCCGACAGGGCATAGGGCGTGATGGAGGAGTAGCGGAAACCGTTCAGCAGCGATCCGCCGGCGCCGCTGGGGACGGTGGCGGAAACCAGGAGGGCCTGATCGCTAACGCGGAAGATTCCGACGTCGTGGGAGATGGCGAGGCCGTCGGAGCTGAAGTCGTAGACACCGAGCGCGTCGACGTTGAGGGGGGCCGATGTGTCGAAGAACCAGCCGTACATCTGGTCGCTGCCGGAGGTGGCGGGGCTGCCGCCGGTCCACCCGGTGAGGGCGATGGTGCTGGCGGGAAGCGAAGCAGCGGAGAGAGCGAGCAGCAGCACGAGCCCGCCGGGAGCGCGAAATTTGAGCATGAATCCTCCTCGCAGAATGGCTGAAAGCAGCCTTTGGGGGATTATACAGCAGATGTGAGGCAGGATGAGAAAACAAATCGCGGTCAGGAGGAAGCGGGCGGGGTGTTGCGGACGATGAAGAGGGGGCAGGTGACGGCGTGGCGGACCTCATTGATGGTGGCGCCGAAGAGGAGGTCCTGGATGCCGCGGTGGCCGTGGGCGCCCATGACGATCAGGTCGGGGGCGAGCGAGCGGGCGTGGTGCACGATGAGGGATTTGGGGGATTCGCCGTGGAGGACGGTGAGGCTGGCTTCGAGGCCGGTGCGGCGGACGGCGGCGAGGAGGTCCTCGAAATAGCGGCTGCCCTGCTCGACTTCGGCGGTTTGGGAGAGTTCGCCGTAGAGGCGGCTGGCGACGCCTTCCTCAACGTGCAGGAGGTGGAGGGCGGCGTGGTGGGGGCGGGCGAGCGAGACGGCGTGGGCGAGGGCGACGCGGTCGAGGTCGGAGTGATCGACGGGGACGAGGATGGTGCGGTAGACGGGGGCGGTGAAATCGACGCGGGTTTCGGGCAGGCGGACGGCGGCGCGGCCGTGGGGGGGAGCGAAGGCGACGTAGCCGAGGAGGGCGAGGAGAGCGGAGGAGAGGGGGAGGGATAGGAAGAGGGGCCAGTCGCGGAGCTCGGTGAAGGCGAGCCAGAGGTTGAGGCCGAGAATGACGGCGGCGCAGGACCAGCCGAGGAGGCTGACCCAGCGGGGATTGACGAGGACGCCCATGCGGGCGCGGTCGGAGGTGAAGCGGAGGAGGGGGACGACGGCGAAGGGAAGCTGGAGGCTGAGGACAACCTGACTGAGGATGAGGAGGCGGTAGGCGCCGTGGTCGCCGGCGAACCAGATGGTGAGGGCGGCGGGGACGACGGCGACCATGCGGGTGATGAAGCGGCGGAGCCAGGGCTGGACGCGGAAGTTGAGGAAGCCCTCCATGACGATCTGGCCGGCCATGGTGCCGGTGATGGTGGAGGACTGGCCGGAGCAGAGGAGGGCGATGGCGAAAGCGGCGCTGGCGAGGGTGGTGCCGAGCAGGGGGGAGAGCATCTGGTGGGCCTGCTGGATCTGGGTGACGACGACGCCGTTCTTGAAGAAAGTGGCGGCGGAGAGGATGAGGATGGAGGCGTTGACGAGGAGGGCGCCGTTGAGGGCGATGAAGGAATCGAAGAGGTTGAAGCGGCAGGCGGAGCGTTTGCTTTCGACGTCGCCGCCGAAGCTGCGGGTCTGGACGAGGGAGGAGTGGAGATAGAGATTGTGGGGCATGACGGTGGCGCCGAGCATGCCGATGGCGACGTAGAGGCTTTGGGCGTTGAGGCGGGGAACGAGGCCGGAGGCGACCTCGGAGAGGACGGGGCGGGCGAGGACGATTTCGAGGAAGAAGCAGCCGGCGATGATGGAGATGAAGGCCAGGATGACGGTTTCGACGACACGGATGCCGAAGCGGCCGAACCAGAGGAGGAGGAGGGCATCGGCGGCGGAGAGGAGGACGCCGCCGAGGAGGGGGAGGCCGAACAGGAGATTGAGGCCGATGGCGGCGCCGAGGAGTTCGGCGAGGTCGCAGGCGGCGATGGCAATTTCGCAGAGGAGCCAGAGAGCCCAGGAGACGGGCTTGGGGTAGGATTCGCGGCAGGCCTGGGCGAGGTCGCGTCCGGAGACGATGCCGAGGCGGGCGCTGAGGGTTTGGAGGAGAATGGCCATCGCGTTGGAGAGCACGAGGACCCAGAGGAGGTGATAGCCGAAGCGGGCGCCGCCCTCGATGTCGGTGGCCCAGTTGCCGGGGTCCATGTAACCGACGCTGACGAGGTAGGCGGGGCCGGCGAAGGCGAACATGCGCTTGAGGAGGGAGGGGTGGGCGGTGTGGACGGAGGAATGGACGTCGGACAAAGAAGGGAGGCCCGCCGATTCCATAACAACCTAGTGTAGCCGGAACCGGAGGCGGGGGAAGGCCAAAAAGGCGAAAGCGAGGAGGGCGGCAAGGGAGAGGGTGGCGCCGCGGTAGAAGGAGGCGGGGCGGTAGCGGAATTCGAGGGTATGGAGGCCGGCGGGGACGACGACGCCGCGGAGGAAGCCATAGGCTTTGTGGATGGGGGCGGGCTGGCCGTCGACATAGGCGCGCCAGCCGGGGTACCAGGCGTCGGAGAGGACGACCATGCCGCGGCAGGCCATGCCGGCGGAGAGGCGGACTTCGGAGGAGTGGTAGGCGAGGATCTGGACGGAGTCGGGGGCGGGGCACTGATCGAGCGGGGGCGGTGGGGTGGGGAGGATGGTTTGGCGGCGGAGCCCGGCGGAGAGGAGAAAGAGCTGGTCTGGAATTTCGGCGGCTTTTTCATGAAATATGGCTTGATGAACGGAAAATGCTCTCGGAAATACATCAGTATTTTCATAAATATGCACGCCAGAGTTAGAGAGGTACACGAGGTTGCCATGGAAGGCGGTGGGCCGGGCGGAGAGGGCGTAGCGGACGCCGAGGAGGCGCTTGTTCCAGGTCTCGTGGAGGCGGGCACGGTAGACGTTTTCGGTGAGGCTGGCGAGGTAGCCGCCGGTCTGGTGGAGGCCGTGCCAGTCGCCGAAGTTGTAGGGGATGAGCCCCTCGTCCACGTCGTTGCGGTAGAGGCCGGGCTGGGCGCGGAGGAAGGCGGCGAGATCGGAGTGGCGGCTGAGGGCGAGGGGGGCGGAGAGGCGGGCGGTTTCCGAGAGCCGTGGGGCGAAGACGAGGTTGACGTGGGAGACCTCGAAGAGGATGAGGGCGGAGGCGGCGAGGGTGAGGGGGAGGACGAGGCGGAGGGTGGAGAGGCGCGAGAGGAGGAGGTCGAGGCCGAGGGCGGCGAGGGCGGAGGCAGCGAGGCCGAAGAGAAGGATGGCGGCGGCGGGGCTGCGGGCCTTGTCGAAGTGGGGCACGAGTTGGTAGAGGAGGCGGTGGAAGAAAGTATGGCTGCCGAGGGCGATCAGGAGGCCGAGGGCGGCGAAGGCGGCGAGGAAGCGGACTTCGAAGCGGCGCCAGCGGAGGAAGGCGAGCAGGGCGAAGGCGGCGGCGGTGAAGCCGAGGAAGGGTTCGGATTGGGGGGTGTATCGGGGGAGGACGATGCCGGGCAGGGAAGCGGGTAGGAGGGAGTAGCGGTCGTGGACGGAGTAAGGGACGCGCTGGTCCCAGGCGAGGGGTTCGGGGGTGCCGACCCAACGGAGGGCGAGGCGGCCGTACTCGACGGCGGGTAGGATTTGGACGGCGGCGGCGGCGGCGGCCATCAGGCAGAAGGCGGCGCAGGCGGGCAGGAGGCGGGGGTGGAGGGCGAGGAAGGGAAGCCAGCACAGCAGGCAGGCGACGGAGAGAAAAATGGGCACCTGGTGGTGGCCGCCGAGGAAGCAGAGGCCGAGGAAGAAGCCTGCGAGCGAGGCGGAGACGAGCGGGGTGCGGCGCTGGAGAGCGCGGAGGAGAAAGAGCAGGACGAGGGGGGCCCAGAGGGCGCTGGAGAGCATCTGGGGCCACTGGGTGACGCCGAACCAGCCGGCGAGGGAGAAGACGGCGGCGCCGGGGACGGCGGCGAGGCGGCGGCAGCCGAGGGAGCGGGCGAGGCGGTAGGCGCAGGCGGCGGCGAGGAGGTGGATGAGGACAAAGTAGGCATTGAGAGCGGAGTTGCGGAGCCAGCCGTGATCGAGGGGGGCGAGGAAGAGGAGCCAGTTGAGGGGGTTGGCGACGCCGGGCTGGGCCTGGGCGAGGAGGGGCTGGCCGGCCCAGTGGTTGGGATCCCAGAGGGGGATGGTGGCGCGGCGCCACTCGGAGGCCTGAAACTGGAGCCAGGGGAGGACCTGGAAGGCGGTGTCGGGGCCGTCGAGCCAGGTGACGCGGCCGGCGAGGAGGGGCCAGTAGAAGGCGAGGATGAGGGCGGCGAGAAGGAGGGTGGCGGAGAGGCGGGAGAGGTCGGCCGGTGGCTGAGAAGGAGCGGGGTGGTGGTTTTCGGCCATGTCCGGAAAGGGGTAGACAGAAGAAATGATAGCGAAATCAGCGGTTTGTGTTTTGGAACGGGTATTGCAGGGAATAAGGTGACCGAAAGGAGAGCCTGCCATGAAACGCTCGATGACGAACCTGATGCTGACGGCGATGCTGCTGAGCGGAGCGGGGCTGGCGCAGGACGACGGCAACGAGCCGGGCCGTGGGGTGGCGCGCATCAGCCTGCTGAACGGAGACGTGTCGATGAAGCGCGGGGATTCGGGCGATGTGGTGGCGGCGGCGATCAACGCGCCGCTGCTGGTGGAAGACCGGGTGATGACGGGGCCCGGGGCGCGGGCGGAGGTGCAGTTCGACTTTTACCACCGGATCCGGCTGGCGGGGGACAGCGAGATCCGGCTGTCGCAGTTGGATGAGAAGCAGTACCAGATTCAGGTGGCGCGGGGGCTGGTGACGTTCAGCGCGCTGAAGGGCGGGGACGCGCAGGTGGAGCTATCGACGCCGGCGGCGGCGCTGCGGCCGGTGGCCCATGGGGAGTACCGGATCAGCGTGATGCCGGACGGATCGGCGCAGATGACGGTGCGGAGCGGGGAAGCGGAGATCTTTTCGGCGAGCGGCACGCAGACGCTGCGGCCGGGGCGGACGATGATGGTGCGGCTGGGAGAAGGGAATCGGGCGGAGTTCCAGTTGATGGCGGCGATTCCGCGGGACGACTGGGACGAGTTCAACAAGAACCGGGACAAGGAGCTGCGCAAGGGCGCGGAGGTTTACCAGTACGTGAGCCGGGACGTGTACGGGGCGGAGGACCTGAACGGGCACGGCGACTGGGCGTACGTGGCGCCATACGGCTGGAGCTGGAGCCCGTACGTGGCGGCGGGCTGGTCGCCCTACCGGTACGGCCGCTGGATGTGGGAGGACTGGTATGGGTGGACGTGGGTGAGCTACGATCCGTGGGGCTGGGCGCCGTATCACTACGGCCGATGGTTCTATCACGGCAGCCGGTGGTGCTGGTATCCGGGGGGGATGGGGATGAGGCATTACTGGAGCCCGGCGCTGGTGGGCTGGGTAGGCTGGAACAGTTGGGGCGGGTTTAGCGGCGGGATCGGGATCGGCTGGGGCGCGGTGGGCTGGGTGCCGCTGGCGCCGTTCGAGCCGTTCCACCGCTGGTGGGGACGGGGCTACTACGGCGGCTACCGGGGCGGCGGGTTCAACAACACGACGATCATCAACAACGTGAACATCACGAACGTGTACCGCAATGCGCGGGTGAACAACGGCGTGATGGCGGTGAACGGCACCGACTTCAGCCGGGGCTACACGGGGCGTCCGCTGCGGATGGGCGGCGAGGAACTGGCGCGGGCGAACATGGCGCAGGGCATGCTGCCGGTGGCGCCGACGCGGGACAGCCTGCGGGCGAGCGACCGGGCGGTGAGCTACCGGCCGGCGGAGAGCCGCGGAGGGAACGAGCGGTTCTACTCGCGGGGCGGGACGGCGGCGCGGGTGGAGCGGGTACCGTTCGACCAGCAGCGGAGCGCGCTGGAGCGCGTGGCGAGCCGGGGCGCGACGGAAGGCCGGATGGGGACGGAGACGCGGCGGTCCGGCATTGCGGGCGACGGGCCGCGGGGCGGAGCGGGGAGCGTGTCCCGGCAGGCGGAGAGCATGCGCGGCACGGAGAGCCAGGGCTGGCGGCGGGCCGATGAGCCGGCGCGGGGTGCGGAGAGCCGGCAGGGCGGGAGCAACTGGGGGCGGTTCGGCGACCCGGCGGTGAGCTCGCGGAGCGAGTTGAACCAGGGTAAGACGCGGACGGGCGGGGAAGCGCCCGCGATGCGGAGCACGGAGAGCGACGGCCAGGGCGGCTGGCGGAGTTTCGGCAGCCCGAGCGGATCGGCCACGGGGAGGAGCGAGTCGCCGAGGATGGGCACGCCGCGAACGGAGACGTCGCCGCAGTGGTCGACGGGCGGAGGGCGGACGGAGACGCCGCGGATGGACACGCCGCGGACGCAGTCGCCCAGGATGGACACGCCGCGGACGGAGACGTCGCCGCGGTGGTCGACGGGCGGAGGGCGGACGGAGACGCCGCGGACGCAGTCGCCCAGAATGGAGACGCCGCGGACGCAGTCGCCCAGAATGGAGACGCCGCGGAGCGAGCCTTCGCGGGGCACCGGGGGCGGAGTCACCGGAGGACGACGGAACGACTTCCCGGAGCCGATGGCCCGCGGGGGGTGGTCCACCGGGGGCGGATCAGGCGTGAGTTCAAGCTACAGCCGGAGCGGTGAGAGCCGCTCCGGTTTGTCGCGCATGGGGGGGGCGAGCGGATCGACGAGTTGGTCGAGCGGCGGTGG
>DAHVTI010000045.1 GCA_027324255.1 Bryobacterales bacterium | reverse complement strand
GTGCCCGGGGAAACCAGCCCCACTTCAGGGTCGTGCCAGCGCAGCAGCGACTCCACGCCCGCCGGCGAACGGTCCGCCACCCGCACCTGCGGCTGGTAGTGCAGCAGCAGCTCGCCCTGCGCCGGCGCGCGGCGCAGGCGGCGTTCGAGTTCGAGCCGCTCCGGCGTCACCATCTTTAGCGAGGGCTCGTACACCGCAGTCCGGCCGCGGCCTAACTGCCGGGCGGCGGCCAGCGCGGCCCGCGCCTTGCGGACGACGCACTCGCGGTCTTCCCCTCCCGCCGCCAGCGGACACAGGCCGATCGAGCAGGTGAGTGAAATCTCGTGGCCGCGCACCAGGAAGGGCCGCCTCAGCTCCGCCTGGATCCGGGCGGCGACACGCTCCAGTTCGGCGCCTCCGGCAACGTCGGGCAGCAGCACGTAGAATTCGGCTTCCCCGGCGCGGGCCGAAAAGTCGCCGTTGCGCAGTGAGGCGCGCAGGCGGGCGACCGCCGCGCTGATCAGGTCGTCCGCGGTCTCGCCGCCGAGGATCTCTTGGATGCGATGAAAGCCGTCGAGATCGACGAGTAGGAACGCCGCCGCGGCGCTGCGGGCGCTCCGCGTCCGCCACTCCTGAAATCTCCGCTCGAAGTGGTGGCGGGTCCACAGGCCCGTGACCGGATCGTGCCTGACGCGATAGGTGATCTCTTCGACAAAGTGCGCCTGTTCGATGGCCAGCGCGGCGAACTCCGCCGCCGCCTCCAGCCCGGCGGTGCGCGCCGGAGAGAGCGCGGGCGGCTCGTCCGACAGAGGCAGGAACGCGGTCAGTGTCCCCACCACTTCGCCAGCCGGGGTCAGGATCCGGCGGGACCAGCACCATTCCAGCCCCGCCAGCGGGTCAGCCACTCCCGGCCCGGACACGGACGGCGCCCACTCGGCGGCCGATTGCAGGCGGCATGGCTCGCAGCCGCCGGACCACCAGGGAGCCGAAGAGGCTGGCAAACCGTCGAGCAGCGGCGCCAGCGCCTCGCCCCGACCCGGCGCCGGATGCGCCCGCAGCACGCCGTCCCGCAGTTCAAAAACGATCATGGCCGCCCCCGGCCATTGCTGCCCCGCCAGGGCGGCCGCGATGGGGAGCGTATCGCCGAGGGGCGCCTGGCTGGCGACTCTCGCATACGCTTCACGCCAGGTCACCGCGGCGCCTGCCTGCGTCTCCGGCCATCCGGAGCTGATGAGGGTCATGGCCGGCTCACATCCTCCGGAGTCGTCCTTCGCGCCGTCTCTCTCCATCCTGTCTATCTGCCTCCGCCGGCAAATTGGTCGATCTCCTCGATCAGCGCCTCGGCCCCGCCTTCTCCGGGAAAGGCGCAGAACCAGCGCCCGGACAGCGAAATCACGGCCGGCCGCCCGCCCGCCACGGTGCGGTAGTCGAACGGCTTGCCCAACAGACTCTCCGTCGCGGCGCGGAGCGCGGCCGGCTCGAAGCCTGGCTTTGCTTTCCAGAAAAGGGACTGCTCGTTCCAGCGGTAGACCCTTCCGCCGGCGGCGGAGTCGGCCGCCCGGGCGCGGGCGTAGGCGCCGAGGGCCTCGGAAGTCAGCACCTGCCCGAAGCGGGCCCGTGCCGCCGTAAGGCGGTCGAAGACGATCACGGTCGCCACGAATTCCGCCGCCGCGGCACTGGACAGTTCGCTGCGGATCAGGAGGCAGGCCTGCTGTCGATCCAGCGAACCGCCGCCTTCCAAAGGCTGCGCAAAGGAGCGCGCTCGAGCCAGTTCGGCTTCGAAGGCCGCCACCCTCGTGGCTGTCTCCGCCTCATGCGCCTGGGACTCCCGCCGCAGCATCTCCATGGTGTCGCGCAGGCAGCCCCGCACCGAGGCCAGATCGTCCATGCGGGCCGCCCGCACCAGTGACGCCTCCACGCGCTGGAATCGCCCGGCCACCTCCTCCCCGCCCGAGGCCAGCGTCCGCACCGCCTCGTTGAAAGTCGCCACCAGGTTGCGCACCTCGTCCGCCTGGCGGCGCAGCGAAGCGCGCTCGGCGGCCCGACGCACACCGGCCAACTCCAGCAACGCCCTCAGCGCCTGCACGCGCTCCTCCGCCGTCCGCCACTCGCCCGGAAAGCCCAGCAGGCACCGCGGCGCCGGCGGATCCTGCTCCTCCGGCAAGGCGGGAAACAGCCGTTCGAACTGCTCGGCCCACGCCTGGCAAGCCTGTTCGCATTCCGGGTGTGACGCCCCGGCTCCGTCGCCGGCCTGTTGCGCCCCGCCCGGCTCCATGTCCAGATACTTGCGAAGAGTGACCAAACTCATGAGGCGCGCACCCAATCCACCCTATCGGCCATTTCTCGGTCGGCAAGAGCCGACTTGCGTCCGGTTCGCACCGCCGCGCCGGGTAATAGTAAAATAGAGTCTGTTCACGCTTTCCTCAAGGAGATCCCACGAAGATGACGAAGCGCGTTTTGGTGTTGACTGCTCTGGGTGCGCTGTTCACCTCCGGACTGGCGGTTGCGCAAAAGAAAGGCGATGCCGCCAAGGGCAAGGAAGTCTTCGAGCAGTGCGGCGTCTGCCACTCCGCTACCACCGGCGAAAAGAAGATGGGGCCGAGCCTCATGGGTCTCTTCAAGAAGGAAAAAATGGCCAACGGGCAAAAACCCACCGACTCGAGCGTCCTGGCCATGATCAACAAGGGCAAGGGCACCATGCCCGCCTTCGCCGACGTCCTCAGCGCCGGCGAGAAGGCTGACGTCCTCGCCTACCTCAAGACGCTCTAGCCGGTGCCGCCCGGCAGGGGCTCATGTTTTTCGCCCGGCCGGCCGATAATCACCCAGGCTCATGCTCAGCCGATGCTCCTTTCGGCTGCGCCTCTCGTTGATGGGCGTGGTTCTTACGCTGGCCCCCGCGGCAGCGATCTCCATTCTGGTCTCGCTGCAAAACCGCGCCTCCCTCGAGGCCGCCCAATCCGGCTGCCGGCAGCTCGCCGAACAGGACCTCGCACACATCGCCGGAAGCTTCAGCGAGAGCTGCGAAAACGTGCGGACGCAGCTCTCCGCCCGCCTCCTCGGCAACCTCGGCCTCGCCGCGTCCCTGCTCGCGCGCGAGGGCGGCCTGCACCTCTCCTCCACCGTGGCCGTCGAATGGAAGGCCCGCCACCAGGAAACGGGCGAGGTCAGAAGGGTGGCCATCCGCCGCGCCTACCTCGGGCTCGAAGGGCAAGGTCCGCCGCTCCAGCAGTTCGTCGAGTCGGTCCGGCAGGCCGGCGGAACCGGCTGCACCGTCTTCCAGTCTCTCGGCGAGCGCGGGGGCATGCTGCGCGTCGCCACCACGGTGGCCGGCGCCCAGGGCCGCCCGGCCATCGGAACCTACATCCCGGCCGCCGGCGCCGGCGGGCAGCCCACTCCGGTCGTCGCCGCCGTGCGCGCCGGCCGGACCTTCGTCGGCCGCGCCCGCGTGGCCGGACGCTGGGCGGCGGCCGCTTACCAGCCCCTGCGCGGCGGCCAGGGCCGCGTCATCGGCATGCTCTCCGCCGAACTGCCCGAAGAGGAGGCTACCGCCGCGTTGCGCCGGCGCATGGCCGAGACCCGCATCGGCCGCACCGGCAGGCTGCTCGTGATGCATGCCTCCGGACCCTCCCGCGGCCAGTTCGTCATTCCGCCCGCCGCCGCCGCGGCCGGGCCGGACGCCCCCCTCGACCAGCCCGCCGCCGCCCGCCTGCTCGACTCCGCGGCGTCTCTCCCGGCGGACGGCCAGGCCCTCGTCGAGTACGACGCCGCCGCGCGGGGGCAGGCCGCCCCGCGCCGCCACCTGGCCCTCGTCCGCTATTACCGGCCCTGGGACTGGGTTATCGCCGTCGCCGTGCCGCGGGATGAGATCAACGCCGCCGGAGACCGCCTCGCCCTGCTCCATGCCGCCGGCGAAAGGAGGATGCAGGCCGCCTCGGCGGCTTCACTGCTGCTCGCCGCCCTCCTCTGGTGGCTCGGCGCCTCCCACCTCGCCCGGCGCATGGCCGGCGCTGCGGCCCGCCTCAGGAACGCGGTCCAGGCCGTCAAAGCCGCCGCCGCAGCCTCCGCCCGCGCCGGCCGGACCGCCTCCTCCCTCGCCCAGGCCCAACTCCACGGAACCGCGGACGCCGGCCGCGAGCTCGACCGCGTGGCCCGCGGGGGCACGGACAACGCCGGCCTGTCCAGGCAGATGCGCAACGCCGCCGCCGAGGCCAGCCTCTGCGCCGCCGGAGGCGCCGCCTCTGCCCAATCTCTCGGAGACGCCATGGCCGGCGTCGAGCGGGCCGGCCGCGAAATCCGCAAGGCGCTCGATTCCATCAACCAGATCGCCATGCAGACCAACCTGCTGGCCCTCAACGCCGCCGTCGAGGCCGCCCGCGCCGGCCAGGCCGGACAGGGCTTCGCCGTCGTCGCCGGCGGCGTCCGTTCCCTCGCCGGCCGCTGCGCCGAGGCCGCCGGCCGCACCGGCGAACTGGTCGCCCGCGCCATGGCTGCCGGCCGGAGCGGCTCGGAACTGGCCGCCGCCGCGGCCGCCAGCCTCGAGGAACTCAACCGCCGCTCCGCCGAACTCGACGCCCTGGCCGCCTCAGTCTGCCGGCGCAGCTAGGAGCAGGCCGGCCGGCTGGCCGGAATCCGCGGCGCTGTCGCCGCCCTCGCCGGCGCCTCCGGCAACACCCTCTCCGCCCTCGCCGCCCGGGCCGCCGCTCTCGACCAGGCCGCCGCCGATCTCGACCACTTCTTCCACGGCTGCCCCGCCCCGCATTTGACCCTGCCCCGGCCGCCCCGCTAGAATGGAAACCAGTGCGGCCGCCACGCCGCACCGCTGCGTCCCCATCGTCTAGCCCGGCCTAGGACACCGCCCTTTCACGGCGATAACGCGGGTTCGAATCCCGCTGGGGACGCCATTTCCTTTTCTGCCTGCTGATAGTCCCACCAGCCCCTACTTCCTACTCTCCGCTGTCCACCCTCCCTTCCCGAATCCTCATCGCGAGGTAGGCCGCCAGCAGGTAGAGCACTGCGGCGTTGAACAGGATCCCCAGGTAGAATCCGCTCGATCCACGCACCACGGCAGGTCCGAGGACACTGCCCGGCAGGCTGATCAACTCCCAGAGGAATGCCCTCGAAATGGGGTCCTCCGATATCTCCGGGATGATCCAAGCAGCCGCGCCCAGTGCCACCATGTAGACGCCGGCGGCAATTCCGCCGGCCCGAGAACGAATCCACATGACCACACTTTATCGACTTTAGCGCCGGAAGATTTCCTTCTCGGTAGATAACCGGCCCCGGCCGCCCCCCGAGGGAGCAGCCGGAACCGGGCCCAACCCTCACACCGGGACGTTCAGCTTGCGCGCGATCGCCTTCAGCAACTCCCGGTCCTGCGCGCTGAAATTCACCGGGGTCTCGGTGTTCAGCGTCTTGTTCCGCACCATCACGATGCCGCCGAAGTCGATGATCAGTTCTTCGTCCGCATCCAGCGCCCGCACCGGCGCGGGAACCTCCGGCACGTCGGTGCCGGGCTCGTTCGCCGCCACCTTCGGCGGGATGTTCACCGTAGCCGCTTCCGTGCGCAGAATCATGAGCGGCTCGAAGTAGGGCCGGCCCTCCTCGTCGCGCTTCGGGTGTCCTTTCTCGTCGATGGCCAGCACGTTGTCGTAGATGACGGTCCGCTTGGTCGAATGGACCATCGACGGATCAAACCACGCCTGCGGCGGCCGCGTCGGGTCGAACTCCGGCGGTTCCTGGCCCATCGCCTGCCGGTACTGCTCGCGCGTTTGGAAATAGGGAAACAGGTAGAGCTTATCCAGCCCGTACTTGGGAATCGGTAAAGCAGCCATAAAAGGCACCTCCGCGCAAGAGACTCCCAGCCCTGCCTGAGCCCGGCCGCGGCCAAATTTTGGAAAATCATGAAAAAGAAGAAGAAATAAAAGTCCAACGGCCGTCACTCCCTCATGCGCCCCCTGCGGGGACGCACAACGAGGGATGAAAACCGCGCCTGCGGCGCGGCTGGCCAACCGGCGAACAGACGGTGATCGGCGTTTCATTCAAATCATTGATTCCGGGGGAGATCAATTTTGCCTTTTTCGAAGGATCGCATAAGGTTTACCCGGCCGGCGGCCAACGGAGCCCGGCGGAGCGGTGTGCCGCCCGGGCCGCCGGCCGGGTAAACCGGGCGGTGAGCTAAACCCTACGGAGGCCGCGAGCTATGGGTTTTGTTTGGCGGCGGGAGAGATCCGGAAGGTGGGGAAAGGGCACGGAGCGGGGGCAGGAGAGGCGATTTCGGGCGGCGCGGGGCAGCCGATGTGGATTGGAACCGGCTGGCCGGCCGCCAGACAGGCCTGCAGCTTCGCCCCAATCCCAGTTGCCTGGCCCTGCGGACAGACCTGTGGCGTCCGTGGCCGAGACCAGGATGAGCGGGGCGGGATCGCGGCATGGCGAGTCCCCATGAGGAGGCCGCGCCGGCCAGCGGTAGGCTGTGAGACCGGTGGGCCGTCAGTGCGGCGATTCGGGCGGACTGGCAGTGGTCCGAACCGGGCAGGCGCTCCTCTTCACGCGCGGGCCAACACGCACGGGCAGCCTGGTGGGGCAGAGTGAGCCGCGCCCGGCCGGCTCGAGATCCCGGGCGGCCGTCGTACGATAGAATCGAACTGTCGATGCCTGCGAGCGAGTCCCGAGATCATTTGCCACGTCCGCCGCTGAATTGCAGTCCTGCCGAAGCAGCCTCCGCCGCCCTCGAATCGATCCTCATCGCCACCGAAGCATGGCAGGGCGGAGGCCTGGAATCACACCTGTCGGGTGAAATCAGAGCGTTGCGCCGCCGGGGCGTTGGCGTTCACCTTGCGGTAGGGGCTCGATTCAGCGGGCCGCTCATCCAGGACGCCCACGGCCAGGACGCCGGCTGCAGGCTGACGGCGGGTCTGCCCATAGCGCCGGAGATGACGCTGGGAGACTTCACGGAATGCGTTGAAGCGATGCGCGAGCTGATCCGCCGGAATCAGATCCGCCTGGTGCATGCGCATCCATATCTTGCGCTCATTCCCAGCCTGTTCGCGGCAGCGTTGGAAGGCATCCCGCTGGCAATCACCGTTCACGGACCGAATTCCGTCCACAACTCGTACGGCCCATTGTACGATTTCGTGCTCAAGCAGTTGATATTCCCGCAGGGGACCGGCGTCATCGCCGTATCTCAGGAAATAGCCGGCCTCGTTGCTCCGTTCACCGGCCCTGCGGGGGCGAAGATTCTCCCCAACGGCGTCGCCGTCCAACCGGCGCCGGACAGCGTTCCGCCGCTGTCCTCCGGCAACGGCGCCTGGCTGCTTGTGAGCCGTCTCGACGAGCCCAAGGCGCGGGGAGCGCTGGATTTCATCGGGAAGGCGCTGATCGCGGGTTTCCCGAAGATCGATGTCGCCGGAGACGGCCCTGCCCTCCCATGGCTGCAGCGTCAGGTGGAGGCCCGCGGCCTCGGGGCTCAGGTCAGCTTTCTAGGCTGGCGGGACAATCCGCGGGCGCTGATGGCCGGCTACGCCGGGGTGGCAGGCATGGGCCGAGTCATCCTGGAAGGGATCGCCGCGAACCGGCCGGTGTTTCTGGTTGGATATGACGGGGCCAAGGGCCTGGTGGACCGGGAACTGCTGCGCTCCGCCGCCTACGCGAACTTTTCCGGCCGGAACCTCGGCACCATCGACGCAGCCGCCGTCGGGCGCCACTATCTGCTGGTTTCACGCCTGGACCTGGACGGACTGCGCGGCACGGTCGCGGCGGAATACGATGAGGCTGGCCTTTGGGATCAATTCCTGCGCCATGCACTGGACTGCCGGCCCCAGCCGAAATCTCCCTTCGAGGCTGTCTACGATGCCCTCCTGGCCGAACCGCGGCAAGCGCATCAGCGCCTGCTGGAATCGGCCTGGTTTCTCGGCCTCCTTCAGGCCTCCTTGGGCCCCCGGCGCAGCGCGAGCGGCTCCGCTCGCAAAACCGCGGCGGCGGGCTCCCCCCTGTGCGCCGATTCCGTTGAGGACAGTGCAATAGCAGAGCCGGCGGCATTTCGCGCGATCTCCCACCGGGAGGGCGGGGCCCCAAACGGGGCCGCGCCGGCGGGCGGCGAGCCGGCCGGGGAAGGCGAGGAGGAAGCGGGGCATGCCCAACCGGGGCCCGCGGAGGACCCGAAGGGTTCGGGCGCCACGGCGGACGCGCCGCGCCAACTCTCGCTAAAAGCGCTTCCCGGCCTCGCCAGCGCCGCCTCGAACCTGGTGCGATCCTTCGCTCAGGTTCAGCGCGACTACGGTTTCCGCGAAGCCTGCTCCCGGACCGGACGCTTCCTGGAGGAACGGTGGGCGCCCAGCCGCTACTTCCTTCTCTCCTGTCCGGGAACGAGTGCGATCTATCAGTTTCGAAGCGCGCTGCTGCGGCGCAGGCTCGCGGACTCGCGCGGCGCGCCACCCGGCGGGGCTGCTTCCAGCGTATTTCCGCGACTGTGGCATGTAGCGGCGGCCCACGCCAGAGTGGCGCTGTTCATCATTGCCGAACCGGTCGAGTGGTCGGTGCGCCATGAGGCGATGCGCCAGTTGTTCGCGGCGCGGAACTATCTGTGTATCGTTCTCTGTCTGAGTGAACGCTCCCCTTACCTCAAGGAAAACCAGCCCTCCTTTCTGGAAACCAATTGCGTCGAAGCGGTGCTTGCGTCGTGCGCAAGGAAATCCGTGGCGGTCCTGGCCGCGACCCCGCTTGCGGAGCCGGTAGCGGCCGCTCTCTCTCCGGCGCTGCTGATCTACGATGCCATCGCCGACCCACTCGTGATGCCAGTGCACTGCGGACCCATGCGGGACGATCACATCCGCCTGTTGAGGCAGGCCGATGTCGTGCTGTTTCCCGGCGAGAACGCGTCACAAGCCTGGAGCCAGCATGTGAGCGGCGAGAGATTCATTCCACAGCCCGGGATTGCGGCCGGGGGGATACAGTCCAGCGGCATCGAAGGCGGTCCGCCGGCATTTGAAGGGAGGAGCCCCGGCGAGTTCGTCGTTGGGTACTGCGGAGCGCTGAACGAGATGGTGGACTGGGAGTTGCTCGGCGACATTGCGGAGGATGGGCGTTTCCGCTTATTGCTGATCGGCCCCGTGATGAACCCAACCAAGCTTCCAGGCGGAAAGACGCTGCCGGCCAGAGCCGGCAAGGTCCTCGGTTCCGGCCGGGTGACGCACGTGGAGCCGCGCTTTGCGACATCGTGGCCGCACCACCTGAAGGCGTGCCAGGCGGTGATTGTGCCGCCGGTCACCGGCAGCGTCAACGACTTGGCCGGCTTTGGAAAGGTGTTCGACTGCCTGTCGGCTGGTGTACCCGTCCTCGCCGCACGATCCAGGGCGATGGACAGGCTCGCCGGCATCATCACCGTGGGGGATCGCGCCGGGATTCTGAGGCGACTTGCGGATTTGGCGAGCAGCCGTCCGCCGGGCACGGCCGGCGGGAAAAGCGGCCAGGGCCGGGTTGTGTGCGATTGGCCTCGCGCGATGGAGCCGGCCCTCGCCGCGGTGCAGCGCCTGTCTCCGAGTGCGCGCAGGCGCGGCGCCAGCGCCCGGGTCGTGAACATCGTGAACATGACCTTCTACGATTGGGATGGCGTCATCCCCTATCGGGGAGGCGCTGAGAGATACGTCTACGACCTGGCGCGCGTTCTGATGTCGGACGGCGTGGATGTCCGCATTGTGCAGGCGGCGAACAGGCCTTTTCAGAACGAATATCACGGGATCTCCGTGCACGGCGTCAAGGTGGACTGCGGCTACGATTTCGAAGCGGTTTCCCGCGAGTTCCGAAGGGTGTGCGCGGACGCCGGCCTGGTGATTGCCTCTCCGGTGGAGCTGGCTTCCGAGCTGACGGGCAAGCCGGTCATCGGCATCAATCATGGGATTCACTGGGATCACCGCCACACGTCGATCAGCGGCTTCAAGGCGGAACGCCATCAAAGCGTATTCAAGGCGTTGAAGCAGTGCCGGATGGTCGTGGGCGTCGATACGAACTTCGTCAATTGGGTCAGGACGTGCGATTACACGCTATCCGGGAATGTCGTTTACATTCCGAACTATGTAGACAGGCAGGTGTTTCGCCCAACCGCTAAGCACTATGGCGGGAGAATCCGATGCCTGTATCCGCGGAGGTTGTACGAGGCCCGGGGCCTCTACCTGACGCTGGAGAGTTTTGATTACCTGCTGAGGCGGTTCAGTTGCGCGGACCTGCACTTCGTGGGACAGGCTGACAGCGCGGCTGACGCCGCGTGCGTGCGAGAGTTCATGAGGCGGCATGGGGGCAGGGTGACGTGGGAAGAGCTGGAAATGGACCAAATGCACACGGCCTATGAAGCGAGCCATATCGTTCTGATCCCCACGATGTACTCCGAGGGGACTTCGCTGTCGTGCCTGGAGGGCATGGCGACGGGGAATGCGATTGTGGCAACGACGGTGGGTGGACTTCCGAATCTGGTCATAGACGGGTTCAACGGTGTGCTGACGCAGCCGAATGCCGTCGAATTGGCGCGAGCGGTTGAGCGGCTGATCGACGAACCGGGGCGGATCGAGCAGATGGCGAGGGCCGGCTCGATCTGGTGGCGGCATTCGACAAACCGCAGTGGGACGAGCGCTGGCGGAAGGCGGTGCGGGAGGTGATGGCAGGGTGAGGGGTGAATTCCCGCCACAGCCGGCTTTGCCGCCGGCGGCTGCGGCCTGAGGCTGCGCGCAACCACGAAATTGCCGGCACGGGCGCAGGGCGGAGAGGGGCGCGTGCGGGGCAGGGTTCGCCGTCATCGATCGGAGGGGGGCGAGTACGAGGAAGAAGCGCCCCACAACGATTCAGGAGGAGGCGGCGGTCTGGAGGCGCAGGGAGACGCCGCGGTGGTCGCTGAAGCGGCGGCCTTCGGGCGAGGTTCCGGACCAGGACGAGACGGAGCGAAGACGTCGGAGGTCTTGGCGAGGTGGCCGATGACGGGCTGGTGATCGGGCGGGAGTGCTATCAAGCTCCTGAATGAGACGAAGACCGGCGTCGCCCATTCAGTACCCGTTTCAGCACTGAGAAGGTCATCAAACCCAGCACTCGCCAGTGAAAGCAACTTGCGGGTGGTGCCCACGTCGCAGAAAAAGCACCGATCAGGCAACAGACCAATATGCTTAATATCTCGTGGCAACTGCGTCTGACATAATTCAGTGAGCGATTCCAAATACCCTCGGCTCTTTGTGGTCAAAGCCGACACGTTGCACCCACTCCCAAGACAAGTGAGTGGATCATTCGCCGACTGATGAGCGAACAGAATGACTTGAAGAGATTTGATGCTCCAGAGGCTCAAGATCAGCGATTGAAAGAGTGCGCGCTCTTTGTTCAATTCTTGGAATACGGGATGAGGAGCAGAGCGAACGGAATATAGATGCAGAAGAAGTGGAGTTATTAATTTTTCCACGTGTATTTCTGAACGATTAACTCCAGACAACAAATGGTCATCCCTTGCCGCCAAACACTCGCTGTCAAGCCCGGTCTCTAGGATGAAGAAGCCGAACGTTATTTTTGTAGTTTCCGATCAGAAGAACACGTTGGGCACGATGGAAGCTGAGCCGGCGTGTGTCGATCGAAGGCAAATCTGGAAAGGTCCGGTTTATCACTACTGCTTGGAGCCTCTCCGATTCTGAAGTCGTACACTTCCTCTACCTGCTTGATGATGTCATCTCCTTGTTTCCGGACTATCTCTTGCCTGACGATGATGTCGTATTCCTTCGAGTAGCATCCCTCGGCCGAGATAAAGGGGCCACGAATTGGCACAACGATACAGTCTATCCCATTCACTGTTTTCTTCGGCTTACCGGATTGTTCTTGCGGAATCGGCATCCTGGGAGCAGAAAACTCCTGTTTGATGACCGCGTGCTTGGTAGTGAGGTTGACGTCGACAACCAAGCCGCGCGCTGAATCCGTAAACGTCCCACGAATCTCAGGGTTGCGAACTCCGTTCTGTAACTCCGCAGGAAGCAGCAATTCACTTCCGTCTGTCCACCGGAGGAGGCGGCCTTCAACAACGGCGGTGCGGGTGCTGCCATCAGGCGCAGTCCTTTCCAGTACTCTCCGGGTCTTGGCACTTACTGGTATCCATTGGCCCATCACAAGCGGAGTCATCAGCCCTACAAGCAAGGCTGCTTGCTCAAGTACTTTTCTCATCTGGATTGATTTCTTAGGCATAAAGCGACCTGCAGCACTCGTTGCTATCACAGCAATAGACGATTTCCTCAGTCACATAACAGTACCAAACATTCGCGTATGAGCCACCCCAATATGGGTCGGAGCAGGAAGTACTTGAACAGGCGCAGTTTTGGTATCGATAGCTGCAGCTCATTGGTATGAACGGATAGCCGCAGTCGTACATTTGACCGTTTGATGCAGACAGGGCGACGAAAGCCGCTGCAGCCAACTTGTTATTGAGAGACATGTCTCAGCTCGGATCTCCTCTGTGAACCACGTTTTAGCGGCTGGACGGTGTGATCGTACATCAGCTTGATGGATGCGTCAACACTTCGCACAACACTTGCCCACATAGAATCTAATTCTTCTGTCTGGCGAAGAGTTTTATTCTACCCGATACCGAGAGATTCACCTAAATGGAGGAGATGAAACCACGTACACTGATCATGCCTCTGTACAGATTAAGGCCCACGTGGCAGACTAGGTCAACGCCGACACTAAAAGTCGTTCTGAAAGCAGAACAGGGCCCGCAATCTCAATGAGATGGGTGGTGGATCTGTGCACTTGGGCTAGCTGTTGCGATTATAGGGCTCGTTGAGTATGTCCCCCTTCGCCCTTCCTATCGTGGGTGCGGCCGGCTCCGGCCGCCGTCAAGGCCAAGCCTTGGCGGCCGCGCTGCGCGCGGCCTTGACCGCGGTCCTCGCCGGGCGCGCGGAAGCTATTAGAAGGGCGAAGCGGGACCGTGAAGGACCGCGCTCCGAAGGGGCGCACTAACCGTGGAACCGGCGTTTACACAGAATGCCTGACACACCCGAGGCCCGCCGCCTCTCAGAAGATTTATTTTTCATTTTATTTCAATGACTTAAACTAAATTTCCCCAGCCGCCTTCCCCCTCCGTGCTCTCCTGTCCCCGGTGGTGGCCTTATGACTTTAAACTCCCCCCAATCCGGATCTCCCGTCCTCGGCCGCATGGCCTCCCCGTCCTCCCGGCGTTCACCGGACTCCTGCCAGTCCCGCCACCGCTGCGCTCTAAAATGTGTACATTCCGGCCCCTATCTTATTGATTCTACGTTCGACCTCTGCCGCCTCAACCCACCTGCCGCACAGCACGCAACACTCCCTCCTCAGGACAAAACTGAAATCTGCCCCTTGTACCTCCTTGATTGCCCGCCAGCGCCGCCGGACGCCCCCACCCGCGACGCCCGCATCTGCAAAATTGCAGTTTCCCCCCTCTATC
>DAHVTI010000041.1 GCA_027324255.1 Bryobacterales bacterium | reverse complement strand
TTCCGCGGCAAGGAGCTTCGCTGTGAACTCGCCGTCGAAACGGGCCCCCACCGCGCGCCGGCCAAGGCGGGCTCCATGCGGGCCGTCTGATAGTGCCTGGCGGGGAGCGGTCTTCCGGGCGGCGGCAGGTGAAAGAGCCCGGCCGCCTTTTCGGTCTGGTGGCGGAGGTAGCGCAGGTAGCCGAAGTTGGTATCGAGCCAGGGAGCGGCGGTGGGGCCGGCGATGATTTCATGGTCGATGCGGAAGCCGGGCCAGAGACCCTGGTTGACCGCCACCAATTCGGTGGAGACGTCCACCGCGGCCCTGGCGCGAGGGCGGATCACTGGTTTGCCGCGAGATGGATCCGGCCACTGCCCGCTACCGACGACGGTGGCATCGGGGCCGGGGTGGATAGGGGTTTAAGGGGACGACACGAGCTGCAGCGCAACGTGCCCCCCGCGGGGTAGGGCGGAGACGAAGGGCTGGCTCCAGTAGCGCTCTTCCACGAGGACGCACGCGGCGGCGGTCCCGTCGAGCAAGCGGAGGCTCTTCGGCTCGCCGGCGAACCAGTGGACGGGGACACAGCCCGAGAGGGCCGTGGCCAGGGCTGCCGCCAGCAACATCAGCCGCGCCGGTCTCGCGTCATTGTTCTGGTCAAGCTGGGTTGAGGAAGATCGCTGCCGGCGCCGCGCAAGGTGGAGACGAGTTGTTCCGTGCCGAGTTCATTGGCGGCCTGGCCGGTGCGGATGGACTGCGCGGCGGCGGTGCCGGCGGCCTGGCCAAGCATGAAGCAGGCCGGCTGATCGCGAATGGCCCCGTTCACTTTGATGCCGGAGCTGGAGCAGCGGCCGGCTACCCAGAGGTCGCGCCAGCCTTTGGGGACCAGCATTCCGTACGGCAGCCCGTAGGACTCGCCTTTCCTGGGGCGGTCGAGCTGGTTGTACTCCTCGTAGTCGCGTTTATAATCTTCCGGGCTGAGGTCGTAGACGTGGATATCGAGGGCCTTGCAGTAGACCGCGATCTGGTGAGGGAAGTGGCGGCGGGCCTGGATGTCCTGGTAGTTGACCTCGTATTCGCCGGCGATGCGGCGAGACTCGCGCACGCCGAGCGGAGTGCCGGTGCCGGTGACATCCATCTGTTCGCAGCCGGGCATGTAGCGGCGGAAGAAGCCGGCGTACTCCTCAGCGAGTTCGCGGCCGCGCATCATGGCGCCGGAGAGGCTGCCGCACCTGGTGGCATCGGTGTTGAAGATGTGGCCGGTGTTCAGCATGGCGCTGTGCGGCCCATTGCGGAAGACGCCGGGAACATGGCGGTCCGGCTGGCTGAAATAGCCTTCGGCGATGGCCTTTTCGACCAGGGCCTGCGGCCGGCCGGGACGGAAGCGGGCGAAATCGATGTTGGTGACGGTGGCGCAGAGGGTGGGCGGCATGATCTTCGGAGTGTCCACTCCGGCGGTACGGACCTTGGCTCCGCAGAGCGTCGTCAGAACGGTGTCGCCGGTGCAATCGAGGAAGGCGCGGGCAGCGATGGAGCGGAAGCCCTCGACGTTGTTGGTGACGATGCCCTCGGGCTGGCGGGTGGAGGCGTCGAGTTCGGCATCGACGACGCGGGTGAAGTCGCGGACCTCGACGCCGGCCTTGCGGCACAAGCGGTGGAGGAGGAGCTCGAGGGCCTCCGGACGGAAGCCGATGGCATCGAAATAGCGGCCCTGCGCGAACGCGCCGGATACGGCCGGGGCGGCCTGTTTGTCGCGGCAAAGGCTCGCGACGATATCCCGGATCAAGCCTCCGATGACGAGACGCTCGCCGTTGCCGACGGAGTACCAGGAGGAGACGATGGCGTTCGCGCCCATGCCGCCCATGCTGCCCATGGCCTCGAGCAGCAGGAGTTTGGCGCCGAGGCGAGCCGCGCAGATGGCGGCGGCCGCGCCGGCGGGCCCGCCTCCGGCTACGACGACATCCGAGCCGCGTTCGACGGGCACGTCCCGGGTGAGGCGATAGGAGTCGCCGGCGGGCGCGACGGCTGCTGCCGCGCTGCCGGAGGTGGCAGCAACCGCCGCGGCACCTGCCATGCTGAAGAGCTTGCGCCGGGAGGGCCGGTTCGAAGAGTTGTTCATGCAACGTTGCTCCTTGCCTGAGTGTGCTGCGGCGCTCCGTTGTCCGGGCTTCGGCGGGCACGCAGGCCGGGTGAGTTCGTTCGGCGGCAAACCTGATGTCTGGCCTGGACCAAGTCCAAGCGAAGGGATTCGTGAAAGAAACGGTGCGAAGGGTCATCCATAGCCCCCCGAGTTGCCCCACCTCCACAAATGGGGGAAGAGCGGGTGCGGCGCCCCCTGCGGATGTGCTTTGGGATTCGCCAAGGGCAGTCCTCGTTCAGGGCTCAGGGGACTATTCGTCCATCGCGTGCTCAGGCGGGCTGCCGACGCGCCTGAATTGACGGCAATCGGTTGCAGCGCGCGGCTTGCGGCACGGGGTCACCCCACGCCGCCACCGCCACCGGAGTGCATCCCGGGAGGCCGGTCAGGGGCGGGAGAGTCCGTGGCCCCGTGCGGTTGCCATCTTGCTTGCGGCTGGAGCGCGCGACAGGCAGGGATGGTGGCGGGTGCCCACCGGCTTGGCGCAGTTTCCATGATGGCGGGTTCGCGGGCACATCTGGTTTCCTTGTTTGCGGGTTGGCGACGATGCGCTCGGAACCCAGGCACCCACTTCGGCGGTTTGGGCGTTACGCGGCCAAGTGGCGTCGCAACCAGACTACCGTCCGCTAATACTGAAACCGGATAGATGGACGTGATGGTACTTCCTGGGAAGTGCCGTTACTGACGTGCCTATTGGTCCGCGCCGTCCTGCCTCGCGAAACCAACTGTGTAGCCGCCGATTCGCTTGCCGTGAGCCTTGCCGGTTTCGATGTCGGCGCGATAGTGGATGGCGGCGTAGAGGCGCGAGATGCTGGCTTCTTCTTTATCGGCTTCGAAACCTGCGGCCGCCGAAGGAAACAGGTAGGACAAGACTTCGGCCGCCGCGGCAGAGAAAGTCGAGTGTCCGGAGGTATAGGCTGGGAAGTTTGGCAGACCGATGCTGGTGCGAATGGATGGATCCAGTTGCGAAGGTCTGGGATTGAAGTAGGTGAACTTGGCATCCCAGCATCCGATGGCGGCGTCCTGCATCGCCATGTTCAGCAGCGCGAAGGCGCGCGCGGCGCGCACCTCGCTGAAGCCGGCTTCGGCAATGTAAGGCGCCGCGATCCAGTTCCAGTGTCCCGGCGGCGTGGGCGTGCCGAGGCCATCGGCCCACTTGAAAGCGATCGCGAGCTGACGGCGTGAGAGCCGCCTGGCGGCCTCTTTCACTTCCGCCAGTTCGTGCGCCATTTGCGGCGAACTGGTCGAGGGCGGCGGACCGGGCCGCTCGGCGACGATGTCGGCGGCGGTCAACATCCACGGAGTGACGCGACCGTACAGCGGCAGCATCGGCGGGCGCGGCGGGCTCTCG
>DAHVTI010000040.1 GCA_027324255.1 Bryobacterales bacterium | reverse complement strand
ATAGTAGGCGGCGACGAGGGCTTTGGCCTTGACGGTGGTTTCGTGGATGGCGCGGTGGCCGAAGTCGGCGATCTTTTCGGGGTGGTTGAGGGCCCAGGCGGCGTCCTGGCCGGAGGCGCGGTGTCCGGTGTCGGTGGAGGCGGAGGCGTAGCCGTGGCGGAGGGCTTCGGCGAGGCCGCCGTAGCTGATGGAGCCGGCGTAGCCGCCGTTGCCGATGCCCTGGAACTTACCGTTCCAGCCGGAGACGGGGAGCCAGGTCTCGAAACGGATGCCGGAATCGGGTGAGGGGCGGATGGAGCCGGCGACGCGGCAGAAGGCGGGGAGGTTGGTGAGGGGGGATTTGGCGCCGGGGGGCGTGAAAGAGCCGGCGGGGAGTTCAACGGCGGTTTCCAAGACCGTGGAGGGAAGGGCGAGCCTGGCGAGGGCGGCGAGGAGGAGGAGGGTAGTGCGCATGGGAACCCCGGGGGCAGGCCCGGAGGGAAGATTGGGCGGACGAGCCCGCAGCCATTGGCAGTATACGACAAGGGGCGCAGGCGGGAGGGCGGTCAGCTACCGTTTCTCAAATAGGACGTGAATCCAGTTGGCGTGGGGGGAAGCGAGACGGAGCTGCATCTGGTTGATGCGGTGGGCGGCAAAGGAGCAGGCACGGGAGAGGACGCCGCGCCGGGCGGGCGGGCGCGCGATGGGCTGGCCGCAGCGCAGGCAAGGCTCCTTCTGGTTGTAAACGCCCCATGGGTTTCCGGCCACGTCCATGAGGAAGGCGGAAACTGGATTGGTGGCGGCACGGGTTTCGCCGACGTAGGAGACGTGCTTCACGGCGCAATCGGGGAACAGGCTTTGGAGGCGCTGGAGGGTGAAGCTGTTGACGTGTCCCCAGGGCGGGTTAACGGCTCTGCAGGAGCGGCAGGTGGTGCGGCCGAAGCGGAGGTCCTGGCGGAAGGGGACGCCGATGACGAGGTCGTGCCTGCAGACGCGCTGGAGTTCGCGGCAGGCGGAGTGGAGGTCTGGGATATGCTCAAGGACCTCGGCGCAGAAGACGCAGTCGAAGGCCCGATCGGGGAACTCAAGTTTCGTGATGTCGCCCTGAACGGTTTCGACGCCGGGGTAGTCCCATCCGGGCTGGATGAGATCGAGAGCCACGACGGTCTCGAAGCGGCCGGTGAAGAGGCGCGAGAAATGGCCGTCGCGGGCGCCGACGTCCAGGATGGACTTGCGGCCGAGAGGCAGCAGCGCCATAACATCGTTGGTTCGCGCGACTTCGCTTGCGCTCTGGCGGTGAACCTGGAGGTCGTCAATCATCCTGAAAAGCGCCCCGGGGCCGCCAGCGTACTGGAGCGATACGCTAGCGCAATAAGGCCCATCCGCCTATCTTAGCAGGCACAGGCGGGCTCGCCGCCGCTCGGGCGAGATCGAGTACTTCCGCGGCGAAAGAGCACATGCGGCGGGCGAAGGGGGCTGAGCGGGGAGGGCTTCCAGCGGGCCGCGGGAAGCGGCGCCGGCGCGTCAGGAAGCGGAAGCAAAGCGGGCGCGGACGACCGCCTGGATTTTTTGCCGGTCGCCGGAGCCGATGGCGCCGAACCAGACCACGACCCCCAGGAACAGGGCGCAGGCTACCGCTCCGGAAAGCAATTGCAGAGGGAGGGTGGGCGTGGGGAAGAGCCGCTGGAGAGCCACGACGGCAGCCGCTCCGGCGGATAGGACAGCGACGGGTTTGGGCTCAAAACGGACCGGAAAGACACGACGGCTGTAAAATGCGCTCAAAATCAGCATGACGACGGAAGTGGAGGCGGTGGCCCAGGCCGCGCCCATCGCCCCGTAGCGCGGAATCAGCAGCCAGTAGGCGAGGAGGCAGAAGACCGCCGAGCTGGAATTCACGATGGCGTCGAGGCCGGGCCGCTGGGAGGTGTAGAGCACGGCGCGCAGGTATTCGGCCACCAGCCTGAAAAGATAGGCCACGATAATCCAGGGAACAAAAACAATGCACGACCGGAATTCCGCCGTGGTCAGAATCTGCAAGGCCGGCGCGGCAAAGACCCAGGTGGCCACGGCGGCGAGAAGCACGACGGCGAGGAAGTAGGTGAACACGCGCGAGAATACCGCCGGTCCGCGCTCGCCTTTGAGCATTTCATAGGACTGGGCCGACCAGTACTGGCTGAAGGCCATGCCGGCATAGGTAATCAGCATGCCAAGTTTGTAGCCGAGCGAGTAGAGCCCGATCTCGGCGAGGGTGGAATAGCGCCGCAGAAAGAACCGGTCGGCGACGTGAAAGACGAACAGCGAAAGCCCGACGGCGCCGACGGGGACGGCGAATTTGAGCATGGCGAGGAACAACGGGGAAGAAAAACCAGTCCGGCAGGATCGGAAAGTGACGAAGGCGCCATAGGCGGAGATGACGAGGTTGCAGACGATATTGCTCCAGAGGATTGCCCTGAAACCCAGGTGGGCCACGACGATGAGGTAGACGTTGAGGCCCATGGCGAGAAACAGCCGCGCGAGCTGGATGGAGATGAAATAGACGGGGCGGTTCTCCACACGCAACCGGGCCAGGAAAGACTCGGCAGGGAAGCTGAGAGCAAACCCGACAACCCCGAGGCGGAAGATCTCACTGGAGCCCGGCACTCCGAGAATCTGTGCGCCCAGCCGGGAAGAGAGCATCCAGCCCACCACGACGGCAAAGAAGGTGGCCAGGGTGCTGCCGATCAGATTCGTGGTGTAGACAGCGGATTTTTCGAGTTCGGAGTTCGCTTTGGCACAGAAGTAGGCCACCGCGTTGGAGACGCGCGCTCCGACGACGAGGGCGAAGACGGTCATGGTCACATCGACGAGTTCGAGAATCCCGTAGTCCGAGGCGGTCAGGTAGCGGGTGTAGAGCGGGAGCAACAGGATGCTGACCGCCCGGCTGAGCACGATGCCGATGGCGTAGATGGAGGTTGAATGGAGAGCGGCGGCGTAGATGCCGGATGGTTTCATCACGCTCAGCTCGTGATCACTGGATTCCGGCCCAGGCCCTGAAAGACGGCGGCGGCGCCGCGCGAGCCGAAAGCGGCCAAGGGCGGGCGGTATTCTTCGGGGTGACGATGGGCCTGCATGAGGGGCTCCGTAGCCGGCTAGTCCGGGGGGCAGAGAGTGCTGCCGGCACAAAGGCAAGTATATGACATTGTCTGGCACGGCCGTTCTGGAGGCGAACTGCCGGGGGCCATGCGGGGCGGCGGGGGGCGAGCGGAGACAGATGAGCTCCCGGGCGGGGTGAAAGCCTGGGAGAAAGACGGTAAGTCATTGATAAGACGATAAAACCATGTCGAACCGGAGAGGCGTTATGATGGGTGTTGACCGTGCGGCGTGCCGCCCGTTCAGCGTGGGGCAGGGAGGAGATGCGAGCCAATGTGCGGAATAGCAGGCTACCTAGCCGGCGGCGGGGTGCATGCGGAACGCGACGTGGTGCGCGGAATGTGCGACCGGATCCGCCATCGGGGGCCGGACGGGGAAGGCTGCTACGTCGATGAGCGGGTGGCGTTGGGCCACCGCCGCTTGAGCATCATCGACGTCGAGGGCGGGAAACAGCCGCTGGGCAATGAGGACGGGAGCGTGCAAATCGTCTTCAACGGGGAGATTTACAATTTCCAGCACCTGATGGAAGAGCTGAAGCAGCGGGGGCACCTGTTTCAAACGCGGAGCGACACCGAGGTGATCGTGCACCTCTACGAAGAAGTGGGCGAGCGGGTGCCGGAGTACCTGAACGGCATGTTCGCCTTCGCCATCTGGGACCGGAACCGGCAGACGCTGTTGCTGGCCCGGGACCGCTTCGGCGAGAAACCCCTGTATTGGACGGACGCGATCCCGGGGATGCCGTTGTGCTTCGCCTCGGAACTGAAGGCCATGAGGTGGCTGCCGGGGTTCCCTTCGCAGGTGCGGCCCGAGTCTGTGGCCGATTTCCTGGCGCTCTGCTACGTACCCGATCCGCACACCATCTATGCCGCGGTGAGGAAACTGGAGCCGGCCACCAGCATGACGGTGCGGGCCGACGGCACGCGCAAGGAGACGCGTTATTGGACGCCGCGCTTCGCGGCGGCGTCGGGAGCCCTGGAGCGGAGGGCAGGGGTGGAGGAAGTGGACGAACTGGCCGGGGACGCGGTGCGCTCGCGGATGGTGAGCGACGTCCCGCTGGGGGGCTTTCTGAGCGGGGGGGTGGATTCGAGCGGGGTGGTCGCCTACATGGCGCGGAGCGCGCCGGGGCGGATCCGGACCTTCTCCATCGGCTTCACGACGGAGGAGTTCAACGAACTCCAGTACGCGCGCCTGGTGGCCCGGAAGTATGAGACCAACCACCATGAGGAGGTAGTGACGCCCTCCATCGAGGAGATGCTGGGCACGCTGGTGCGGCAATACGACGAGCCGTTCGGGGATTCGTCGGCCATCCCGACATTGTATCTGTCGCAGATGACGAGGAAGTTCGTGACAGTGGCGCTTTCCGGCGACGGGGCGGACGAGTTGTTCGGGGGCTACCGGCGGTATGCGCATGCGCTGTCGGCGGAGCGGCTGCGGAGCATGGTGCCGGCGGGGTTGCGCCGATGGGTGATCGGCCCGCTGGGGGAAGCGTATCCCAGGTCCGGCTCCCTTCCGCGGATGTTCCGTGCGAAGTCCACGCTGCAGGGGATGGCGAGCACGCTGGGGCAGGCCTACTTCGACGCGATGTCGAGCCTGAGGCAGGAGGGCCTGACGGCGGTACTTGCGGCGCCGCTGCGCAGCCAACTGAACGGATACTCCTGCCGGGAGGGGTTCAGCGCGCGCTTCCAGGAGTATGCGGATCTGCCGCCGCTGGCGCAGTTGCAGGCGGTGGACTGGCGGACTTACCTGCCAGGGGACATCCTGGTGAAGGTGGACCGGGCGACGATGGCGTATTCGCTGGAGTCGCGGGCGCCGTGGCTGGACCACCGGCTGGCGGAACTGGCGGCCCGTCTACCGACCGAAGCGAAGGTATCCGGACGGACAGGCAAAGTGCTGTTCAAGCAGGTGGTGGGGCGGTACATTCCGGAGCAACTGGTGACACGGCGCAAGATGGGATTCGCCGTTCCGATGGCGCTGTGGCTGCGGACGAGCCTGAAGGCTCCGTTCGAGCGCGCCGTTTTCGGGCGGGAGCTGGAACCGTATCTCGATGTGGCGGGTGTGAGACGGCTGTGGATGGACCACCAGAACGGGAGGGGCGATTATTCCAGCGCGCTGTGGAACATGCTGATGCTGGCCTATTGGGACCAGGTGCACCTGCGCGGAGAGGCCTGGCAAGCTTGAGGCCGGAGCAGCGGGAAGCCGATCGGGCGGCGTGCGCTATAGTGGCTGTTGAACGGTAGAAACGGGCGCGGTTTCAGCCCGCGGGCAGTAGAGCTCCGAGCCATCGGGATGCACGGAGCGGCTACTTCTTGCCGACATACGCGACGGAGGCCAAAGTGCAGGGCGTGAAAGAGGGAGGGATGATGCTCGCAGTTGTGCTGTTCGCGGCTGTTCTGTTGGTGACGGGCGGAGCGAGCATGCCCCAGGCAAGGGCGCAAGGGCCCGGCAACGCAATCCTGATCGAGGACATGGGGAAACCGGAAGGTCTTCCGGACCGGCGGCCATTCCAGATTTCCCGAATTTTCGCGCAGGGCGAGATGCCGGCATGCGCGCAGGCCAGCATCAAAGGCGTGGCGCTGGAGACGCAGTGCAACGTGAAGGGCCGGTGGCGGGACGGCAGCCTGAAGCACGCGATCCTGACCTTCTGGGCGGACCTGCCGGCAAAGGACCGGGTGCAGGTGGATTTCATCCCGGTGGAGTGCCACGAGGACGGGCCCGGACTGCATCGGGAAGAGATCCTCAACTATCTGGACGGGAAGTGGGGCGCGGTCATTGAAGCGAAGGCCAACGTGAGCGGGGCCGAGGGCGGGTCGGCGCTGGCCAACGTGAGGACCATGCTGGAGGAGTGGGATGGCCGGGCCTCCGATTCCGGCGTGCGGTACTGGCTGCAGGGCCCGCTGGTGACGCAACTGATTGTGGAGGACCGCAGTCCGGCGACGAAGTACGACTTCGGGTGGCAGACGGACTGGCCCATGCTGAAGAGCGGGGAGAACGTCAAAGCCACGGCGGAGACCATCAAGGTGCAGGCCGCGTCAGTGGGCCTGCTGGCGTCGTGGACGTTTCCGGTGACGGCGTATCTGGAGGCGGAGAGGATCAAGCTCTGCGGCGCCAACGGCGACACGCTGACGGTGTGCGAAGGAGGGCGGGGCGCGGACGGGACGCGGGCGGCGGCGCACCTGCCGAGCCGCGGGATCGGAGCCGACGCCGGGTGGCGTCCCGCGCCGGAGACGCGTTTCCGCAGCCTGCACCCGATCTTCGTGGTGACGATCTACCCGGGGTGGAACGGGGTCAAGGTGGACCTGATCCTGGAGAACACGTGGTCCACGCGGCTGCAGGACCAGGTGTACTTTGCGCGCGTGGGCCGGGGCGCGGGAGGGACCGACACGACGTGGACCAAGGACGTGGTGCATGTCGCGCAGGCCCGATGGCGGAAGACCGTGTGGAACGGGACGCCGCTGCCAGAGACGAGGATCGACCACAATTTTCCTTACCTCGTTTATACGGGCGCGCTCCCGAGCTATGACCTGGAGCTGAAGATCGATGCCTCGGCGATCCGGAGGGAGCAGGACAACTACAGCAAGTCCGACCGGGGCGACGTGAACGGATACGGCGTGTGGCAGCAGGCGATGCCGACTGCCGGGGGCCGCGGGGACATCGCGCTGGTGCCCAGGTGGTACCTGCTGTATCTGTATTCGGGCGATCACACGCTGCAGCAATCGATGTTTGCGAATGCGGATGTGAGCGGCTATGTGCCCGTTCACGTGCGGGAATCGCTGGAGGAACCTCGCGTCTATGTACAGGGCCGCGAGGCGCTGGCCGAAGGCAGGCCTTTTTCCATCGACGCGAGGCCCACGGGGTATTTGCGCAACTATGCCTTCTCTGAGGGCATCCGGGCGGAAGACCGGATCACGCCGGTAGGTCCGGTCAGCTATGGCGGCTGGAATGTGGACATGGCTCATCATCCGGCCATGCCGTACGTCCCATATCTGTTGAGCGGCGACTGGTACTACCTGGAAGAACTGCAATTCTGGGCCTCCTATGCGCTGGGTTGGATTACGCCGGGCAACTGCAACTGGTGCCGGGGCAACAGCCTGGGTTACCTCTACGGGAGCACGGAACCGAGAGCCGAAGCCTGGTCCCTTCGCACCCTGGCGGAAGCGGCCTTCGTGTCGGAGGAT
>DAHVTI010000038.1 GCA_027324255.1 Bryobacterales bacterium | reverse complement strand
CCCCAGCGGCGCCGTCGTCCCACGCGCCCGCATCACCGTCCTGTTCGCCGACAGCTCCCGCAAGGAGGTCGTCTGGACCAACGACGCCGGCGAGTTCTCGGCCGCCCCCCTGCCCGACGGCGACTACATCCTCTCCGTTGAAAAGCCCGGCTTCACCGCCCTCCGCCTCTCCGGCGTCCCCGTCGGTCCCGGCCATTCCGGCCGCCTCGAACTGACACTCCAGACCGGTAGCGTCCGCGAATCCCTCACCGTCGTCGGCGAAGGTTCCGCTGCCGTCAAGCCCGAAGCCTCGGCCGGCCCTCCGCAGCGCCTCCGCGTCGGCGGCAACCTCCAGGCCACCAAACTCGTCCAGCAGAATCGTCCCGTCTACCCGCCGGAATGCAAAGCAGAGGGCGTCCAGGGCACCGTCGTGCTCCGCGCCGTCATCGGCAAGGACGGCGCCATTCTGAACCTCGAACCCATGAACAAGCTCGTCGACGCCCGCCTCGTCCAGTCCGCCCTCGACGCCGTGGGCAAGTGGAAGTATCAGCCCACCCTGCTCAACGGCAACCCCGTCGAGGTCGTGACTGAAATCGACATCAACTACACCCTGCAGCGATAGGTGGGGCAGGCGTCCACGCCTGCGGCCGGCCTCCAGGCCGGCCCCCCGGCACGAAGGCCCTCACCCTCATGCCCCAGGTGATGCCGGCCGCCAAGCCTGCTGCCGGCCCCCAGGCCGGCCCCCCAGCCCTAAGGCCGCGCCGCCAGAGCCGCCCGCACCACCCTCAGCGCCTGTTCCAACTCCGCCCCGGCCAGTTCCAACCGGGGCGGCCTCACCCGGGCGCTCCCCATCCCCACCTCTTCCTGCACCAGCTTGATCAACTGCACAAACTTCGGCACCGTGTCCATGCGCAGCAGCGGCAGGAACCACTTGTAGATCTCGAACGCCCGCTCCCGGTCCCCCCGGATCGACGCGTCGAACAGCTCCACTGACTCGGCCGGAAACGCGTTCACCAGCCCCGCAATCCAGCCCACTGCCCCCGCCATCGCCGCCTCAAAAATCAGATCATCCACGCCCACCAGGATCTTCAGCCGGTTCCCCGCCAGCGCCCGCAGCGCCGCCACCCGCCGCACATCGGCGCTCGACTCCTTGATCGCCTGCAGGTTCTCGTGCTCCGCCAGCAGTTCGCATACCTGCTCCGGCACAAAGTCCGTCTTGTAGGCCACCGGGTTGTTGTACAGCATCGACGATAGCGGCGTCGCCCGCAGCACCGCCCCGACGTGCGCCTTCATCTCCCGCCAGTCGCCCGTGTAGACGTACGGCGGCAGCACCATCAGCCCCGCACAGCCCGCGTCATGCGCCATCTTCGCAATCCGCACCGCCTCTTCCGTGCTCAGCGCCGAAACCCCCGCCACCGCCGGCGCCGTTCCGTCCAGCGCCCGCACCGCCGTCCTCAGTACGGCCTCTTTCTCTTCGAACGTCAGCGTCGCCCCCTCGCCCAGCGAGCCCAGCGCCACCACCCCCGCGCAGCCGTTCTCCACCAGCCACCGCACGTGCTGCGCGAAAAACTCGTGGTCCACCGACAGGTCCGCGTGGAACGGCGTCGTCACTGCCGGAATCACACCCATCCAGTCCATAGTCACCTCAATCTGAGAAAAGATCCTCGAAGCGAGTAGGATACAACGGCGGCCGCGGCTTCGACGGCCCCCAGCCGAACAGCGTCCGCGTGATCGCCCCGCACACCCTCCCCTGGCACGCCCCCATCCCGCACCGCGTCCGCAGCTTCGCCTCCCGCCACCCGGCACGGTCCCGCAGTTGCCCCACCGTCACATCCTCGCAGCGGCACAAAACGGTCTCTCCCCGCGCCAGCCTCTTCACTTCCTCCCGTAGCGCAAACGCCCGCCCCAACTCCTCCCCAAACCGCCGCCATTGGGCTCTTCTCCCGAACAGCCGCTCCGCCTCCGCCCGCCGGCCCGCCGCCGCCAGCCCCGCAATCTCGCCTTCCACAACGGACTTCTCCACCCCCCCGATCCCCGTCACCTCCCCAGCCGCATAGACGCCTTCGACGCTCGTCTGCTGCCAGTCCCCCGTCTCCACCGCTCCCGCCCTCACGTGGCACCCCAGCATCTCCGCCAGCTCCGTGTTCGGCGTCAGCCCGAACCCAGCCGCCAGCACGTCGCAGCTCTCTTCCCAAACCCGCCGGCCGCATCTCATCTTCACCCCCTCCACCCGGCCCCGCCCCATCGCCTCCTCCACCCAACACCCGCGCACAGCCTCCACGCCCCCCAGCGCCATCGCCAGCCCCACCCCCTGCGCCAGCTTCTCCGGATGCCGCCACAGCCCGCGCACAAACCCCGCCACCGCCGCGCCCGGCGCCTGCTCCGCCACCAGCATCACGGAGGCGCCCTTCTCCCGCGCCAGCGCCGCCACCGCATACAGCAGCGGGCCGCTGCCCGCCACCACTACGCGCTTCCCCGCCACGTCATAGCCGCTTTTGATCAGTGCCTGCAGCCCGCCCGCGCCCACCACCCCCGGCAGCGTCCAGCCCGGAAACGGCAGGAACAACTCCCGCGCCCCTGTTGCCAGAACCACAGTCCTCCCCCGCTCCCTCACCCGTTCATCGATCACCGCCCGGCCCGTCTCCAGCGCCGCCCCGCTCCGCGCGAAGCGCTCCTGCCACTCCCCCTGCTCGCCGCGCCAGACCTGCCCGCCCGCCGCCGCGTTGTCGTCCATCACCAGCACCCGCGCTCCGCTCTCCGCCGCCTGGCACGCTGCCGCCAGCCCCGCTGGCCCTGCCCCCACCACCACCACGTCGGAGCCGCCGCTCATGTCGTCTCCACCTCCATCCCGTCCTCGCACAGCCTCTGGCAGCTCCGCACCTGCGCCTCGCCGTCGATCGTCACCCGGCACTCCATGCAGATTCCCATCCCGCACAACGGCTCTCGCGCCTCCCCGCTCTCGGAACGCCGGAAGCGCGCCACCCCCGCGTTCAGCAGCGCCGCCGCCACGCTCGTCCCCTCGCGCGTCTCCACTGCGCGCCCGTTCACAGAAATCGTGATCCGCCTACCCATGGCACAACCTCGCCGGCAGATACGGCCCGGCCGGAAGGCACGGCGTCCGCCCCAGAATCAGGTCCGCCAGCAGCCGCCCCGTCCCCGGCGCCGTCGTGATGCCCAGCCCTTCGTGTCCCGTCGCCAGCCACAACCCGTCCTCCCCCGGCCACGGCCCGATCAACGGCGCCCCGTCCGGCGTGGCCGCCCGGCAGCCCGTCCAGCATCGGATCACCTGCAGCTCCCCGATCCCCGGCAGATACTCCACCGCCCGCTTCATCATCCGCGAAAGAATCATCCGGTCTACGCCCGCATCTTCCACCCCGTGCTGCCGCGACGAGCCCAGCAGCACCTGCCCCGTCTTCCGCGGCTGCGCGTTGAACGCCACACTCTCTCCTCCCCCCGCGTGCGCGCTCTTCATGTACCCCAGTTCGATCAGTTGGTGCCGCAAAAAACCCGGATACCGGTCCGTGATGGCCAGGTGCCCTTTGCGCGGCGTCACCGGCACGCCCGCTGTCAGCTTCGCCGCCCTCGCCCCCGTGGCGTTCACCACGATGCCCGCCTCCAGCCGCGTCCCATCGCCCAGCCATGCCGTGCGCCCGTTCAGCCGCTCCACGCGACCCCGGATCACCGCCGCCCCGCTCCGCTCCACCAGCCACTGCGCCGCCGCCGGCGCGTAGATCACGCTGTCGCCCGGCACCACCAGCCCGCCGGCGAGCCCCACCCGCAGTTCCGGCTCCGCCGCCGCCAGTTGCTTCGCGTCCAGCATCTCCGACGACACGCCGTGCGCCCCGTAATAACCGTGCTTCCTCCGCACCTCGCTCATCTCCTCGTCATCGGCCGCCACCCACAACGTGCCGCACTGCAAGTGCTCCACCTCGCGCGGCATCTGCGGCAGCAGCTCCGCCCACAGCCCCTGCGAGAACCGCGAAAGCGCGAACTCGTGCTCCGATCCGTCCAGCGCCACCAGGTGCCCCATCCCCGCCGCCGTCGCCCCGCTCCCCACCACGTCCTCCTCCACCATCGATACCCGCAGCCCGCCCCGCGACAACTCCCACGCGCACGCCGCCCCCACCGCCCCCGCGCCCACAATCAGCACGTCCGGCGCGCCCGCCGTCATCCCCGAATCCCCCAGCAGAACGGGTCGCGCTCGTCCAGCACCAGCCGCGCTTCTCCGTTCACGTGCGCGCTCCCGCGGATCTTCGGATACACCTGCCCGTCCCGCACCTCCACCCGCCCCTCGAAGACGCTCCCCACGATGCTCTCCTGCCGCCACGCCTCGCCTTCCTTCAGCTTGCCGTCCGCGTACAGGCACGCCAGCTTCGCGCTCGTCCCCGTACCGCACGGCGAACGGTCGTACGCCTTCCCCGGACACAGCACGAAGTTCCGGCAGTCCACCCCCGCGCTGCGCGCCGGCCCGAAAAGCTCGATGTGGTCGATCTCCGCTCCGCCCGCCCCCGTCACGCCCTGCGCGGTTAGTGCCTGCCGGATCTTCCACGAGTAATCCGTCAACGCCTCCAGGTTCTTCAGCTCCAGCGCCCACGGCGCCCCGTTCACCAGGAAGAACCAGTTCCCGCCCCACGCCACGTCGCCCCGCACCCGCCCGAAGCCCGCGACCTCCACTTCCACGCCCGCCGCCAGCCGGTAGCTCGCCACGTTCGCCACCGTCACTTCGCCCGATTCGTGCAGCTCCGCGCTCACCACCCCCACCGGCGTCTCAATCCGGAACGTCCCCGGCGCCGCTCTTTCCATGTACCGCAGCGTCGCCGCCAGCCCGATCGTCCCGTGCCCGCACATCCCCAGGTAGCCCACGTTGTTGAAGAAGATCACCCCCGCCGCGCACTCCGGCGCCGACGGCTCGCACAGCAGCGCCCCCACCATCGCATCGTTGCCCCGCGGCTCGTTCACCACCGCCGAGCGGAACTGGTCGTGCTCCCGCCGGAACCGCTCCAGCCGCTCCGCCACCGTTCCGCCGCCCAGCTCCGGCCCGCCCGCCACCACCACGCGCGTCGGCTCGCCCCCCGTGTGCGAATCAATCACATGAACTTCTCTTCTCATCCGGCACGCTCCCGGTGCCTATCATACCGGGTCGTTCGCGCCGCTTTCTCCCCGCCCCGGAAGCCCTGCCGCCCATGACGTATGATCAGAGGGGCGGAGGTCCCCCCGGCCATGAAGTCTCACCCGTCCGCGGGTCTGCCGCACGCCTTGTGCGCCTGCCTCCCCCTCGCCCTCTGCTACCTCGCCGCCTGCCGTTCCGAGCCGGCCCTCGACTTCGGCCGCGGCCTCGACGTGCCCTATGTCCAGACATCCCCCACCGTCGTCCACAAAATGCTCGAGCTCGCCGGCGTGCACAAAAACGAACTCGTCGTCGACCTCGGCTGCGGAGACGGCCGCATCGCCGTCGCGGCTGCCGCCCAGTTCGGCGCCCGCGCCGTCGGCTACGACCTCGATCCGGAACGCATCGCCGAAGCCCGCCGCAACGCCCACGCCGCCGGCGTCGACTCCCGAACCAGCTTCGTCCGGCAGGATCTCTTCGCCGCCCCCATCGGCCAGGCCAACGTCGTCGCTTTCTTCCTTCTGCCCTCCGTCATCGAACGCCTCCGGCCCCGCCTCCGCAGCGAGCTCGGTTCCACCACCCGCATCGTCTCCCACAGCTTCCCCATCCGCACCTGGACGCCCGAAAAAATCGCCCACTCCGAAGGCCGCACCCTCTATCTCTACCGCCTGCCCCAGAGCCTGCCGCCCCCCGGCCCTCTCTCAGCCGTGCCCGCCCCCTGAGCCCCTCACCCGCCCGCCTTCAGCACCGTACACACCGACGCGCACACCGGCCCCCCGATGTTGAACGTCGCGCCGGCGCGCGCGTCTTTCACCTGCAACTCCCGCGGCGCCTTGCCCGCCAGTTGCCACGCGCACCACCCGATCATCGCCACGCCCGTCGCCCCGATCGGATGCCCCTTCGCCACCAGCCCGCCCGACGTATTGATGCCGCACTCGCCGTCCACCCGCGCCTTCCCCTCCACCCAGTAGCGCGCCCCCTCCCCCGGCTCCGCCTTCCCGATCACCTCCGTCCCCAGCGCGCCCATCACCGTGAAGCAGTCGTGGACTTCCGCCACGTTGATGTCCCGCGGCTCGAGCCCCGCCATCTCGTACGCCGCCCGCATCGCGCGCCGCGCCCCCCTCGGCCGCAGCACGTCCCGCCCGGCCCTCGACAGCGGATCCGTCGCCTGCCCCCAGCCCGCTACCTCCACGCACTCCGCCTTCTTCCGCCCCAGCCTCGCCAGCCCTTCTTCCGTGGCCAGCACCAGCGCCGCGTACCCGTCCGTGATCTGCGAGCAGTCGTACGTCTTCAGCGGCAGCCCCTCCACCACGTAGCGGTTGATGCCCTCGATCTTCATCGCCTGCTCCAGCGTGATCTGCACCTTGCTCATTTGCGCCCACGGGTTGTAGCGCGCGTTCTGATACTCCTCCACCGCGATCTGCGCCAGGTGCTCCTCCGCCACCCCGTGTTCGCTCATGTACGCCTGCATGATCTCGGCAAAGATGTGCGGGAACACGAACACCTTCCCCACCCTCTCATCGGGGTGCGAAAAGTACCCCAGCACCTTCCCGATCAGCCTGCCGTCCATCTTTCCATCGCCATCGCGCATCTTCTCGAAGCCCACCGCAACGCCCGTCTCGCCCAGCCCCAGTTGCAGCTTTTGGATCACGCTCACCACCGCCTGCCCGCCCGACGCGCAGGCGTTCTCCACCGCCTCCATCGGCTTGCCTTCGAGCCCCGGAATCTCCGCCAGCAGCCCCGCCAGCAGCCCCTGCTCGTTCAACGTGAAATTGCACGCCGCCCCCGCGCTCGCCACGTCCAGCGCCGCCGGCTCCGCACCGATCTCTCCGCACGCCCCTTCCACCGCCGCCCTCAATATCTGCGGCACGGTCATGCCCATCAGCTTCCCGAACTTCGACTGGTGATACGCCGCAATGTAGATTTTCTTCATGCTCTAGGTTCCCGTCACAATCCCGCCGTCCACGCTCAACACCGCCCCCGTCACGAACGAGGCCGACGACGACGCCAGCCACACGTACGCCTCCGCGATCTCTTCCGGCCGCCCCAGCCGCCCCAGCGGCGTGTGCTGCCGCATCCCGTCCAGCGCCTTCTCCGGCATCGCATTCAGAATATCGGTCGCAATCAGCCCCGGCGCCACCGCGTTCACCCGGATGTTGTGCCGCCCCAGCTCGCGCGCCAAGGTCTTCGTCATCCCGATCACGCCCGCCTTCGACGCCACGTAGTTCGTCTGCCCGAAATTCCCGTACAGCCCCACCACCGAGCTCGCGTTCAGGATCACGCCTCCGCCGCCCTCCATCATCCGCGGCGCCACCGCCCGCGTGCACACGAACGCCCCCCGCAGGTTCACGTTCAGCACCGTGTCGAACGCTTCATCGCTCATCGTCGAAACCACCGCCCCGTCCTTGTGCTTCACCAGCATCCCATCGCGCAGGATCCCGGCGTTGTTGACGAGCACATCGATCCGCCCGTAGTGCGCCATCACCTCCGCCACGGCCTCTTCCACCCGCGCCGAATCGCGCACGTCCACCCTCTGCGAAAGCCACTCCGGCGCGCATCCGCGGCACTCCGCCACATCCCAGGCCGCCACCCGGCACCCTTCCATCGAAAATCGCGTCGCCGTCGCCCGGCCGATCCCCGCCGCCGCGCCCGTCACAATCACCACTTTGCCTTGCAGTCCGGTTTCGATCATCGCCCCTCCTACATCCAGAATGTAGCGCGAAGCGGCAATCGTGGGGCAGGCCTCCAGACCTGCGGCCGGCCTCCAAACCGGCCCCCCGCTGGTCTTTCAGCCGCCCTCCCCTACGGCAACTCCCCAATACACACATTCCGGAAGTCCAAATTCGTCGTCGGATCGTGTGCCTGCAGCGAAATCGTCCCCCGCAGCAGCCGCGCCTGCCCCGCCCGCACATCCAGCCCCACCGGCCGCGTGTCCGTCCACGACGTCACCGGCACCCCGTCCACCCACACCGAAATCGTCCGCCCCGCCGCCACAATCGTCTTCGTGAACCACTCGTTGTCCCGCGCCACAATCCGCCGCGCCGCCTGGCTGTGGTAGATCCCCCCAGTCCCGAAATCCACCGGCTTCGCCGCATCCCCCGCCGCGTGCTCGTTGCGGATCTGCGATTCGTACCCCGACCAGAAAATCCCCCGGTCCCCGCGGAAAAACATACCCGAATTCGGATGCCGTTTCGCATCCGGTGAGTTCACCCGCACGTCCGCCTGCAGCACGAAATTCGCGTGTGAAGTCGTCGTCTCCAGTTGCCCCGGCCCTTTCTCCACATGGATCGCGCCGTCTTTCACGCTCCACGCCGCCGGCTCTTTCGCCGCCGCCGGAGCCACCACGCGCCACCCCGTCAGGTCCTGGCCGTTGAACAGGCAGCCCATGTCCAGCGGCCGGAGCTGAATCGACCGGAACTCGACGCCTGTCCCGAGAAGCCCGACACGGCCCGCCGGAAACCGGAAATCCCGCACCGACTGCACCACCTTCCCATCGATCCGCACCACAAACCCGCTGCCCTTCGCCGTCACATCCACCGCGTGCCACCGCCCCGCTCCCGGCAGCTTTCCGCCCGTCAACGGCACCAGCAGGCCCGCGTCCTTCGCCGCCGGATCCCCCGACGCCCGCACCACCACCGCCGCCAGCCGTACCGGCTCCGTCAACCGGTACTGCAGCCGCAGCCGGAAATTCGCAAACTCCGCCTTCGTCATCAGCCACCCGGCCTTCGACGCCGTCAGCGTCCCCTGCTCCGCCTTCCAATCCGAGCCCCCGCCCGCCGTCCACCCGAACAGCGTGCTGTCGTCGAACAACTGCACCCACCCCTGCGCCGCCACGCCCGCATCGAAAGCCGTGGGCTCCGGCTCCTTCACCGCCGCCGGCGCGGCCACGGCCGGCTTCGCTTTGTGGGCATCCCCGCCCCACGCTTGGGCGGCAACAAGAATCAGGGCAAGGCTGGGCAGTCTCATGGCAGGCGCTCTCCGCGCCCCCTGATCTTACTCTCCCAACGCGGATTTCACGTAGGCCAGAAGTTCCTGGGGGTCCTGGTACCCGGCCTGGATCACCGCCGCCGGACCCGGGCTGTCCGGCGCCCACCGCTCGTACATCCGCTGGCTCGCATAGCCCGCAAACACGCAGATCAGCGGGATGCCCAGCGTCGCCGCCACATGCTGCCCCGCCGAATCATACCCCACGAACAGCGACGAGGCCGCGATCATCGCCGCGAACGACGCAAAGCTCCCCTCGTGCACCCCCACCCGGTCGCTCGCCAGGTTCGTCCGCTCAATCGCCCGCCGTACCCGCTCCTCTTCCTCGCTCCCCGGCGCCCCGGCGTCCACCATCACCAGCGTGTCCCGGTGCGCCAGCATTTTGAGCAGTTCTTCCTCAAACGGATCCGCCACCCGCTTGGCCGGGTTCTCGCCCACCCCCAGGCTCACCGCCGTCACCGGCTGCGACCCGAAATCGTACCGGAATTTCGGATCGAGCCACGGCTGCGCGTCTTCCACCCCCAGCGTCTCCCGCACCCACTGCTGCGCCAGCTTTGACAGCGACGCCGTCGAATCGCCCCCGTACGACCGGCTCTCGAACAGGTGATGGTTCTCCTCCGCGCACACCGGCAGCAGCCCCAGTTGCGTCAGTCTCGAATCCGGATCGAGCACCAGCGCATCCGGCTGCGACAGCGCCTCCCGCAGCTCGTGATACACCCCCAGCCGGTCCGCCAGCACCGCCCGCCGCCCATAGTTCACCTTCAGGTGCCGCAGACCCGGCGAATGCTCGAACAGTTGCCACGCCTTCTCCGGACCCGCGAACCACAGCCGCGCGTCCGGGAACCTCTGCCGCGCCCCGTCCAGCACAACCGAGGTCACCGCCACGTCCGCCCCCAGCGTCACCCGCGAAAGAACAAAAATGTCTTTCGGCGTTTTGGTCACCGGGCGCACTTCCCGCACCGCTTCGTACCGCCCCACCAGGCTCCCCGCCTCCAGCTCCGGCAGGCCCTGCTCGATCACCCGCGCAAACAGCCGCGCGTAGGCGTCGCACAGCCGCGGCTCGAACAGGTCCGCCAGCCGCTCCACCAGCACCGAAAACAGCGCCCGCGTCGCCGCCGCCGCGCGCCGCTCGTCTTCGTCCAGCGCCTCGGCCGTCAGCGCCTCCAGCACGTCCTCCGGCCACTGGCTGCCCCGCAGGCAGTGGTTCAGCAGCTCGAAGGCCAGCTCACTCGGCGAAATACTTTCCAACGATCAGCTCCAGCTTCTTGTACGTCTCCGCCGGCACGGTCTTCTTGTCCGTGATCAGCGCGAACTCCAGCGCCCGCCCGCAGCCGCACGGCCGGTCCGCCCCGTCCAGCAGCCGTACCGCCGCCGCCACCACCTTCGCCGCGTTCTCCGCGTTGTGCGTCAGGTTGCGGACGATGTCCGCCACCGTCACCGCGTCGTGGTCCGGATGCCAGCAGTCGTAGTCCGTCACCATCGCGATCGTCGAGTAGCACAGCTCCGCTTCTCTGGCCAGCTTCGCTTCCTGCAGGTTCGTCATCCCGATCACGTCCATGCCCCACGAACGGTACAGGTTCGACTCCGCCTTCGTCGAAAACGCCGGCCCCTCCATGCACAGGTACGTCCCGCCCAGCTTCGCCGGCACGCCCGCCTCATGACAGGCGTGGTGCAGTTGCTTCGCCAGCCGGTTGCACACCGGGTCGGCAAACGACATGTGCGCCACCAGCCCGCTGCCGAAAAACGTCGATACCCGCCCCCGCGTCCGGTCCACGAACTGATCCGGAATCACGAAGTCCAGCGGCTTGTGTTCTTCTTTCAAACTCCCCACCGCCGACAGCGAAATAATCGTCTCCACGCCCAGTTGCTTGAAGCCGTAAATGTTCGCCCGGAAATTCAGCTCCGACGGGCTGATGCGGTGCCCGCGCCCGTGCCGCGCCAGAAACGCCACCGTCTTCCCTTCCAACTCCCCCACTACATACGGGTCCGACGGATCGCCGAACGGCGTCTCCACCTTCACCTCCCGCTGGTCCGTAAACCCGGGCATCGAATACAGCCCGCTTCCGCCGATGATCCCGATCTTCGGAGCCGCTCCCTGAGACGTAGTGCTTTCAGCCATCTCTTGATGATGCACCACCCGCCCCGCGCCGCGCCAGAGCAGCCCCCGCGCCCTGTATACTCGACTCTTTGGCAGAATCTCTCCCCGCCCTCGATCGCCGGCTCCGCGCCGCCGCGCCCCTTCTCGCGCTCGTTCTACTGAACGTCTGCTTCTACTGGAAGCTCGTCCTCACCAGCCAGTACTCCTGGTTCGACACCCCCGACATGGCCTACATCGAGGTCCCCCGCCTCCAGATGCAGGCCAAGGAACTCCAGTCCAGCCGCTTCCCCTTCTGGGACCCCTACCTCTGGTCCGGCCAGCCCCTCATCGGCCAAACCCAGCCCGGCCCGTTCTTCCCCCTCAACCTGCTCTTCCTGCTCATGCCCCGCAAGAGCGCCTTCATCCAGTTCTCACTCCTCAACGCCCACTATGTCCTCCTCCATACCCTCGCCTCCGTCTTCCTCTATCTCCTCCTCCGCGACTGGGGCCGCTCCCGCTGGGCCGCCGTCTTCGGCGGCTGCCTCTTCTCCTTCGCCGGCTTCGTCGGCTCCGCCCCCTGGCTCGACGTCCTCAACGGTACCCTCTGGACCCCCCTCGTCTTCCTCCACGCCTTCCGCTCCGCCCAAGCTAAGCGCCCCTGGGCCAACGCCGCCCTCTCCGGACTCTTCCTCGGCATCGCCTGGCTCAGCGGCCATCACGAAATCCCCCTCCTCGCCACCCTCCTCCTCGCCGCCACCTGGGCCTGGCAGATCCTCAAAAGCCGCCGCGCCTTCGCCCTCGCCGCCGTCTCCCTCTCCCTGGCCGCCTTGATTGGCGCCGCCCAGATCCTCCCCACCTACGAGTTCGGCCGCCTCAGCCTCCGCTGGGCCGGCCTCCCCGACCCCATCGGCTGGAAGGACCTCCTCCCCTACTCCGTCGCCACCTCTTACTCCCTCCCCGCCAGCTCCCTTCTCCGCATGGCCTGGCCCCTGGACTCGGACCCCGCCGCCTCCACCTCCTTCACCGGCATCGCCGCCCTCTGCCTCGCCGCCCTCGGTCTCCGCCGTGGCTGGAGCGATCCCCGCGCCCGCTGGGCCGCCGCCGTCGCCGCCTTCGGCCTCCTCTATGCCCTCGGCGCCGCCACCCCGCTCCACGGCCTCCTCTACGCCCTCGTCCCCGTCCTCGAAAAGGCCCGCGTCCCGGCCCGTGCCCTCCACCTCGCCGGCTTCGGCCTCTCCCTTCTCGCCGCCTACGGCCTCGACGCCCTCCTCGAGCGCGCCTCCAAATCCTGGTCCCGCTGGGTCGAGCGCGCCGCCCTTGCCTTCGGAGCGTTGATCCTCGCCTCCGCCGCCGTCCTCGCCCTCGCCCTCAAATCGGAGTGGAGCCACGGTGTCCTCATCGCCGCACTCGCCGCCTGCGCCACCGCCGCCCTCCTCGCCGCCTGGCGCCACTCCAAGATCGCGCCCCCCGCCCTCGCCGCCGGCCTCCTCGCCGTCGCCCTCATCGAGTGGTACGGCGTCGCCTCCCCCCATTTCCCCAACCAGTACGACACCTCCCGCCAGCACTTCCTCCCTGCCCTCACCGGCAATCAGGACATCGCCCAGTACCTCCGCCTCCAATCCAGCGAAGCCCTCCGCCAGGGCCGCGCCCCCGTCCGCGTGGCAGTCGCCGAATCCGGCATCCCCGCCAACTTCGGAGACTGGAACGCCATCGAAGTCCTCCAGGGCTACGTAGCGGGCGTCCCCGCCAACCTCCTCCGCGCCGAACTCCACACCCGCCGCAGTCACGATCTCTACGGCGTCACCCACTGGATCGGCCGCGAAAAGCTCTGGCCCGATCACCAACTCGCTTTCACCGGCGCCAGCGGCATCAAGGTCTGGCGCAATCCTGCTGCCCTGCCCCGCGCCTGGATCGCCCACTACTCCATCCGCGTGGAAACCCCGGCGCAGCTCCAGCGCACCGTTCAATTAGGGGACATCGACTTCCGCCGCCAGGTCGTCACCCAGGCCGCCCTCCCGCCCCTCGACACTTGCGACGGCGACACCGTCCGCTACGCGCGCTGGGGCACTGACCGTATTACCCTCTCCGTCGAAGCGCGCTGCCGCGGCGTCCTCGTCCTCGCCGATCCCTACTACCCCGGCTGGCAGGCCCTCGTCGATGGCCGCGAAGCCCCCATCTACGAGGTCTACGGCGCCGCCCGGGGCGTCGTCCTCGCAGCCGGCGCCCACACCGTCGACTTCCGCTTCCGCCCCT
>DAHVTI010000035.1 GCA_027324255.1 Bryobacterales bacterium | reverse complement strand
TTCCTCCGCCCGCTGCCCCGCCGCCGGCAATCTCTCGCCCCCAACACGCCTCTCCCGCTCCGGCCAAGCCATCACGCAATTCGAGCCCAGCGCCCATCGCTCCGCAATTTCCTCCGCCCGCTGCCCCGCCGCCGGCAATCTCTCGCCACCAACACGCCACTCCCGCTCCGGCCACGCCGTAACCGCGCGCTGCGTCTTCCACTCTTCTCTCTCGCTGGCTCGATCCTCCCAGTGAACGCTCTCCGCCGCTCGTCCGGACAACTCCACCATCACCCATGCCGCCTGCCTCGAAGCCGCCCTCCGCCGCCTTTCCGGAAGTGGATTCGCCGGCCACGCCGGCTCAACCGCCGTCTGGCCCATCTCCCATCCTGGGCCACGCCAGCCGTCCGGTCCGTCTGCCTTCGTCCAGCCGTGAAGCTCCACCGCCCCGCCGGGCCGCCAGCTCGCGCGCCGCAATGTGGCCGGCTCCGCCTCCGTCCAGCAGACCCCCCCCAGCGTCGCTTCCGTCCACTCCGCCTCTCGCAGCGGTGGCAGTTCCCTTTCAGGCTTGCACTCCTGCGCCCCCGCCTTCTCCGGGACCGTCCGCAACCGGACCCTCTGCTCGGAGACCATGGCCGCGCCGCGCCTGCGCCGCTGGAACTCTTTCACTCTCGATACCGCGACCTCCGCCTGCGTCGCGTCGTATTCCCGCTCGTGATGCGGCGAGCAGAACTGCTCCTTCCTCAGTCGCGCCACGAATGGCACGGGCTTCCCGCAGAGCCGGCACCGCCCGTCCCCCATCTGCTCGACCAGGTCTCTCTCCGCCTGCCGGATCCGCGCCTCTTCCTCCAACTGCTCCGGCGGCGCAATCCGCTGCCCCACCTCGCGCAACTCCGGCGCCCCCCGCGGGGAAAAGCGTCCGCTCTGGAATCGATCCTGCATTCCTGATTTCTTCTATCGGCATCTCGCCGGGTTTACCTTAGACCCCACTTTCGGACCTCCCTAGTTCTGCCTAAGAACGGCGTTCCGCCAATCGTCCGCCAACTCGATACAATGTCTCCGATGAAACCGCTTACCGCCCTTCTGCTGTGTGCTCTCGCTGCTCTTGCCCAGCCCCCCCAGGCCCGCATCAAAATCGACACTGAGCGCACCATCGGCCAGGTCCACCCCCACCTCTTCGGCAACTTCGCCGAGCACCTCGGCCGCTGCATCTACGGCGGCATCTACGAGGAAAACTCCCCGCTCTCCGACGACAAAGGCTACCGCAAGGACGTCATCGAGGCCACCAAAAACCTCGGCGTCTCCCTCCTCCGCTGGCCCGGCGGCAACTTCGCCTCCGGCTACAACTGGAAGGACGGCATCGGCCCCAAGGACCAGCGCCCCGCCCGCCCCGATCACGCCTGGGGCGACATCGACTCCAACCGCTTCGGCACCGACGAGTTCCTCCAGTACTGCGAGCGCATCGGCGTCGAGCCCTACATCTGCATCAACGCCGGCTACGGCACCGTCAACGAGGCCCGCGAATGGGTCGAGTACACCAACGAAGCGCGCCACACCTACTGGGCCGACCAGCGCCGCAGGAACGGCCGCGACCAGCCCTACAACGTCAAAATCTGGGGCCTCGGCAACGAAATCGACGGACCCTGGCAGCTCGGCCACAAGAACGCCGAGGACTACTCCAAGTTCGCCCTCGAGGCCGCCAAGGCCATGCGCCGCGTCGATCACTCCATCCAGCTCATCGCTTCCGGCTCCTCCAACTTCGGCCCCAACGCCGACTGGATCGCCTGGAACCGCGCCGTCCTCCAGAACCTCCGCACCGAAATCGACTACATCTCCCTCCACACCTACATCGGCAACCGCGAGAACAACTTCGAAAACTTCCTCGCCGCCTCCCAGGATCTCGACAGCCGCATCGAAGTCACCGCCGGCCTCATCCGCGCCGCCCAGTCCGGCCTGCGCAACCCCCGCCCCATCTCCATCGCCTACGACGAGTGGAACGTCTGGTATCGCGCCCGCTCCTCCGGCGGCGAATTCGCCACCGGCGCCACCCGCCTCGAGGAGATCTACAACTTCGAGGACGCCCTCGCCATGGGCATGTTCTTCAATTCATTCTTCCGCCACGCCGGCGTCGTTAAAATGGCCAACCTCGCCCAGCTCGTCAACGTCATCGCCCCCATCTTCACCAACAAGCAGGGCCTCTTCCTCCAGCCCATCTACTTCCCCATCGCCGAATATGGCAAGCAGCGCGGCAACACCGCCATCGACGCCCTCGTCACCTCCCCCACCTACACGCCCGCCGGCCGCCGGCCCCTCGGCTACCTCGACGTCTCCGTCACCCACAACCCCCGCGACAAGGCCATCTACGTCAATGTCCTCAACCGCAGCGAAAAGCTCGATATCGCCACCCGCATCGACAACGTCGAAGGCGCTCTCGATCCCTCCGTCGCCGTCTGGGAGATGAACTACCCCGACCTCAAGGCCACCCACACCTTCGGCGGCGACAACAAGGTCCGCCCCCGCACCTCCTCCCTCACCGCCAAGCTCGAGCGGAACGGCTTCACCTACACCTTTCCGAAGCATTCGCTCACCATTCTCAAGCTGGCCGCGCGCTGAACCGCCTCCTTGTCACGACCCGCGCCTCGCGCGCATCTTTGTAAACTGGAAGTAACGCCATGCCGATGTACGAATACCGCTGCCAGGAGTGTGGAAAGCTCTACGAGCAGCTCCGCCGGATGTCCGAAGCCGACACGAATCTCCAGTGCCCCCATTGCGGCAGTCAGAAGGTGGAGCGCCAGGTCTCCGCCTGCGCTTTCAGCGGCTTCTCCTCCGGCGGCTCCAGCGGCGGCGGCGGTTGCACGCCCCGCGGCGGCTTTTCTTGAGCCCGCTGAGCTAGCGGCCCGGTCGGGCCGCCTCCCTCATCTCTTCAGCCCCACCACCGTCTCCACGTGATACGTCTGCGGGAACACGTCCAGCACCGCCATCCGTTCCACCTGGTACCCTCCCGCGCACAGCATCGCCACGTCCCGCGCCTGCGTCGACGGGTCGCAGCCCACCAGCGTGATCCGCCCCGGCCCCAGCCGCACCAGGTTCTTCACCACGCCCTTCCCCAGCCCCGCCCGCGGCGGGTCCGCCAGCACGAACTCCGGCGTCTCCGTCAACCCTTCCAGGTACTGCCCGCTCTGCATCCTCCGCGTCTCCACCTTCACCCCCGCCCGCTCCGCGTTGAACTCCAGGTCCCGAGCCGCGCTCCCGTCGCTCTCCACTCCCGTCGCCCCGGCCATCCTCCGCGCCAGCGGGATCGTGAACAGCCCCACCCCCGCGTACAAATCCAGCGCCCTCTCCCCCTCCACCCCCTGTAGCGCCGCCTCCACCATCCGGTCCACCAGAAACCGGTTCACCTGGAAAAACGACTTGTGGCTCACCCGGAACTTCTCGCCCGCCGCTGCATACTCCAGCGCCCCGTCCGCCGCCCCCGGAATCTCCTGCCCCAGCCACTCGAAGAAACCCTTCGCCACCCCCCTCTCCGACTCCAGCACGTTCACCATCGTCCGCTCCCCGTTCGTGAACAGCTCCACTTCTTTCAGGAACCGCGGAAAATGCCGGTCCCGCCGCTTCGCCCGCAGCTTCTTCAGCGCCGCGTTGATCGCCGGCGCCGAAATCGGACACTCGTCCACATCGACGACCCTATCGCTCCCCGCCGCCTTGTACCCCAGCGAATGCCCCCCAAAGTGGAACTGGCTCCGGTTGCGATACCCCCACGGCTCCCCCGCCACCACCTCCACTTCCGCCGGCGTCTCCAGCTTCCCCACGCGCCGGAACACTTCCTTCACGATCTCCACCTTCTGCGCCACCTGGTACTCGTACGGCGCCATCTGGTAATGGCACCCCCCGCACTTGCCGAAGTACGCGCACCGCGGCTCCACCCTCTGCTCGCTGCGCGTCACCCACTCCACCGCCCGGGCCTCCACCATCTGCGCCCGCCGCTTCACCTCCTCCACCTTCACTTCTTCCCCCGGCATCACGTACGGCACCATCGTCACCTGGCCTTCCACTCGCGCCAGCCCCGCGCCGCCGTACACCCACTTCTCGATTTTTACTTCGCCCATGCCCATCCCTTACGATGAATAGAGTCTCTCCTATTCAGTTCAGCATGAAACCAAGAGTTCTGTCCGGAATTCAGCCTACCGGCTCCCTGCACATCGGCAACTACCTCGGCGCCCTCAAAAACTGGGTCCGCATGCAGCACGACTACGAATGCGTCTTCTGCATCGTCGACCTCCACGCCATCACCGTCTATCAGGAACCCGCCGAGCTCCGCCAGAAAATCGAGCAGACCGCCGCCATCTTCCTCGCCGCCGGCATCGACCCCGCCGTCTCCTCCATCGTCGTCCAGTCCACCGTCCCCGCGCACGCCGAGCTCTGCTGGCTCCTCACCTGCACCACCCCCCTCGGCTGGCTCGAGCGCATGACCCAGTTCAAGGACAAGGCCGCCAAACAGGAGTCCATCGGCGACGGCCTCCTCCAGTACCCCGTCCTCATGGCCGCCGACATCCTCCTCTACCGGGCCAACGCCGTCCCCGTCGGCGACGACCAGACCCAGCACCTCGAACTCACCCGCGACATCGCCCAGTCCTTCAACGCCCGCTACGGCGACACCTTCGTCATGCCCGAAACGAAGCTCCCCACCGTCGGCGCCCGTATCATGGGCCTCGACGACCCCTCCAAAAAAATGTCCAAGTCCGAGACCGGCTCCGGCCACGCCATCTCCCTGCTCGATCCCCCCTCCGTCATCCGGAAGAAGGTGATGCGCGCCACCACCGACTCTAACCCCGCGGTGGACTTCGAAAACATGGGCCCCGGCGTCCAGAACCTTCTCGCCATCCACCAGGCCTTCACCGGCTGGTCCGACGAACAGATGAAGGCCCACTTCCCCGGCATGCGCTACGGCGACCTCAAGAAAACCGTCGCCGATGCCGTCGTCGCCGGCCTCGAGCCCATCCAGACCCGCTACAACGAAATCACCGCCGACCCCTCCTACCTCCGCCAGGTCCTTCGCGACTCCGCCGCCCGCGTCTCCCCCATCGCCAACCAGACCGTCAACCTGGTCAAGCAGCGCATGGGCATCTACACCGAGTAGGCTCCCTATGGCCGCAGCCGGAGCCTCCTCTTACTCGCTCACCGCCTACGGCCGCCTCCTGCGCGACAACCGCGACTTCCGCCTTCTCTGGTTCTCCCAGGTCGTCTCCGAGCTCGGCGATTGGCTCTACGCCGTCGCCATCTACTCCCTCCTCCTCGAACTCACCGGCCAGGCCAAAAGCGTCGGCTTCGCCGTCGTCCTCCAACTCCTCCCCCAGGTCTTCATGGTCCCCACCGCCGGCGTCCTCAACGACCGTCTCAGCCGCCGCTCGGTCATGATCTTCGCCGACCTCTGCCGCATCTTCATCGTCCTCGCGATGATCTTCGTCAAGACCGCTTCCATGGTCTGGCTCGTCTGGATCCTGCTCTTCCTCGAAACCGTCATGTGGGCTCTGTTCGAGCCCGGCCGCTCCGCCATCATCCCCAACCTCGCCCGCAACAAAGACGAAATCCTCGTCGCCAATGCCCTCTCCTCCTCCACCTGGGCCATCAACCTCGCCATCGGCAGCGGCATCGGCGGCTTGATCGCCTTCAAATTCGGCCGCGATACGGTGTTCGTGCTGAACGCCCTCTCCTTCGCCCTCTCCGCCGCCCTCCTCTGGCGCATGAAACTGCGCGAAACCCACGCCGACCACCTGCCCCCCTTCCGCGTCATCGATCTCATCGATTTCAAGCCCGTCTGGGAAGGCATCCAATACGTCCGCCGCGATGCCCGCATGCTCGCCACCCTCATGGTCAAGGCCGGCATGGGCCTCCTCGGCGCCCACTGGGTCCTCCTCCCCATCTTCGGCGAGCGCGTCTTCCCCATCGCCGGCTCCGGCACCCTCTCCATGAGCCTCCTGTTCGGCGCCCGCGGCGTCGGAGCCTTGATCGGATCCTTCGCCTCCGGCTACTGGGCCCGCAACGACGAATCCCGCATGCGCGCCGGCATCCTCTACGCTTTCCTCCTCGCCGCCGTCTCCTACTCCGCCCTCGCCTTCGCCCCCTCCCTCGCCTCCGCCTGCCTCACCGTCGCCATCGGCCACGCCGGCTCCTCCATGGCCTGGGTCTACTCCACCACCATGCTCCAGGGCATGACCGGCGACCGCTTCCGCGGCCGCGTCTTCTCCGCCGACTTCGGCGGCCTCTTCCTCGTCATGAGCGCCGTCAGCTACGCCGCCGGCCAGCTCGTCGATCTCGGCATCGGCGTCCGCGCCCTCGCCTTCGCCACCGGCCTCCTCGGCCTCGTCCCCGCCGCTACCTGGCTCGCCTCCCAGCGCCTCTGGAAACGCTAAAAAAATGGTGACAGTCACCAATTTCCCATTTTCCACTCCCGCTACCCCACCACCTCCACCCAATCAAACCCCTCCGCCACCGTAGGCCTCTCCAACCGCCCCGCCATCCTCACCACCGCCTCCTCCGGCACCACCCTCTCCCTCAACCGATTCCTCCTCAAACACTCCTCCACCCCCACATCAAAAAACAAGACCCCCACCCTGCACTCATTCAACTCCGCAAACCGCACCCAACACCGCCGCTCCCACCGCGTCAGCGCCGTCGAATCGATGTACGTCACCTCCGCCCCCGCCTCCTTCCTGGCCCGCGCCATCGAACGCATCACCCGGAACACCAGCCGGTTCAACCTCTGGTCCGTCTCGTCCCCCGTCAGCATCCCCCTCACCTCATCCGACGACAGCGCGCTCAATCCCCTCTCCCGCAGCCACGTCGTCTTCCCCGATCCCGGCAGCCCCACCAGCACCACCAGCTTCACCGCACCCACTCCCCGTCCAGCTCCGCGTACGCCATCGCGTACCGCCGCCCCAGCTCCCGCAGCCCCGCCGAATCGAAATGCACCGAGTCCCCCTTGTGCGCCAACCCCTCCGACGCCACAAACGCCACCCGCCTCCCTCGAACCGCCAGCAGCGCCAGTTGCTCGTTCATCACCCCCGCATAAGCCTGCTTGCCGCCTTGGAAGAACCGCCCCAACTCCCCCACCACCACCGGCACGTCCCCCGCCCCCAGCTCCTCCCGCATCGCCTTCATCATGACAAGCCACCGCTCCCCATAGCTCCGCGCCCGCCCCTCCTCCCCGCTCTCCGCCTCGCCCTGGTGCCACAAAATCCCCCTTAGCGCCCCATCCCGAACCGCCGCCCTGGCCCGCTCCACCGCATCCGTGAACAGCTTCCCCCCCGGCTTCCACTCCTCCAGGCTCGTCCCCCCGAACGCCGCCGGCACCAGTCCGATCCGGGCCCCCGGCCGCAGCTTCAGCAACGTCTCCCCAAAACTCCGCCCCAATCCCGCCCCCGCAATCGGCTTGTCGAAGTGGATCGGGTCCACCGCCGGCGCCCACGCCCGCTCTTTGCTGAATGCGAACACCCCCGGGATCACCGCCCGATCCTGTTCCTCCACCACCCCTCGCCCCGCCATGTTCGACTGCCCCGCCAGCAGGAACACCTCCATCCGCTCCCCCGCCATCGCCGCCCCCGCTCCCATCACAAACGCGCGTCTCTTCATCCCTGCATCATCGCCGCATTCCTCCCCGGCCGGCAACCGCCCGTCCATCCGTCCGCCTCCCTGGATCGCCCGGGCACCGGCGCCTGCCCTCTCCCCGGTCCACCGGCAGGTGAATCAAATGTCTGGTAGTTGTGGGGCAGGCCTCCAGGCCTGCGGCCGGACCTCCAGGTCCGGCCCCCCGCCTCTACTTTTTCCCAACCAACCTGTAACTCACAAATGCAAACCGAGTACTATCCGGCGCCCAGTTCGGCACATTCATCGTCCCCTGCCCCCCAAACAGCGTCACCAACCTCCGCGGCGCCGACCCGTCCGCCTTCGCCAGATTCAGCACTACATCTTTATTAGCCGGGTGCCCCTCGACGCTTTTGTCGTAGGAAATGTACGTGATCCACTGCCCGTCCGGAGAAAAGTGCGCGAACCAGTCCGCCGCCTCCGGCCCTTGCGAAATCATCCTCTGCTCCGTGCCGTCCGCCTTCATCCCCCAGATCCGCATCCCCCCGGATCGCACCGAATTGAAGTAAATCATAGTGCCGTCCGGCGAGTACTCCGGCCCGTCGTCCAGCCCTTTCGCCGTCGTCAGCCGCGTCTCTGCCCCACCCGCCGCCGGCATCGTGTACACGTCGTACTCGCCGTCGCGGCTCGCGCAGTACGCCACCGTCTTGCCGTCCGGCGACCACCCGTGCCAGTACGATGGCATCTTCGGCGTCAGCAGCCGCGGCTCCCCGCCCGCCATCGGCACAATGTAGACCTGCGACTGCCCCCGTCCCACGCTCCCGCTGATCGCCAGCCACTGCCCGTCCGCCGATATCCCGTGATCGTTGTTGCAACGAACATCGCCCGTCGGAATCAGTTGCGGCACGCCGCCCGCCGCCGGAATGCGGTAGATCTTTCCGCCGCTGTTGAACACCAGCGCCGCGCCGTCCGGCGTCCAGTTCGGCGCCTCGAAGTGCTGCACCGCGCGGTACACCACCCTCCGCTCGCCCGTCCTGATGTCCACCGTCTCCAGCGTGCTTTCGACGACGCGTTCCTTCGCCGCCGCCACGCCGTCTTCTTCCAGCTCCACCCCGCGCAGCACCGCCGTCTGCACGTTCCCATTGTCGTGCGAGCACGCCGCCAGCCCCGCATACACCCTCTCCGGCAGCACGACGGTCAGCGCGCCTCCCGGCTGCAGCGGCCCGTCCACCTTCCCTGCTTCAAACGAGATCACGTCCCCGTTGCGCGTCAGCATCACCCGCGCCGGCGCCTTCACCGCCGTCCGCACCTCTTCCGTCGGCCCGCCCTTCACCCGCCGGTATTGCAGCGCGATCAGCCCGTCGGAATGCACCATCACGCTGGCGTGCGGCGCATCGCCTTCCAGCGCCGTCCGCAGCATCGGCCCCGCTTTCTTGTGCGCGTTGCCGCCCGCCGCCGCCCACTCCACTACCGCGCTGATCGCGACGTCCCCCGCCGTCTGCTTATAGGCGTAGTGGAACCCGTCCTCGTTCGCCCAGATGTTGGCGCCCGTGCCCGTCAACCGGTACGTCTTCGTCCCCGCGTCCCACGCCGTCGAGCCCTTCTGCCCCACGCTGCCCACATCCGCCTGCTCCGGGAACGGACCGCTCTGCGCCATCGCCGCGCACGCCGCCAGCACGCAAACCGTGAAACTGTTCATGGCCCTATCTTATTCTTCCCCGCCGTCTGCCTCTTCCACCCGCGCCGGCATCTCGAAGTCCGCCCGCACCAGCCCGCCTGCCGCCAGCGCGACGTCCATCCATTCTTCGCCCAGCTCCACCGGCGCCTCCGATCCCTCCACGCTGCGGAACCCCGTTAGCGCCCCCAGCCCGCCGCAGTTCAGCCGCACCGCCCGCGCCTCTTCCGTGAAGTTCCCGAACAGCACCCGCGTCTTCCGTCCCAGCCGCAGCGCCAGCCCGTCCACCTCCGGCGCGCCGCTCGTCTCCAGCCACGCCGCCTCGCCGCCCGCGAACTCGCCCACTTCCCGCAGCGCGTGCCACACCGGGTACACTTCCTCGCCCATCCGCGACATCACGCCCTTTTCCCCGCATGTCTCGTAGTACGTCACCGACGCCGCGCCCGCCGCCGCCGCGTGCTTCAAATGCACCAGCGTCCACAGCGCCGCCAGCCACGACTGCTGCCGCGCGTCCGCCCCGTGCGCCGTCCGCGGCCGCAGCGTCACCGGCGATACGTGCACCGTCCTGCCTTCCGCGAACTCCCGCGCGCACTCCACCGCCGCGCCCGTGCCCGCCGCATTGTCGGCCAGCGTCGCGTCGTCGGTCTGGTGCACCTGCGGGTTCGCCGTAAAGCACACGCCGTCCAGCAGCTCCGCCTCCGGCCGGTTGCGGTTCAGATCCGCGAAGTATCCCTGCGTGCCCGCGATCAGCGGCACGGCCGTGCCCAATGCCCGCCGCGCCGCCAGCATCTCTTCCGCCCCCGCCGCCTTCCGCCCCGCCGGCGTCACCATCCACCGGCATACGTTCAGCTTCCACGCCTCCGCAATCTCCCGCGCCTCCCGCATCTCCGCCTCGCCGTCCCGCGTCACCACCAGCGCCGCTTCCACCGCCAGCCCCGACGCCGCCGCCGCGCGCGCCGCCGCCCCCAGCCCCTTGCCCGCGTCTTTTCTGCGGAAGTCGATCTCCGCCCGCAGGTGCTTCAGGTTCAGCGCCTTCAGCCGCTCCACCCACACGCCGTTCGTCCGCACCTCTTCCTGCGGCAGCCCCAATCCCACCGCCGGCAGCGCGGCCTTCTTCTCTTCCGATACCCGCAACTCCACCCGGCCTTCCCCGGCAGCCGGCTCCTCCGCTCCTTCCGGCAGCAGCCGCAGCGTCACCGTCTGCCGCACCTCCGCGCCTTCTCTCATCTGCGCCGGGAACGGCCGCCGCAGCGGCGTCGAATAGATCTTGTACGAGCCGTCCGTCCAATTCCGCTGGTCTTCCATCTCGAAGACCTCGCCTTCCAGCCGCACCTCCGCCGACACGCCCTCTTCGATTTCGTGCCGGATCGCCCGGATGTCCAGAAACGGCTGCTGCGGCGATACGCGCAGCGGAAACTCGCCCCGCTCCGCCGGACCCTCGCTGTGCTCCACCCGGCACTGCCGCCCCGCGCACTCCATCGGGTGCAGCACGCAGAACCCTACGCGGTTCTTCCAGAACGTCGAGAGAGCGCGCCCTTCCACCGTCCACTGCACCCGCCCGCTCTCGTCCCCTTCCACTGCGATCTTCGCCGCAAAGTGGATCTCCTCCTGCCGGTACTCCGCGTCGTAGCTCAGCCGGAAGCTCCGCTCGCCCGCCTCCAGGCTCACGTTCGACAGCTCCGCCGCCAGCGTCCCCCACTGCCGGTCCCGCACCGCAAAATACACGCGCCGCAGCACCTCGCGCCCGCCGTACCGCACGTGCCGCACCACGCCGTTGTCGATCACCGCCGTCAGCGCGCCCGCGCGTACCTTGCTCGTCATGCGTCCACCCTCCAGGCCAATTGCCTCGCGGCGCCCGCGCCGCGCAATTCCAAGATTAGCCGCTAATGCGTCATCGCGTACACCACGTAGTTGATCCCGTAGCGGTACGCCAGCGTCGTCATCGCCTCCGGATAATACGGCACGTCCGCGAACTCCCACGCGTCCCCGATGTCCGTGTTGTAGTTCGCCGCCACCACCACCCGGTTCCTGTCGTCGGCCATCGCCCGCCATGCCGGCACGGACCCCGGCGGATAATCCAGCCGCATCCCTCCGCCCCCCGTCCGCCGCAGGTGCCGCGACCCCGGTATGATCGTCCGGTCCTTCTCCCGGATGTCGTACAGCACGTGCATCACCGCATCCTCTTCCGCGATGTCCGTCAGCGGATGCCCCGGCAGCACCCGCTCCATCGTCCGCCGGAACACCTCCCACTGTTCTTCCCCCCAGAAATCGTCCGTGACGAGGAACCCGCCCCGCAGCAGGTACTCCCGCAGCCGCTTCACCTCTTCCTCGGAAAGATTCCACCACCCTGTCTGCGTCGCGTAAAGCCACGGGTAGTTCCACAGCTTGTCATCGGTCAGCCGCAAGTGCCGCGGGTCGCCGGCGTCGATCCGCGTCAGCCGCCGCAGCCCTGCCGTGAAGTGGTTCTCCGCCGCCGGCCAGTCCATCAGCCACCAGCCGCTGCCCTCGCCCTGCCGCGACGAGTAGCCGAACCGGCGGTGATACTGCGGCAGGTCCGTGTACTCCAGCCGGATGAAGTGGAACTCCCCCGCCCGCTCCGGTTCCGGCTGGTCCAGCGCGCCGCGCATCCCGAACCGCCCGCGCTGCGCCACCCCCAGCGCGGCCAGGAACACGCACGCCGCTGTCATCCGCCGCGTCATGTCAGTACAGGGGCACCGGGTCCTTCCTCTCCACGCCCGCCTTCTTCAAGTTCGCAAAAAACTCCCGCGCCCCCGTCTGCAGCAGGCTCAAGTCGCTCGGCCCCTGGATGAACCGGAACCCCTCCCCGATCATTCTCTGGATGTCCGCCGCCCCGCCCGGACCGCCTACCGCAATCCCATGCTTCTTGGCGGCCTTCATGACCTTCTCCACCGCCGCCTGCATCACCGGCGCCCGCAATTGGCCCGGTACGCCGTAGCCGTAGGAGAGGTCGTTCAGCCCCATGAAAATGACGTCGATCCCCGGCACCGCCGCAATCTCTTCAATGTGCTCGATCGCCTCCGGCCGCTCGACGATCGTGATCACCATCACGTTGTCGTTCGCCCATTTCGCATAGCCGCCCACCACCGGCCAGCGCATCGACGCCATGCCCGGCCCCACGCCCCGGTCCCCCGCCGGCGGATACTTGCACGCCATCACCGCCCGCCGCGCCAGCTCCACGTTGTTCGTGAACGGGAAGATCACCCCCAGGCTGCCGATGTCCAGCATCCGCTTCGCCGTCCACAGCTCGTTCACCGGCACGCGCGTGAACGGCACCGCCTTCCGCCCCTGCGTCAGCAGGATGATGTTCCGCGTCGTCTCCAGCGTCAGCGGGCTGTGCTCGCCCTCAATCCACAGGAAGTCGAACCCCGCGTTCGCCATGATGGCCGCCGTGTCCGGGTTCGCCGCCTGAATCGTCCCCCCAATCACCACGCCGCCCTCTTTCAGAACCTTCTTCACCGGGTTCACAAAACCCGCCGGAGGCTGTTGCCCGAAAGCCGGCATGCCCAGCAGCACAAACGCGCACAATTTCGTCATTGGTAGAACTATAGCGCGGTACTGGCATGTGCCAGCCCGTTTCTATTTTCCCCTTTCAAACCGTGCGTGCCGTTTTCCGGCACACGGCTTAACGATGATCTTCTTGGCGTGGCTTGCGCCGGGTATTTCACGGTGCCCATCAATCTGTGCAATCCCATCCCGTAGAGCTGATCGCCGGTGAATGGCGCTCGCTTCGTAGGCCGCTGCCCGCCCCGCCGGTATTGCCAGCCGCGCAGGCGCTTCACCACAAAACTGTCCA
>DAHVTI010000032.1 GCA_027324255.1 Bryobacterales bacterium | reverse complement strand
CTCCTCCGCCGCCGCCCGCCCCGGATGGTAGAATGACACCCGTGTCTGAGGTGACGCCGAAACGGGAGTACACCCGCGAGGACGTCTGCCGCCTGTTGGGGGTGCGGGAGACGGTTCTGGAGGATTGGGAAGCCCACGAGTTCGTGCCACGCGCGGAGACTTACGCCTTCCGCGAGCTTGTCGCACTGAAAACCCTGCGCCAGCTCCGCGCCCGCCGCATCCGCGCCGAAAAAATCCGCCTCATCCTCAACTCCCTCCGCGCCAAGCTCCGCGGCGTCTCCGATCCCCTCAGCGAACTCAAGATCTTCACCGACGGCCGCCGCCTCGCCGTCCAGGTCGACGGCCGCAAAATGGAGCCGCTCACCGGCCAGCTCCTCCTCGATTTCGACCGCGAGGAGATCCGCCGCCTCTTGCAATTCCCTGGCAAAAGGGCCGAGGACACCCTCACCGAAGCCATGGCCGCCCGCCAGAAGGAAGCCGCCCAGTGGTTCGAGCGCGGCGTCGAAATGGAGCAGGTCGGCGCGCCCCCAGAGCAGATCATCGAGGCCTATCGGCATGCCCTCGAGCGCGACCCCGATGCCGCCGGTCCTCACGTCAACCTCGGCACCGTCTACTTCCACCTCAAGCAGTGGGAGCACGCCGAATCCCACTACCGCGCCGCCATCGCCCTCCGCGCCGACTACGCCCTCGCCCACTTCAACCTCGGCAACCTCCACGACGAGTTGAACGACGCCGAACAGGCCCGCGCCTGCTATGAGAAGGCCCTCGCCATCGACCCCTCCTACTCCGACGCCCACTACAACCTCGCCCTCCTCTTCCAGGGCCGCGGCGAAACCCTCAACGCCGTCAAGCACTGGCGCACCTACCTCAAGCTCGACCCCTCCGGCTACTGGGCCGGCATCGCCCGCCGCGAGCTCTCCCGCCTCCGCCAGGAAGCCATCGTCCACGGCGCCGGCCGCTGATCCCCAGCCGCACCGGACACAGCCGTCTGATATGATGGCCGCGCCATGCCGGGACCCATCGCCTTTCCTCGAAAATCCGCCGCCGTGCACGGTCCCGTCAATCTCCTCTACGTCGGCCTCGCCACCCTCGTCGCCGCCACCTCCGGCCTCCTGTTCGGCTTCGACATCGCCGTCATCAACGGCGCCCTCCTCTTCCTCCGCCAGCAGTTCGGCCTCACCGAAGTCCAGACCGAGTTCGCCGCCTCCAGCCTGCTCGCCGGCTGCGTCGCCGGCGCCGCCATCGGCGGCTGGATCAGCGACCGCCTCGGCCGCCGCAAGGTCCTGATCTATTCCGCCGTCCTGTTCGCGTTCTCCTCCATCGGCGCCGCCCTGCCCCGCAACCTCACTGAATTCACCATCGCCCGCCTCGCCGGCGGCCTCGCCATCGGCGCCGCCTCCGTCCTCGCCCCGCTTTACATCGCCGAAGTCTCCCCGCCCCACATCCGCGGCCGCCTCGTCTCCCTCAACCAGATGGCCATCGTCACCGGCATCCTCTTCGCCTACGTCGTCAACTGGACCCTCTCCTGGGCTGGCCCCGAAAGCTGGCGCTGGATGTTCGCCGTCGCCGCCGTGCCCTCGGTGCTATTCCTCGTGGCGCTCTTCTTCGTCCCCGAAAGCCCCCGCTGGCTCACTGAGCAGGGCCGCGAAGACGAGGCCCGCTACGTCCTCACCCGCGTCTCCAACGCCGAAACCGCCGCCCTCCAGCTCGACGAGATCCGCTCCACCATCGCCGAGGAAAGCGGCACCCTCAAAGAACTGTTCGAGCCCGGCTACCGCCGCGCGCTCTCTCTCGCCGTCGCCCTCGCCGTCCTCCAGCAGTGGACCGGCGTCAACACCGTCCTCTTCTACGGCTCCGTCATCCTCAAGGAGCAGGTCGGCGGCCACAGCGAGTCCGCCGCCATCGGCGCCAACGTCATCATCGGCCTCGTCAACTTCCTTTTCACCATCGTCGCCATCTGGCTCATCGATAAACTCGGCCGCCGCGTGCTGCTCATGGGCTCCGCCGCCGGCATGGTGGTGGCGCACCTCGGCCTCGCCATCGCCTTCCGCATGAGCCCGCCCCCCGGCGCCCTCGTCGTCGCCCTCATGATCCTCTGCGTCGCCTCGTTCGCCGTCGGCCTCGGCCCCGGCGTGTGGGTCGTCCTCAGCGAGATCTTCCCCACCCGCATCCGCGGCCGCGCCATGTCCATCGCCACCGTCTCGCTCTGGATCGCCTGCGTGGCGCTGACCTTTACCTTCCTCTCGATCGCCTCCGCCCTCGGCCCCAGCGGCGCGTTCGGCATCTACGGCCTGATGTGCCTCGCCACCATCGTCATCGTCGCCAGGTGGACCCCGGAAACCAAGGGCCACACGCTTGAGGAGATCGAGCACCTCTGGAAGCGTTAGCCGCTTACTTCCTGGTCTTCGCCCACGCGTCGTACAGCTTGGCCACTTCCGCCTCGGCCGTGTCGCCCGGGTGGATCACCACGCGGAAAATGAACCGGATGCTCTGGCCCTTCTCCAGCGTGTAGCTGCCGTCCTTCGTCTTGTCCCGCAGGAAATCGTGCAGCCCGAACGGGTTGGCCGCGAACAGGCCGTAATCCCGCGCGTGCCAGTAGGTCGGGTGCCGGAAGCTCTTCGGATGGTCGAAAATCGCCACGCCCAGCTTCTTGCCTTCCAGCGTCCCCGAGTAATCCACCCACGGGAACGCCGCGCCCCACACCTGCTTCATCCCCGTCTTACCGTCCGACGCCGTCAGCTTGCCCGTGCCCTTCACCTCGCGCATTTCGTCCCGCAGCCGGATCGCGAAAAACCCTTCCTTCGTGTCGCCGAACGTCGCCTTGTCCAGCGCCGTCAGCGTCGCGTCGAAGTCGATGATCCGCAGCTTCGGATCGGAGTAGAACGTCATCACCCGGTTCTCGCGCAGCAGCGGCGCGTTCTTGTCCGTCTCCCAGATGAAGGAGGCGCGCAGCGTGCCCTGCTTCTTGCCGCCCTTCAACTGCTGAACCTTTTCCAGCTTCACCTGCCCGTGTAACCCGCGCGCGCCCTTCTCGTTCATCCAGTAGTCGAGCTTGTTCACGGCGCCGTGCGTGAACCACAGCCCCCGGTGGTGCGGGTGGTCGCGCGTTTCGCCTTCCACTTTTTCCATCGGGAACCGGCGCGTCATCACCACCCCGTCCGCGCTCCGCAGCGGGGCCATGTAAGGCTTCGGCGCGTCCCCGGCAATGTAAAACGTGCTGAACGGCTTGCCGTCGATCTCAATCTCGATGTGATCGGGCGACTGCGTGAATTTGACCTGCGCGCAAAGCGGCAAGGCCGCGGCCAGAAGGAAGAGTACTGGTTTCATCGCCTATCAGTAAATCACAAGCCGGAGCCGCCCGCGCGCCCCTGAACCAACCTTTAACACTTCCCCCTACCGCAGCCCCCTCGCCTTCAGGTGCGCGATCAGCGCCGCCGGGTCGTCCGTGATAATCGCGTCCACCCCGTCCCCGATCAGCCGGTCCCACGCCCCCGCCGTGTTCGCCGTCCACGGCACCACCTTCAGCCCGGCTTCGTGCGCCTTCTTCACCTTGCCCTCCGTCACCAGCAGGTGGTGCGGCGACACGATCTCCGCGCCCCCCGCCTCCCTAGAAATCTCCACCAGGTCCTTCGGCATCCCGCCGTACAAGGCCGACTGCCGGATCTCCGGCGCAATCGCCCGCAGCGCGCGCAGCGTGCGGAAGTCGAAGCTCTGCACCATCACCCGCTTCTCCAGCTTGTGCCGCCGGATCGCCGCCGCCGTCAGCTCCGCAAACCGCCGCGGCTCCGGCGACAGCTCCGGCTGCTTCGCGTCGCTCTTCATCTCGATGTTGAACTCGAAGCTCCCCCGCGCCGCCAGCGCCAGCACTTCGTCCAGCGTCGGAATCCGCGTCCCCGGCGCCGCCTGCTGCTTCGGAAACTCCGGGTTCACCATGGACCCGCAGTCCCACTGCTTCACCTCGTCCGCCGTCAGTTTCCGGATCGCCGTCTCCCCGCCCGGCCCCCGGCAGATCTTCGTGTTGATCCGCGAATCGTGCACCACCATCAGCACATCGTCCCGCGTCACGTTCACGTCCAGTTCCAGCACGTCCGCCCCGGCCGCGATCGCGGCTTCAAAGGCCGGCAGCGTATTCTCCGGCCGCACTGCGCGCGCGCCGCGGTGGCCCTGCACCAGGATTCGGGGAGCTGCTTCCATCGTCATGAGAGTCGCCAGGAATATCAGTAGGATCTGCATCGCTTCTGTTTTCAGGATATATTGGGGGCGCATCCAGATCCCGAAGGAGCCGCGGCCCCAAGGCCGCGGAGTGCAGAATGTCATTCACCACACGCCGCTATTTCTCCAAGACCGCCATCGCCGCCACGGCGCTTAGCTATTCCCGCATCTTCGGCGCCAACGACCGCGTCCGCATGGGCTACATCGGCCTCGGCAACCGCGGCGACCAGGTTCACGACGCTTTCCTCGAGCACGGCGACCAGGTCACCGCCGCCGTCTGCGACCTGCGCGACGACTACATGAACTTCGCCATCAAAAAGTCCCGCGCCAATCCCAAAAAGTACAGAGAGTACAAGAAGCTCCTCGACGACAAGGACATCGACGCCGTCGTCATCGCCACACCCGACCACTGGCACGCCCTCATGTTCGTCGACGCCTGCCGCGCCGGCAAGGACGTCTACTGTGAAAAGCCCCTCTCCCTCACCATCTGGGAGGGCCGCCGCATGGTCCAGGTGGCCGCCGAAACCAGGCGCGTCACTCAGGTCGGCATCCACCGCCGCAGCGTCCAGTCCCTCCGCGACGCCGCTGAGTTCGTCCGCAACGGCGGCCTCGGCCACGTCACCGTCGCCAAGGGCTACCACGTCCAGAACGAGTGGCCCAACGGCATCGGCGACGCCCCCAACACCCCGCCTCCCAACGAGGCCGAATGGGACGCCTGGCTCGGGCCCGCCCCCAAGGTCCCCTACAACCGCAACCGCACCTTCTACAACTTCCGCTGGTTCTACGACTACTCCGGCGGTCAGATCACCAACTTCGGCGTCCACTACATGGACATGATCCGCATGTGCCTCGGCAAGGACGCCCCCCGCTCCGTCGTCGCCATGGGCGGCAAATACGCCATCAAGGATAATCGCGAAATCCCCGACACCTGCGAAGTCCTCTGGGACTACGGCGACACCCTCGTCGTCTTCACCCAGTACAACGCCAACGGCGCCCCCACCAACGCGCGCAACAGCGAGCTCGAGATCCGCGGCACCAAGGGCACCATGTACCTCCAGAGCGGCCGCTGGGAAGTCGTCCCCGAAAAGACCACCGAAGTCCTCTTCGGCCAGCGCACCCCGCTCGACCGCAACTCCGAAAAGTCCTACGGTCCCTCCAAAAAGCTCGCCATGGAGCCCAAGACCGGCGGCAGCGGCTTCGCCGAAACCTTCCCCCACACCCGCAACTTCCTCGACTGCATCAAGACCCGCGCCAAGTGCAACTGCGACGTCCTGGACGGCCACCTCTCCACCTCCGCCTGCATCCTCGGCCACGTCGCCCTCCGCACCAAGAGCTATCTCGAATGGGACGCCAAGGCCGAAAAGTTCACCAACAACCCGGCCGCGAACAAGCTCCTCAGCTACCAGTACCGCGCTCCTTACAAGCTGGGGTAAGCCATCATGACCCGTCGCCAGTTCTCGCTCGCCGCCGCCGCTCTGCCGCTCGCCGCCCAGGCCCAGATCCAGGCAAGGCCCAAGCCCCCCCTCTGCATCTTCTCCAAGCACATGGCCCACTTCCAGTGGGACCAACTCGGCGCCAAGGCCAAGGAGCTCGGCTTCGACGGCGTGGACCTCACCGTCCGCCCGAAAGGCCACGTCCTCCCCGGGCGCGCCGCCGAAGACCTGCCCCGCGCCGTCGAGGCCATCCGCAAGCACGGCCTCTCCGTCCCCATGATCACCACCGATCTCAAGGACGTCTCCGACCCCGCCGCCAAACCCACCTTCGAAGCCATGCGCAAGCTGGGCATCAAGCTCTACAAACTCGGCTACTGGCCCTACAAGCGCGAGCCCAACGTCCTCGCCACCATCGCCGAGTGCAAGCGCAGGTTCCAGGCCCTCATCGCACTCTCCTCCCGGTACGGCCTCACCGCCGGCCTCCACAATCACTCCAACGCCAACGTCGGCTGCGCCGTCTGGGATTACCGCGAAATCCTCGCCGGCTCGCAGGACCAGGACGCTGGCTACTACTTCGACCCCGGCCACTCCGTCATCGAAGGCGGCCTCTTCAACTGGCGCGTCTCCCTCGACATCGCCCAGCCCCGCATGAAGATGTCCGCCATCAAGGACTTCTACTGGGAAAAGCAGAACGGCAAGTGGCGCACCCACTGGTGCCCCCTCGGCGAAGGCATGGTCCCCTGGGCCGGCTTCTTCGCGGCCTACGCCAAGGCCGGCTTCACCGGCCCCCTCTCCCTCCACCTCGAATACCCCGGCGGCGAGGAGATCCCCGCCATCCAAAAAGACCTCGCTTTCATGAAACAGCAGGTCGCCGCCGCCTACGGGGCGTAGCGGTGCCGCTCACCGGTTTCGGTGATACACTGAAACCGGTGAGCACAGTCAAGCACAAGAACGTCACGCTCAGCCTGCCCGAACCCCTCATGCGCAGGTTCAAGGTCTTCGCCGCCGGGAAGGAGAAGTCCATGACCGCTCTCATGGCCGAACTCATCGAGCAGGCCATTGGCGAGGAGTCCGCTCACGAAAAGGCCCGCCGCCGCTTCCTCAGGCGCATCCAAAACGCGCCCGCCCTTGGCACACAGGGTCGCATCACTTGGACCCGCGATGAACTCCATGAGCGTTGAGTTCATCGATACCAATGTTCTCATTTACGCCCACGATGTCACCGCGGGCCGAAAGCATGCTCAAGCTGTCGCCCTGCTGGAACGGCTCGTCGCGGAGGACCGTGCGGCCTTGAGCACCCAGGTCCTCATCGAGTTCTACGCCGCCGTCACCCGCAAGCTCGGCATGAACACTCACGCCGCCGGAGAGATCATAGAGGACTTGGGCGCGTGGGTCATCCACCGCCCCGATCATCAGGACATCCTGCGCTCCATCACCCTCCAGCGCCGCCACAAAATCTCCTGGTGGGACGCTCTCATCCTCAACAGCGCTACGCAGTTGGGCTGCTCCATCCTGTGGAGCGAAGACCTCTCCGCCAACCACCGGTACGGCGCCCTCACCGTCCGCAACCCCTTCGCCTGACTAGAACTCTCTCTTCTCCACCTTCTCCAGCCGCGTGTCCGGGATCCCCTCCGACCCCTGCACGCTGAACCCCGTCACGTTCATCAGCACGAACCGCTTCACCCCGTCGGCGATCCGCGCCTTCAGGTGCTCCACCGTCAGTCCCTTCACGTCCTCCACCACGAACGCCGGCCGCCGGTCTTCTTTCACATACCCGATATCGACGTTCGACATCTCGATCCCCTTCGCGTGCCGGATGAAGAACCCGTACGCTGGCAGGATGCCGAACATCGCCGGCTCCGGATACTCTTTCTCCCGCTCCGGCGTGGCGAACGGCTCCCGCGGAGGCACGCCCCCGGAGGCCCGGAAGAAGAACGGATTCACCAGTTCCTTCGGCTGCTTCGCCGCGTCGTCCAGCGTCAGTCCGCCGCGGTACAGGATCCGGATCCCCGATAGCTTCACGTCTTCCACGTCGTGCCCCGGCACCCCGCTGATGATCGACGCGTAGCGCGGGTCCGCATCCGACACCACCACGTTGCTGATCGACACCCGCTTCACGCTCCCTATCGCCATCCCCTCCGGCGCCCGCATCCTGCTCCCCAGCCGGATGAACAGCGGCGCGTTCGACACGTCCCTCATCGTGATGTTCGACACCGCCACGTCCTCGATGTGGCTCCCGTCCACCGACTCCAGCGCCAGCCCTCTCGACCGGTCGAACACGATATTCGCGATCGTGATGTTCCGGAAATCCCCGTTCGACTCCGTCCCCAGCTTCACCCGCCCCGTCGGCCCGTCCCGGTCCGGCGCCCGCGTCACCGTCCGCCTGTACGTCGCGTCCAGCAGCGACCCGATGTCGTACCCGCTCACCAGGCAATCGGAGATCGTCTCGTTCTCCGTCGGCCGCGCCGCGCCCAGCGCGTACGAGGTCTTCAGCACGATGGCGTCGTCGTTCGGCGCGTTCACCGAACAATTCGTGATGCGCACGTTCCGGCACGAATCGATGTCCAGCCCGTCGCGGTTCGTGTCGATTTTCAGGTTGTCCATCGTCAGATTGTCCGTCCCGCTCGCCAGCACGCCGAAGTGCCCGCCCATGTAGATCGTGAAGTCCCGCAGCGTCACGTTGCGGCACAGCTTCAGCGCGATGGCCTTGTTGCCGCCCTGCTGCCGCTCCCCGCGCGTCAGGCCCTTTCCAAACAGCCGCCCCGTGCCCGTGATCGCGATCTCCTCCAGGTTCTCGCCCCAGATCAGGCTGTTGTGCCAGTGGCTATGCCCGAAATCCTGGAACTTCGTCCACTCGTTCGGCTCCGGCGCATCGTATTCCTTAGGATCCGTCGAGGCCTCGATCGTCGCGCCCCCCTCCAGGTGCAAAGTGATGTGGCTCTTCAGCCGGATGGAGCCCGACACGTAGGTGCCCGCCGGGAACACCACCGTGCCTCCGCCCGCCGCCGCAGCCGCCTCGATGGCCTTGTTGATAGCCGCGGTGTCGGCCGTCGTCCCATCCCCTTTCGCCCCGTAAGCCTTCACGTCGTACGTCGCCGCCGCGCAAACCGTGCCGAAAGCAAGAACCAGAACTCCGTACCGGATGGACATGCCCGCATCATATCCCCTTTCCCCCGAGGAGATTCCGAACACCCTGTCCCGGCGGCGCCGCGCTAGAATCGTGGGCACCATGAAGCTCCGGTCCTACACCATCACCCAGGGACGCGACCGTGCGCCCGCCCGCGCCCAGTTGAAGGGTATGGGCTTCACTGACGAAGACCTCAAGAAACCCATCATCGGCATCGCCAACACCTGGATCGGTACCATGCCGTGCAACTTCCTCCTCCGCGACCTCGCCGTCGACGTCGCCCGCGGCATCCGCGAAGCCGGCGGCACCCCCATGGAGTTCAACACCATCGCCATCAGCGACGGCATCACCATGGGCACCCAGGGCATGAAGACTTCGCTCATCTCCCGCGAAGTCGTCGCCGATTCCATCGAACTCGTCACCCGCGGCCACATGTTCGATGGCCTCGTCTGTCTCGTGGCGTGCGATAAAACCATCCCCGGCGCCGCCCTCGCCCTGCTCCGCCTGAACATCCCCGGCGTCATCCTCTACGGCGGCTCCATCCTCCCCGGCCGCTACAAAGGCCAGGACGTCACCATCCAGGAAGTCTTCGAAGCTGTCGGCGCCTGTGCCTCCGGCCGCATCTCAGAGCAGGAACTGCTCGACATCGAAAACGTCGCCTCTCCCGGCCCCGGCGCCTGCGGCGGCCAGTTCACCGCCAACACCATGGCCACCGTCATGGAGATCATCGGCCTCTCGCCCATGAACACCGCCATGGTCCCCCAGGTGGACCAGCGCAAGCACGCCGTCGCCGCCTGGTGCGGCCGCCTCATCCTCGATGCCGTCAAGGAGCAGCGCCTCCCCCGCCACATCTGCACTCGCCGCAGCTTTGAAAACGCCATCGCCAGCGTCGCCGCGTCCGGCGGCTCCACCAATGCCGTCCTCCACCTCCTCGCCATGGCCCGCGAAGCCGGTGTCGATCTAGACATCGACGACTTCAATACCGTCAGCGAGCGCACCCCGCTCCTCATGAGTCTCAAGCCCGCCGGCACCTACGTCGCCGCCGACGTGGACAAGGCCGGCGGCATCGGCGTCCTCGCCAAGCGCCTCGTCGCGGGCGGCTACGCCGACGGCTCCGCCCCCACCATCACCGGCAGGACCCTCCGGCAGGAAGCCGAAACCGCCGTCGAAACGCCCGGCCAGCAGGTGGTCCGCCCGCTCAGCGATCCCATCAAGAAGTCTGGCGGCCTCGTCATCCTCAAGGGCTCCCTCGCCCCCGAAGGCTGCGTCATCAAGGTTACCGGCATCGAGCGCCAGCTCCACCACGGCCCGGCCCGCGTCTTCAACTGCGAGGAGGACGCCATGGCCGCCGTCACCTCCGGCGGCATCCGCCCCAACGACGTCGTCGTCATCCGCTTTGAAGGCCCCAAGGGCGGCCCCGGCATGCGCGAAATGCTCGGCGTCACCGGCGCCATCATGGGCGCCGGCCTCGGCGGCTCCACTGCCCTGCTCACCGACGGCCGCTTCTCCGGCGCCACCCGCGGCTTCATGATCGGCCACGTCGCCCCCGAGGCCGCCGACGGCGGCCCCATCGCCTTCGTCCAGGAAGGCGACCCCATCACCATCGACATCGCCGCCAGGTCCATCTCCCTCGACGTGGACGAAGCCACCCTCGCCGCCCGAAAAGCGAATTGGCAGGCTCCGCCCCCGCCCTTCGCCACCGGCGTCATGGCCAAGTACATCCGCCTCGTCAGCTCCGCCGCCGAAGGCGCCATCACCTCCAAGGTCTTCTAGACAGAAAAAGGGCGGCGCCGCGGCGCCGCCCTGAGTCACTGAGGTGTGCCGCTTAACCCAGGTGCGGCTCCACCATCTTCACGAGTTCGCTCTTGCCCACGGCGCCCACCCGCTGGTCCACCACTCTGCCGCCCTTGAAGAGCAGCAGCGTGGGGATGCCGCGGATCATGAACCGGGCAGCCGTGCCGTTGTTGAAATCCACATTCACCTTGCCCACCTTCACCTTGCCGGCGTACTCCGCCGCAAAAGCTTCAATGGTCGGGGCGATCATCTTGCATGGACCGCACCACTCCGCCCAAAAGTCCACCAGCACGGGGACCTCGGCGTTGATCACGTCCTGATCGAATCCAGCGTCGGTAAATTCCAGGGTGTTGTTTCCAGCCATTCGTCGTTTTCCTTGTACAAATACTTCGATGTTCCAGGGGCCGCCCGGGATTCAACCCCGGCCCAGCAATCTCTCATAAAGCGAAGAGTAAGCACGCGCCGAAGCGTCCCAGGAATAGTCCTTCGCCATCCCGCGGCGCATCCTCTCCGTCCACGAATCCCGGTTCTGGTAGGCCCCCAGCGCCGTCCGCAGCGCGTCGTACAGGGAGCCCACCGTGTATGAACTGAATTTGAAGCCGGTGTCCTCCTGAATGGTATCATCCAGCCCCCCCGTGGCGCGCACCACCGGCACCGTCCCGTACCTCAGGCTGTAGATCTGGTTCAGCCCGCACGGCTCGTACTGGCTCGGCATCAGGAACAGGTCCGCACCGGCCTCGATCCGGTGCGCCAGCCCGTTGTTGTACCCGAACCAGACCCCCACTTTCTTCGGCTGCCACCGCTGCCAGTCGTGGAAGATCTTCTCAAACCGCCAGTCCCCGCTGCCCAGCACCACCAGTTGCACGTCGTTCTCTTCAATAAAGGAGGCGATCCCCGCAATCAGGTCGAACCCCTTCTGCTGCGCGAACCGCGACACGATGCCGATCACCGGCCGGTCCAGGTTGTCCGCCGGCAGGTGGAACTCCTCGAGCAGCGCCTTCTTGCACGCCCGCTTGCCCGCCAGGTCCGCCGCCGAATAGTTCGCCGCAATGTGCTTGTCCGTCGAGGGGCACCACTCCTCGTAATCCACCCCGTTCAGGATGCCCGTCAGCGCGTCCCCTCTCGCCCGCAGCGCCCCGTCCAGCCCGAAGCCGCCCTCCGGCGTCTGAATCTCCTTGGCGTAGGTCGGGCTCACCGTCGTCACCCAGTCCGACGTCGCAATCCCGCCCTTCAGGAAGTTCACGTCGCCGTAGTACTCCAGCTTGTCCGGCGTGAACCAGCCCGCGTTCAGCCCCAGGTCCGGAAACTGGCTCTGGTGGAACCGCCCCTGGTAGCCCAGGTTGTGGATGGTGAGCAGCGTCTTGACACCGTCAAACAAGGGGTTGGCGTGCTGCTGGTCCGCCCGGTACACCGGCGTCAACGCCGCCTGCCAGTCGTGGCTATGCAGGATGTCGCACGGAAACACGGTCTGCGCCACACCCAGCGCCGCCAGGGACAGCACCGCAAACCGCTTGTGGTTGTCCCAGTAGTCCACGTTGCGGGCGTTGTAAAGCCCATCGCGGTCGAAAAAGTACGGCGCCTCCACAAAGTAGAACCGCACTCCCTTGTGCACCAGCGTGCGGATGTCCACGCGGTAGGCCGTCGCCCCGGCATACACCACCATGTTGTCCCACGCGCTCTCCGTCTCGTCCCATGGAATCTGCCGGTAGCGCGGCATCACCACCGCCACCTCGTCGCCCAGTTTCTCGAGCGCCGCCGGCAGCGCTCCCGTCACGTCCGCCAGCCCGCCCGTCTTGGCGAAGGGCGTAGCTTCGGAGCTCACCATCAGGACACGGGTCATGGACCCATCATGCCACGCCTCGCAACGCCGGCACCGCGCCGCAAGGGGCTGCGGCCGCCTCTGCTAATCTAGGAGAGAATTGCTGCCTTTCGTTCCCCAAATTAAGCAGATGCAACCCTCGACCAACTCCCTTCCGGCAACGGCCGCGGCCCTCATCGATAAGATCCGCGGCCGCACCGCCCACGTCGGCGTCGTCGGCCTCGGCTACGTCGGCCTTCCTCTCGCGGTCGAGTTCGGCAAGGCCGGCTTTCGCGTCACCGGAATCGATATCAGCGCCTCCAAGGTCGACCAGATCAATGCCGGCGTCAGCTACATCCAGGACGTCCCCACCAGCGAGGTGGCCGAGCTCGTCGCCGCCGGCCGTCTCTCCGCCACCACCGACTTTGCCGCCATCCGCGGCCTCGAGACCGTCAACATCGCCGTCCCCACGCCGCTGCGCAAGACCAAGGACCCCGACATGTCCTTCGTCGTCAACGCCGCCCAGGAGATCGCCCGCTACCTCCACCCCGGCCTCCTCGTCATCCTCGAGTCCACCACGTACCCCGGCACCACCGACGAACTCCTCCTCCCCATGTTCGAGGAGTCCGGCCTGAAGGCCGGCCAGGACTTTTTCCTCTGCTTCTCCCCCGAGCGCGTCGACCCCGGCAACCCCAAGTTCCACACCAGGAACATCCCCAAGGTCGTCGGCGGCATCACCCCCGCCTGCACCCAGGTCGGCGCCGCCTTCTACGGCATGGCCCTCGACACCGTCGTCCCCGTCGGCAGCACCGTCGTCGCCGAAATGGTCAAGCTCCTCGAAAACACCTTCCGCATGATCAACATCGGCCTCGTCAACGAGCTCGCCGTCATGTGCCACCGCATGAACATCAACGTCTGGGAGGTCATCGACGCCGCCGCCACCAAGCCCTTCGGCTTCATGCCCTTCTACCCCGGCCCCGGCCTCGGCGGCCACTGCATCCCCATCGACCCCTTCTATCTCTCCTGGAAGTCCAAGCAGGCCGGCATCGAGGCCCGCTTCATCGAGCTCGCCGGCCACGTCAACGGCGACATGCCCCACTATGTCGTCCTCCGCACCCAGGACGCCCTCAACGAACACGCCAAGGCCCTCAAGGGCTCCAGAATCCACATCCTCGGCGTCGCCTACAAGCGCGACATCGACGACGTCCGCGAGTCCCCCGCCCTCGACGTCATCCACCTGCTCCGCCAGCGCGGCGCCGACGTCTGCTACTCAGACCCCTTCGTCTCTTCCATCCGCTTCGACAGCTACACCCTCGATTCCGTCCCCGTCGAGCAGGCCGCCCAGGCCGACTGCGCCGTCATCATCACCGACCACAAGAGCTTCGACTACGACGCCCTCACCGCGAACTGCGGCCTCATCCTCGACACCCGCAACGCCCTCCGCGGACGCTCCGGCTTGAACATCGTCCGCCTCTGAGCCGCCGTCATAGCCATGCGCAACATCCTCAGCGTCGACGTGGAAGACTACTTCCACCCCTCCGAGGTGCAGCGCTCCGTCGATCATTCCCGCTGGGACGCCCTCCCTTCGCGCGTCTGCGACTCCACCGCCGAGGTGCTCGACCTGCTCGCCGCGCACCGCACCCGCGCCACGTTCTTCATCCTCGGCTGGGTGGCCCGGCGCTTCCCCGCCCTCGTCCGCCGCATCGCCGCCGCCGGACACGAAATCGCCTGCCACAGCTACGCCCACTCCCTCGTCTATGAACTCTCCCCTGCCGAGTTCAAGGCCGACACCCTCCACGCCGTCGCCGTCATCGCCGATGCCGCCGGCGCCCGCCCCACCGCCTACCGCGCCCCCAGCTACTCCATCACCCGCCGCTCCCTCTGGGCCCTCGAGACTCTCGTCGAGTGCGGCTTCACCACCGACTCCAGCATCTACCCCATCCGCCACGACCGCTACGGTATCCCCGGCCACCCGCGCCACCCCCACGTCCTCGAAACCCCCGCCGGGCCCATCATCGAAGTGCCGCCCGCCACCGCCAGCCTCTCCCCTTCCCGCATCGTCCCGGTCGGCGGCGGCGGCTACCTCCGCCTCCTGCCCTACCGCTACACCGCCGCCGGCATCCGCCGCATCAACGCCGTCGAACAAGCGGCGGCCTGCATCTATTTCCATCCCTGGGAGATCGACGCCGCCCAGCCCCGCCTCGCCTCCTCCGCTCTGGCCCGCGCCCGCACCTACCTCGGCCTGCACGGCATGAAAAGCAAGCTCGCCCGCCTCCTGCGCGACTTCGAGTTCGCTCCTCTCTCCGACGTCTGCGCCGACCCCTCCGTGCTGCCCGCCTTCCCCATCGGAAGCGGGAACGATCCTGTACACTGAAATCAGAGTAGAATGTCGCCTTGGCCCATAATTAGGACGGCCGCAGTATGTCTGTTCACCGTCGCCGTCCCGCCCCTCGCGGGCCAGCCGCAGCTCGGCCAGCTCGACGCCTCGCCCACCCTCTTCTCCGTCCTCGCCGCCCTCAACGCCGCCGGCTATGACGACGGCCTCAACTCCCCCAACGCCCACCCCCTGCGCGCCCAGGTCCGCCAGTGGATCGTCCAGCGCAAGCCTGCCTCCCTCGACTCCCTCAAGCGCTTCGTCGACGCCCATCGCACCGGCTCCCCCGCCTCCGACCTCAGCCAGTACGTCACCTTCGCCCTCAGCGTCGACGCTCCGCCCTCCTTCAAGCCCCGCTTCGCCCCCAATCTCATGCCCCCCGAGGCCGCCGCCCTCGAAGGCTTCTCAGACATCCTCTCCCGCTTCCACGAGGAGGCCCAACTCGACGAGGCCTTCCGACGCTCCCAGCCCGCTTTCGAACAGGCCATCCAGCGCTACCACCAGCCCGTCGCCGAAGCCGTCCTCCAGGCCAACGCCTACCTCCGCAACCCCACCTCCGGTATCCGCGGCCGCCGCTTCCAGCTCTTCATCGACCTCCTCGGCGCCCCCAATTACGTCCTGTCCCGCGTCATGGGTGACGACTACTTCGTCGTTGTCACCCCTTCGCCCGAGCCCCGCGTCCGCGACATCCGCCACGCCTACCTCGACTACCTGATCGATCCCCTCGCCATCCGCAACGCCGCCATCCTCGACAAGAAGAAGGGCCTCGCCGATCTCGCCCTCGCCTCCCCCATCCTCGCCGAGGACTACCGCAACGACTTCGTCCGCCTCGCCGGCATGTGCGCCGTCTACGCCGTCGAGGCCCGCCTCGATGGCCGCGAGGGCCCGGCCCTGGTCCAGCGCTTCATGAGCGAGGGCTTCATCCTCACGGCGTACTTCTACGATGCCCTGCCCACCTACGAAAAGCAGGAGCAGTCCTTCCGCCTCCACTTCCCCGCCATGCTCGAGGCCATCGACGTAGGCAAAGAGGATAAGCGCATCGCCCAGGTCCAGTTCGTCTCCGAGCGCGCCGTGCGCAAGGTCCAGGGGCCGCCGCCTCCCGCGCCGCCGCAGCTCGCCGGCGCTGCCCTGCTCGCCGCCCAGGGCGAGGAACTCTATTCGAAGCGCGACCTCCCGGCCGCGGCCACCGCCTTCCGCCAGGCGCTCCAGCAGACGGCCCCCAAACCGGTCCAGGCCAAGGCTACCTTCGGCCTGGCCCGCATCGCCGTCCTCCAGAACAACCCCGAGCTCGCCCAGCAGATGTTCGAGCGCACCCTCGATCTCAATCCCGAACCCTTTGAGCGCGCGTGGACCAGCGTTTACCTGGCCCGCCTCGCCCGCGCCGCCGGCGACATCCCCGCGGCCGCGAAACACTACCAGGCGGCTCTGGCCACGGCCGGAGCCAGCGAAGGCGCGGTGAAAGCCGCCCAGGCGGAGATGGCTTCGCTCCCCGCGGCGCCAGCCCCGCGCAAGGATCCCTGATTTACACTCAATACTGAGGTTTACTGATGACCCGTTCGTCCCTTTCCAAAGCACTCCTGGCCGCCGTTCTCGGCGCCTGCCTCCTGCCGGCCCAAACCGCCAACACGAAGCAACCCCAGCCGAAGGGCCCCAAAGAGGTGGAAGCCATCCAGGCCATGTTCCAGGCGCAGGACCCCGACGCCCGCATCGCCGCCGCCAACAACCTGATCACCAAGTTCGCCGACACCGAGTTCAAGGCCACCGCCTTCTACATCGCCGCCTTTTCCGCCCAGCAGAAGAACGACATGGACAACGTGATCATCTATGCCGAGAAGGCCCTCGAAGCCGACCCCAAGTTCTTCGGCGCCCAGATCATGATCGCCCAGGCCCTCGCCTTGCGCACCAAGGAGTTCGACCTCGACAAGGAAGAGAAGCTCGGCCGCTCGGAGAAGATGGCCAAGGCCGCCATCGATCTGATCGCCACAGCCCCCAAGCCCCGCCCCGACATCGCCGACGAGCAGTGGGAAGGCGCCAAGAAGGACTTCACCGCCCAGGCCCACGAAGCCCTCGGCCTCGCCGCTCTCGTGCGCAAGAAGTATGATGTCTGCGCCACCGAACTCGGCCTCGCCGTTACCGGCGCCAACCAGCCCGATCCCTCCACCATGGTCCGCCTCGCCAACTGCCAGATTCAGACCAAGCAGTACGACGAAGCCATCGCCATGCTCGACAAGGCCGCCGCCGATCCCAACGCCGCGCCCCAAGTGAAGTCCGCCGCCGCGTCGCTCAAGATCGAAGCCAACAAGGCCAAGGCCGCCGCCGCTAAGTAGTTGGACCTTATGATTGCACCGCCGGAGGAGCTCGAGGCCCGCCTCGGCTACGCGTTCAGGGACCAGGCCCTGCTCCTCCGCGCGCTCACCCATACCTCGCTGGTCGCCGAAGTGCCCGCCTCCTCCGACCCCGGCACACCGGCGCTCCGCGACAACGAACAACTCGAATTCCTGGGCGACGCCATCCTCGGCTTCCTCGCCTCGGAGTTCGTCCTCGGCCTCGCCCCCGCCTCCTCTGAAGGCGACCTCTCCCGCCTCAAAGCCCACCTCGTCAGCGCCGCCCGCCTGTACGAAACCGCCCTCGACCTCGCGCTCGGCGACCATCTCCGGCTGGGCAAGGGCGAAGAGTTGAGCGGCGGGCGGAAGAAGAAGGCCCTTCTCGCCGACGCCGTCGAAGCCATCATCGCGGCCATCTATCTCGACGCCGGCCCGGAGCGCGGGCTCGACGCCTGCCGGTCGTTCCTCACCCGCTATCTTTGGAACGCCATCCCACTCAAGGACCTCCAACAGCCGCGCATCCCCATCGACGCCAAAAGCGCCCTGCAGGAACTGGCCCAGGCCCGCGGCTTGCCCATGCCCCGCTACGCCATCGTCGCCGAGTCCGGCCCCGAGCACGCCAAGCGCTTCGTCGTCGAGGCCCGCATCGGCCGCGAATTCACCGCCCAGGCCGAGTGCTCGTCCAAGAAGGGAGCCTCGCAAAAGGCGGCCGAGATCCTGCTCGATCGCTTCCAGCAGCCCGCCGCCGCTGACCCCGAGCCCGACCCGGCCGTGGACCCTCATCCGGCCGGCTAGCGCCCCTGCGCCGGCTCCCGCCCTCGTTCAGCACCACGATCTCCCCGCAGCCTCCACCGCCGGCCCTCTTCCCCCATCACCCCGCGGGCGCGGTTCACGCCGCCGCCCGCCGCCGGCCCATTCCCCGATCACCCCGCGGGCCCACTCCTCGCCGCCGCTCACCGCCCCGGCCCTCTTCCCCGATCACTCCGCCGACGCGGCTTTCGCCGCCGCTCACCGCCCCGGCCCTCTTCCCCGATCACCCCGCTGGCGCGGCTTTCGCCGCCTCTCACCACCGGCCCTCTTCCCCGATCACCCCGCTGGCGCGGTCCTCGCCGCCGCCAGCCGCCGGCCCTCTTCCCCGACCACTCCGCCGGCGCGGCTTTCGCCGCCGCTCACCGCCCCGGCCCTCTTCCCCGATCACTCCGCTGGCGCGGTCCTCGCCGCCGCTCGTCGCCGGCCCACTCCCCGATCACTCCGCGGGCGCGGCTTTCGCCG
>DAHVTI010000014.1 GCA_027324255.1 Bryobacterales bacterium | reverse complement strand
GGCGCGCCGTCGCGGCCCGCGCGCCCGATCTCCTGGTAATAGGCCTCCACGCTGCCCGGCAGCCCCGTGTGGATCACCGTGCGCACGTCGGGCTTGTCGATGCCCATGCCGAAGGCGATGGTGGCCACCATCACTTCGATGCGCCCGGCCAGGAACTCCTCCTGCACCCGCTTGCGGTGCTCGGCGTCGAGTCCGGCGTGGTAGGCGCCCGCGGGGAACTCGGCCTTCAACTCAAGCGTCAGCTCGTTCACCTGCTTGCGGGTGGGCGCATAGACGATCGCCGGCCGCCGCTCTTCGTCCGCCAGCAGTTCCAACACCAGTTCTGCGCGGCGCGACGGCGCCGCCTCCACCACCTCAATGGCCAGGTTCTCGCGCCGGAAGCCGTGGATGAAGCGCGCCGTGTGCGCCAGGCCCAACTGCGCGCAGATGTCCTGCTGCACGCGCGGCGTGGCCGTGGCCGTCAGTGCGATCACCGGCGCCGGCCGTAGCGCCGGCAGGTGCTGGCCCAGCATGCGGTAGTCGGGCCGGAAATCGTGGCCCCACTGCGAAATGCAGTGCGCCTCGTCGATGGCGACGAGCGACGGCTTGCGCTTGGCCAGCATCTCCGGAAACCCGGCTACGCGCAGCCGCTCCGGCGCCACGAACAGGAACTGCAGCTCGCCGTTGAGGTATTCGATGCACGCCTGGCGCGAGGCCGCGCGGTCCATGCCGCTGTGGATGCGCGACACCCGCAGGCCCTGCGCCTTCAGCTTGCCCACCTGGTCTTCCATCAGCGCGATCAGCGGGCTCACCACCAGCGTGGTGCCGCCGCGCGCCACCCCGGGCAGTTGATAGCACAGAGATTTGCCGGAGCCCGTCGGCATCACCAGCAGCGCGTCCTTGCCTTCGATCAGCGCGCGGCACACCGCCTCCTGATTGGGCCGGAACGCCTCGAAGCCGAACACGCGGTGAAGCAGATCCGCCGGCTCCCCGCCCGGCTCAAGAACAGGCTGCTGCGCCGCTGCGGCTTCGGCGCGCGGCGGCGCCGCGGCGGCCTGGGGCGCCTCCGCCGCCGTTGGCGCCGGACGCTTCTGCGCCGGGCTCGACCCCACCTTGCCCACCACTTCGCGCACGTATTGCTCGATGCCTTCGAGGAACGGCCCCAGGCGGTCCTTGCCCTTGTGGATCCGTCCCAGAAACGCCTCCCACTGCCCCGTCATCGCCGGGCTCTTCACCTCGGGGTGCACCACCTCGATCAGACGGATGCCCTTATCGGTGGCCTGCAGGCTCTTGCCCGCCCGCTCGATGTAGCCGCGCTTCAGCAGCACCTCGATGATGGCCGCGCGTGTGGCCGGCGTGCCGAGGCCCGACTCCTTCATCGCCTCCGACAGCTCTTTCTCATCCAGAGTCTTGCCGGCGGTCTCCATGGCCGTCAGCAGCGTCGCCTCGGTGAAGCGCTTCGGAGCGCGCGTCTTTTTCCTCAGCTCCTCCACGTTCACCACGTCCTGCGGCTGGCTTTCGTGGAGCCCTTCCGGCAGCGCCTGCTCGCCGTCATCCTCCGCCTTGCCCTTCTTCTTCGGCAGCTCCACTTCCAGCACCTTCCAGCCCTTGTCGATCACGGCCGTGCCGGAGGTGTGGTAGCGGTCCACGGTTTCGCCGTTGCGGATGGCCGTGATCACGGTGGTCACGGACCAGACGTAGTCCTTGTGCCAGGCGCCCAGCAGGCGGCGGCAGATCAGGTCGTAGATCTTTTTCTCGTCGGCGTTCAACGACGCCCGCTGCGGCGGCGTGACCGTCGGGATGATGGCGTGGTGGTCGCTGACCTTGGCATCGTCCACAAAGCGGCGGCCCAGCGGACGCTCGCCGGTGCCCGGCGCCAGCAGCGCGCGATACTCGCCCTCCACCGCCTTCACGACGCGCGGCAGGGTGGCCGCGACGCTCTCCGACAGGTGCCGGCTGTCGGTGCGCGGATAGCTGATGAGCTTGTGGCGCTCATAGAGCGCCTGCGCCGTATCCAGCGTCTTCTGCGCGCTGAAGCCGTACAGGCGGTTGGCGTGGCGCTGCAGCTCGGTCAGGTCGTACAGCGGCAGCGGCGCCATGCGCTGCGTGGCCTGCTCCAGGCTTTCGATGAAGGCTTCGCCCGTGCGCGCCCGCTCCACGATGCGCGCGGCTTCTTCGCCGTCCGCCGGCAGGCGCATCGCTTTCTGCAGCGTCTCCTTGTCGGTCCCCGGCTGCCGCTCGCGGAACCACGTGCCGCGGTACTGCGCCGCCTGCGGCGCGCCCTGCGGATGAAAGGTGGCCGCCACTTCGCGGTAGTCCTCCGGCACGAAGGCGCGGATCGAAAGCTCGCGCTCCACCACCATGGCGAGTGTCGGCGTCTGCACGCGGCCCACCGACAGGTCCTCGTTGTACGCCAGCGAGTAGGCGCGGGAAAGGTTCATGCCCACCAGCCAGTCCGCCCGGCTGCGGCCGCGCGCCGCGTCCGCCAGACCGTCGTATTCGCGCCCCGGCTTGAGTCCGTCGAAACCCTTGCGGATGGCGTCGGCCGTCAGCGACGAAACCCACAGCCGCTCCACCGGCTTCGCGCAGCCAGCCGCTTCGTAGATGTAGCGAAAGATCAGCTCCCCTTCGCGCCCCGCGTCCGTGGCGCACACCACCTTCGACACGCGCGGCGAGTTCAGGATCTTCCGCACCACCTCGAACTGATCCTTCGTCTTGTCGTAGACCACCAGCGGCCATTCGCGCGGCAGCATCGGCAGCGTGTCCCGCCGCCACTGCCGCCACGACGGGTTGATCTCGTGCGGCTGCGCCAGCGCCGCCAGGTGCCCGATGGCCCATGTCACCACGTAGCCGTTGCCGTGCAGGTAGCCTTCGCCCTTCGCGCTCGCCCCCAGCACCCGCGCGATGTCCCGCGCCACCGACGGCTTCTCCGCCAGCACCGCGATATTCTTCTGTCCCTCGGCTGCCATCCCGAATTCACCAGTGTATCGGGAACCGGCGGCGGATCCGCAAAGAACCCACACCCATTCCCACCGTTCGGGCCTATACTGTACTCACGCGTACACTCACGGGCGCCGCTCGTGATCACCTGGGAACATTCAGCCAATCGCCGGGATGAGAGGGACAAAATGAACAGCCACAACGGCGGCGCGCAGCCGTCTTTCGACCACATCCTGCAAGTGGGCCTGGGCTTCTGGGCCTCTAAAACGCTCCTGAGCGCCATCGAACTCGACGTCTTCACCGAACTCGCCCGGCATCCGCTTCCGCTCGCGGAGCTGCGCGGCCGCCTGGGGCTCCATCCCCGATCCGCAGCCGACTTCTTCGACGCCCTCGTTTCGATGGGCTTCCTGGAAAGAACCGGGGGACTCTACTCCAACGCCCCGGCCACCGATCTCTACCTCGACCGCCGCAAGCCCACCTACGTCGGCGGGCTGCTCGAGATGTGCAACCATCGCCTCTACCCGTTCTGGTCCCACCTGACGGAAGCCCTGCGTACCGGGCGCCCGCAAAACGAGATCCGCACCGGCGCCATGCCGCTCTTCGAGGCGCTCTACGCCGACCCGGCCCGGCTGAAGCAATTCCTGGCCGCTATGACCGGTCTGAGCCGCGGCGCAAACCAGGCCATCGGCCGGCGCTTCCCGTGGGCCGATTACCGCACCTTCGCCGACGTCGGCACCGCCCAGGGCGATCTCGCCGTCCAGATCGCCGCTGCCAACCCCCACCTGCGGGGCACCGGCTTCGACCTTCCCGAAGTGGAGCCGATCTTCGAGGAGTACGCACTGTCGAACGGCGTGGCGCCACGCCTGCGGTTCCAAGCCGGCAACTTCTTCCAGGATCCGTTGCCCCAGGCCGACGTGATCACGATGGGCCACATCCTCCACGACTGGAACATGGAAGCCAAGCAGGTACTCATCGGCAAAGCCTACGAGGCCCTTCCGCCAGGCGGGGCCCTGATCGTCTACGAAGCCATCATCGACGACGACCGCCGCCGCAACACCTTCGGGCTTCTCATGAGCCTGAACATGCTCATCGAAACGCAGGATGGCTTCGACTACACCGGCGCCGACTGCGCCGCGTGGATGCGCCAGGCCGGCTTCCGCGATACCAGGGTGGAGCACCTTGTCGGGCCCGACTCGATGGTGGTCGGCATCAAGTAGGACGCGGCCCGCCGCCTGCCAGCCGCCTCCGCGCACGCCGGCCCTTCCGTCTCAATGGACCGCGCACGCACATTTTAGACATTTTCACGGTATATCCCTTTTCTTCGATTCTTCGCTCCGCCATTCCGCCGTATACTGCCAGGTATCAGGCGCCGAGGGACGGCGCAAAGGAGCAGACTGGGATGCAAGTCGATCAGCAGAAACTCGATGTGTTTATGGGCCAGGTCGTCGGCGAGCTCGGTGCGGCGATGAACGCGGCCCTGGTGCTAATTGGAGAGAAACTGGGACTCTACAAAGCCATGGCCGGCTGCGGCCCGATGACGGCGGCGCAGCTTGCCGCGAAAACCAGAACCGATGAGCGCTACGTGCAGGAATGGCTGTGCGCGCAGGCCGCCGGCGGCTTCGTTGAGTACGACGCCGGCACTCGCGCCTTCACCCTGCCCGACGAACAGGCCTTCGCCCTCGCCGTGGAAGACAGCCCCGCCTATCTGCCCGGCGCCTACCAGATCATTAGCGCCGTGATGCGCGACGAACCGCGGATCGCGGAAGCTTTCCGCACCGGCGAAGGAGTCGGATGGGACGAGCACGATACGGCCCTGTTCGAGGGCACGGAGCGCTTCTTCCGTCCCAACTACGCCGCCAACCTCGTCGATAGCTGGATCCCGTCCCTCGACGGCGTCCGCGAGAAGCTCGAACGCGGCATTCGCGCCGCCGACGTCGGCTGCGGCCACGGCGCCTCCACCGTCCTGATGGCGCGCGCCTTCCCGCGCTCCACCTTCGTCGGCTTCGACTATCACGGCCCGTCTGTCGGCAAGGCCCGCCGCTCGGCCGCCCGCGCCGGCGTCAACAACGCCAGCTTCGAGGTCGCCACGGCCAAGGACTTCCACGGCTCGCGCTACGGCTTCGTCGCCTGCTTCGACTGCCTGCACGACATGGGCGACCCCATCGGCGCCGCGGCGCACATCCGCGAAATGCTCGACGAGGATGGCACGTGGATGATCGTCGAGCCCTTCGCGGGCGATGCCGTCCACGAGAACCTCAACGCCGTCGGGCGAGTCTTCTACTCCGCGTCCACGATGATCTGCACGCCGGCGTCGCGCGCCCAGGAGGTCGGCCTGTGCCTCGGCGCCCAGGCGGGCGAGGAGCGTCTGCGGGAAGTAGTCTGCCGCGGAGGCTTCACGCGCTTCCGGCGCGCCAACCAGACGCCCTTCAACCTGATCTTCGAAGCCCGGCCCTGAGCGCGGGCTTCACGGCTTCCCCCGCCGCCGCTCCACGCGGTGTAGCCTGTCTCCAGAAACCATGAACAGGCGAACTCTCGTGGCAGCGGCGCTCGGCGCCATCCAGGCTCATGCGGCGCCGGCGCGCAAGTACCGCGCCGCCGTCATCGGACACACCGGCCAGGGCAATTACGGCCACGGCCTCGACGTCGTCTGGCAGGCCTTCGCGAACGTGGAAGTCGTGGCCGTGGCCGACGCCGGCGAAGACGGGCTTGTCCAGGGCGTGGCCCGCACGAAAGCTCCGCGCGCCTATCGCGACTACCGCGAAATGCTGCGGAAAGAAAAGCCCGACCTCGTCAGCATCGGTCCCCGCTGGCTGGACGAGCACGCCGGCATGGTGGAGGCCGCGGCTGGGGCAGGCGCGCACATTTACATGGAGAAGCCATTCGCGCGCGACCTGGCAGAAGCCGACCGCATGGTGCAGGCCGTGCGCCGCGCCCGCGTCAAGCTCCAGATCGCCCACCAGATGCGCTGCTCGCCCTTCACGCGCCGCGTCCAGGAACTCATCCAGGGCGGCGCCATCGGCCGCATCCAGGAGCTCAACGCCCGCGGCAAGGAAGACCGCCGCGCCGGCGGCGAGGACATGATGGTGCTCGGCACGCACCTGTTCGACATGATGCGCATCTTCGCCGGCGACCCGAAGTGGGTCTCTGCCCACGTCACTCAGGACGGCGCGGAACTCGCGCCGCAACACGTCAGGAAAGCCAGCGAAGCTATCGGACCCGTGGCCGGCAACCAGATTGAGGCCGCGTTCGCCTTCGACGGCGGCGTGCCCGGCCACTTCGCCTCCAAGGCCTGCGCGACGACGCATGAACTGCGCTACGGCCTGCGGATCGCCGGCGAAAAGGGCGTCATCTTCTTGCCCATGGGCATCTACCCGGCGGGCCAGCCCTACCTGCTGCGCTCCGCCGCATGGCTGGCGATTGGAGGGCAGGCGTGGGAAAAGATCGAGCCCGCGCCGGAGCCCGCCGGCCTGCTCGGCGGCAGCGCGCTGATCGCCAACGCGCTGATGGTCCGGGACCTGCTCGAGGCCATCGAGCAGGACCGCAAGCCCATCTGCAGCGAAGAAGACGGCCGCTGGACCATCGAGATGGTCAGCGGCGTCTACGCCGCGCAGAAGAGCGGCGGGCGCGCGGCGTTCCCGCTGCGGGACCGCGCCCACCCGCTCAGTAGTTTTTGAGGATAGCGAACAGCGCGATGGCCAGCACAATCGCCAGTACCAGCAACGCGATCTTGGCCGCGCTGTAGGGACGCTCGCCGGAGACCTCGCCCGTGCGCGCGTTCACGGCGATCTGGTAGACCTTCTGCTGATAGCGGTAGGCGCCCAGCCACACCGGCAGCAGCAGGTGCTTGAAGGTGACGCCGCTCACCGCCACGTTCAGTGTCAGGATCTGCTGCTCGTCGCCGCCGATGTCCGCGCACACCGAGTCGCGGATGGCCGGCTCCATACGCTCGCGCGCCGCCCCGAAGCCGTCGTCCAGGTCCACTTGGTAGCGCTGTGCCTTGAAGCCGGCCAGGTAGGCGGCGGTGTAGGGCTCGACCTTCTCGAGCCCCCACGGCTCCAGGTCGTCCAACCGCTTGGCGGCGATCGACTTCGACGCCGGCACCAGGATGTCGTCGAACGAGTCGTGGACGCGGCCCGCGGCCGGGTGCCAGCGCGTCTTCCGCACATTGCGCGTGCGCTGCCGGGGCCGGCCGTCCACCTTCTCCGTGTACGATTCCTGCACCCAGTAATGCTCGCCGCGCAGGCCCGTGTACTCGGTGTCGGCTTCGGCGTCGTAGGTCCAGAAGGGCAGGTAGATCCCTTCCAGCCGGTCGGGGTTGGCCACGCGCTTCAGGTCGTTCGGCGCGAACCAGCGGGATGCGAGCCAGGCGCGCAGGCTGTGCATGGCGGCGGGCTTCGGCACGGAGAACGGCAGCAGCCCCTGCGGCCTGATCAGAGGGTCCGGCGTGTGCGGCTCCGCGATGATCCTGGTGGTGCAGAACGGGCACTGCCCGGCCACCTCGGGCGGCTCGAAAACCACGGCCGCACCGCACGTGGCGCACTCCACCTGCACGGCCTTGTCGGAGAGCCCGCCCAGCGCCTCGCCGGCCTGCCCCGCCGCCCGCCGCCGCGCCTCTTCGAAGTCCATCTCGACAACGGGCTGCGCGTGGTCGTCGCTCTGAATTTCGATCAGCGTCTGGCAGTACGGGCACTTCAACTTCGCGGCCTGCGGGTCGTATTCGACCGGCGCCGCGCAACCGGGGCATTGCAGGGATTGGGTCTGGGCCACCTTGCCATCACACCATAGCCGGTGGGGCGCAGGAAGAACGCGACAGGCTCACCTCAGCAGCTTCCGCAATTCGAGCACCGCGGGAGTTGCCTTCAGCCGGGCAGCGATGCGCCTCAGCCAGGCCTTCGCCGCGCATTCCTCACCCCTGGCAATCTCCTTCAGCCCGGCCAGACCGAGGCGGATCCACTCCTCGGCGCCGGGCCCTTCGTCCACGTCCGTCAGCCGCTCGAAGCCCTCGCCGGAGATTGTCTTCGGGTAGCCCAAGATGTTTGCTTCCTGGAACTGGTAGACATTCCCGGAGGCGCGCCGGAAAACCGCGCCGCCGCTCAACGCGCCCAGTTGGTGGCGGCTGTATCCCTCCATCGCAAAGAGCTCGATTTGCAGATCCACGTGCAATTCTTTCCCTGAAGGGAAAACCCTGGCCGAGAAGTCGCGGCTGATTTCGTCTCTACCCGGCATGATGTGATGCCCTCTGGAGACAACCGACAACACGGGTTTGAATTCAGGCAATGACATGTCGAACCACTCTTCTACTTCGCTCGACATCCCGGTACCTCTCATCCCCTGGCGGGCGATCCTCAGGAACTGCCCGCCTGAGGATCGGACCACTTCGTGCCGGCGCGGATAGTAGAACAACGGTGCCTCGAAGCCCCCGCTGAACCGCCACTTCCCGTCCGCCCGGCGCAGGTACCGCAGGTACACGTCATGCGATGAGAAATCGGCGTGAATCACCACAATCGCCTGCTCCGGTTGCAGCAGGAAGATGAGTTCCGCCGGGCAGCGATCTTCGCTGCCCGCCTCTCCACAAGGCCTGTCGAGTTCCGGCTTCCACCCGAGCGCCTTCCACAGAGGAGCCCAATCGAATTGCCCGTGGGTGGCGAGGAACCACGCCAGCA
>DAHVTI010000003.1 GCA_027324255.1 Bryobacterales bacterium | reverse complement strand
ATTGACGTTCCGCCGCTGCCTCCGGAGCGCTCCGGGCCCATCGCCTACATGGTGCATTGCCTGAAGACCAACCGCCCGGTGGAAGGCCTCGTGTCGCTCGAATACACCGTGGCCGTCAATGAAATCATCGACGCCGCCAAGGGGTCCATCAAAACCGGCTTGCCCGTCCGACTGAAGCCGTAGCCACGGAGGACGCATGCTGCTGCGAATCGCGCTGTCCCTGCTGCTGGCCTCGCTGGCCTACGCCGCCGACCTGCCGTTCACCATCGCCGGGCTGAGCCTGATGCCGGAGCCCTGGAACAAGGAAGCCAATTTCGCAAAGATGGAGCGCTACGCGCGGCAGGCGGCCGCGCAGGGAGCGCAGGTGGTCATCACGCCGGAAGGATTCCTCGAAGGCTACGTCGGGAACGAGAAACACTCCCCGGGGCTCACCCGCGAGCGCTACCTCGCGGTGGGCGAGGCCATCGACGGCCCCCTGATGAAGCGCGCCGCCGGCCTCGCGCGCGAGCTCAAGATCTACCTGGCGGTGGGCTTCGCGGAGCGCAGGCGGGATGAGATGTTCAACTCGGTGGCCATCTTCTCGCCCGATGGCGTGGTGGCGTCGCTCTACTCGAAGAGCCACACCGCCGACGACGAGCCGTTCAACACCAAGGGAACGGGCTTCCCCGTTGTTTCGACGCCCTTTGGACGATGGGGAACGCTGATCTGCTACGACCGCCAGATGCCGGAGACGGCGCGCGTGCTGGCGGTGAAGGGAGCGCAGCTCATACTCGTGCCCGCCTGGGGCGGCTACGGCGAGATGAACGATATGATGATGCGCGTGCGGGCCTATGAAAACGGGGTGTGGCTGGCGTTCGTCCACCCCAGGCGCTGCCTGATCATCGACCCGCAGGGCCGGATCGCCGCCGCCAACAGCGGGGAGCACGATCAGATCGTCACGGCTCGCATCGACCCTTCGGCGGCCCGCAAAGGCCCGCTGCAAAGGCGCCGGCCCGAGTTGTACGGGGAGATTCTCAACCAGGCAAAATAGGCTGCGCGCGTCAGGCCCCGGTGTGGTGGGCCACGTCGATCGCCTGCCGGATGCGGTTCCAGTCGAGTTCGCTGGGCACCGTGCAGTCGGCGCCGAGAATGAACTGGCGCGGCGCGGCTTTCACCACGCGCTTCACCTCTGCCTCCACCTGCACGGGCGTTCCTTTCACCAGCACGCCGTGGCGGTCCAGGCCGCCCATGCAGGGACGCTTGAACATCGCCGCGATCTCCCGAAAGGAGAGCTGCCTGCCGATGAGTTTTGGATTGCAGTTGACGACCTGTCCGGGATAGTCGAGAACGGCATCGAAGTTCGCGTAGGGTGCGACGTAATCGCACACGTGCAGGATGTTGAAGGGGCAGGTGGCGCTCGCCTCCTTCATGGCCACCAGGTCAAACGGCTTCACGTATTTCGTGAAGATCCCGGGATTCGCAAGTTGGCCGGCCTCGGAGCCCTGCGTGGACATATAGAAGCCGTCGACGCCCGCCTGGATGCAGGCACGCACGAAGATCATCTGGCTCTCGGTCAGGATCTCCAGGCCGCGCTTCACGGCGTCGGGGTTCTCCGCGAGGTGCCGCCGCAGCACGGGCGAGGTCGCGCAGTGCCCGGCGCACATGTAAGGCGAGTAAAGAGTCATCAGGATCAAGGCATCCTTCTTCGCGGCCTTGACCAGTTCCCGCACCGTCACGATGAGCGGCTCATAGAAGTCGATCTTCCGCGGCGACAGTTTCGACCAGTCGGACGGCTTTGCGAGGAACGGCTCCCGCTCATAGGTCTGCTCGAACTGGATCTTCACGAAATCCATATCCGTCTGGCGGAAGAACTCGAGGTGGCGCTTCGCGGCCGGCACACCATTCTTGTACTCGGCGCCGAAGTGCAGGAAGAAAGCCGCGGGCGTGTAGTTGGGGTCGGTCTTGCCGGCCAGCCACTGCAACATGCGCTCGCGCTTGTTCGGCGGCGCGGCACTGAAAGAAGAGGCAAGGACGGAGCCGGCGGCAAACATCCCGCCGGCGCCGAGGGGGGCAAGTTCGAGAAAGGTGCGTCTGTTCATGGGAGAGTCCTGTGCCGGCGGAATGCCGCGCGCAGTGAGAATGATAGCGTGATTGCCGGCGTGCGGGAACCGTCCTCCGGCGGAGGCGCACGCCGCGGCAGTCGGGTACGCGCACCGGCGCTCCATCGGTTGCACGCACGGTGACGCTCCGCATGTACCAACCGGCCGCGATGGAGAGCGTCCTGCCTTCGCCCCGCGCGCCGCGCCTCCTACTTCAGCTCCAGTTTGACCGGCAGCCTGGTGTTGGCGGTCAGCGGCCATTCGTTCCGGCCTCCGCTGCCCCAAATCCAGAAGGTCCCGTCCGCCCATGCGGCGAAAGAGCTGTTGCCCGCCGCGAACACGGCCTTCGCGCCGGCGATCTTCGGCGTCACGGGCCGCAGTTGAAAAGTGCCGGAAACGCCCGCGCCCAACTGCTCCCAGTTGATATTGCCCCAGCCGCGCACGGTTCCGTCCTTGAGCAGCGCCAGGGTGTGCCTCCCCGTGAGCCCGAGCGAAATGGCAGCAACGTTGGAGACGCCGGCCACCTGCTGGGGCACCAGTTGGTAACCGCTGTCTACACGCGGTGGGCCCGTCCGGTCTCCGTCGCCGAACTGGGCGTGCCCGTTCGCCCCCACACCCACACCGTGCCGTCTTTCCTGAGCACCGTCGATACGCCGTTGCCGCCGGCCACCGCGATCACTCCCGTCAAGCCGGGCACCTCGCCGGGAACGTCCATTGGCCGCTCCCGCCGCGGCGCCCGGCCCTGCGCTCCGTGGCAGTTCGAGCCCCAGGTGATCACCCGGCCATCACCCGTCAGCGCGAGCACGTGCGAGCTTCCAGTGGCGATCTGCAAGATGCCGCTGACGCCCGGCACCCGCACCGGTTCGAGTGCCGGCTCGCCGGAGGCCAGTTGGCGCGTCGAATAGTGGCCATCCCCGATGACCCCTCCGTCACGCCTGCCCCCAGGCAAACACTGTGCCGTCCCTGAAAAAGGCCGCCGCGCCGTTTTCCGCGGCGGCAATCCGAACCAGGTTCGCCAAACCCTTCGCGCAGGGGCTGTTCGGAATTGACGGTCCCGGGCGCGCCGGTGCCCAGCGCGCCGTCTCTCCCCTTCCCCCAGGCCGCCACCGTTCCATCGCTCAGCAGCGCGTAGGAAGTTCCCGTGCGGGCGGCGATGTCCAGGGCCTTTCCAGGCAGCGCGATTGAGACCAGGCCGGGGCTTCCCCGCCGCTGACGCTGCCGGCAGCCACAGGCCCGGGCCAACCGTCGCGTGTATCTCCCCACCCGATCACCGTACCGCCGGAAAGCAGCACCAGCTTGCGTCCCTCTCCGGCGACCTTTACGACGTAAGGCGCGGGCGCGGTCTGCGCACGAAGCGCACTGGACGACACGGAAAGAAACCACGGCGCCAGCGCGACGCCGGAGAAAATAGCGGCGGAATTCCGGAACATCTTCCCTAATTTCGCACGCCGCCGGACTCGATCACGCCCTGATGCCGCCGCTCGCGCAGCAGCGCCAGCACCAGCCCTGTGGCCAGCAGGGGAATGATGCTGGCCAAGATGAGCACAGGCTCGAAGGAGTAGCGGTCCGCGGTCCATCCGATGAGGTACGTGGAG
>DAHVTI010000594.1 GCA_027324255.1 Bryobacterales bacterium | reverse complement strand
CCGGCATCCGGTGGCGAGTTTCGACGACGTGAAGAAGCTCCAAACGAACCTGAAGCCGGGCGACGCGGTGGCGTTCAAGGTGATGCGGCCGGCGGCGGGCACGCGGCGCGGCCTGGTGCAGTGGTCGGGTGTCTATCTTTCCGGGACGCTGCCGGAGAAGTAAGTCAACTGCCTGGAGCAGGACTCTCTGAGTCTCTGCGCAGGTTGGGCGAGTAGAAGGGATCGCCGGCTTCGATCAGGTGGCCCCAGCGGCGGAAGAAGGCGAGTCGCTCAGAGGGGAGCGTCCCCGGGTGTCGTGTGCGGGCCTCGAGGTGCGTGAGCCGGGCGTCGGCATCCATCACAACCGAGTAACCCGCCGCCCTGGCCCGCAGGCAGAGGTCCACATCGTTGTAATTGACGGGGAATGACTCGTCAAACCCGCCCAACTCCTCAAATATGCGGCGGTGAACGGCTAGGCAAGCGCCGCTCACGGCGGAGACGTCGCGGGTGAAATTGACCCAAGGCCAGGTATCGCTGTCAAATAAGTGGCGGCCGGGGTGACCGGTCCCATCGCCGATGCCGATGGCGATGCCGGCGTGCTGGATGGTTCCCGAAGGATAGTTGAGGCGGGCGCCGGCGACTGCCACCTTCGGCCCGTGCAGAGTGGAGATCAGGCTGCACAGCCAGTCGGGATCGTTTGGTTGGACGTCGTCGTTCAGAAAGACCAGGATCGAGCCTGAGGCGCGCGAGGCGGCCAGATTGCAGATAGCCGAGTAGTTGAAGACACCTTCGAAGTCCACCGACGAGGCGCCGTGCAGGCGGACCAGGGCCTCGATGGGGCCGTCCGGGTGGTGGCCTTTGTGGTGCGCGACAACGATGTCGTAGGCGGCGCCGGCCGTCCGCCCGCGAATCGAAGAGAGGCAGGAACGGAGAAGACGCTCACTCCGGGAGGGGATGATCAGGGTAGCGAAGGTGGAGGCGTCGGGCGGAACCCGGAGACGGTAGGCATAAGGGCGATGGCCGTCCTCCACCGACACGGGGGCCGGACGATTCCGAATCGCGTCGGCGATGGCCCGCGCGCCGGCGGCGTGAGCATTTGGCTTTGCCGAGGGGTTGCTGGCGGTGGAAGCGGAATGCTGGCGCCAATGATAGAGAACGCGGGGGATATGGGAAACTTCCGCACCGCCTTCGACAATGCGCAGCACCAGGTCGAAATCCTGGGCGCCGTCGAATTCGGACCGGAAACCGCCGGCAGCGAAGAAGGCATCCCTGGCAACGACGAGCATGTGCCCCATGTACATGCACCGGAATAGCAGGTTGGGGGAGTAGCCGGGCTTGAAAATCGGCCGAAGCGGCCGGCCGCCTTCGTCGATGTAGCCTTCGTCTGAATAGACGACCGTGGCGGGGCGGGCGCACAGGACCGAAGCGAGATGGGCCAGCGCCGTGGGCTCTAGCAAGTCATCGTGATCGAGAAACACGAAGTACTGCCCGACGGCGCAACCTGCCGCCGCATTCAGGGCGCAGGAGATCCCTTGTCCGTCTGCCCGGACGAGGGTGAAGCGGGAATCCGACGCGGCCATCGCATCGAGCCAGACGGCGACTTCCGCTGAGATCTCTCCATCCAGGCCGATGCAGGTCTGCCAGTTGGGGTAATTCTGGTTCCGAATGGACTCCAGAGCCTCCCGAAACCACACCGGATTCGGACTGCGGGTGGGCACGATGACCGAGAATCTGGGGGTGGCCACAGGCATGGGATGCAGGCCCTGCCGCATCGGATCAGCGGCACGCTGTGCGGCCAGCCAGGCCCGATGAGCCTTGGCCTCGCCGGCAGTACCAGCCAAGCTTGCCCACAGAGGATGGAGCGGGGAGTGGAGCAGTAGCCGTCCAGCCCGGCGGATCCAGGTGGAGGCAAGTCCCCCGCCAAAGCGCAGAAACCGGAGAAAGACGCTGCTTTCCAACGCAGCAATACGCCGATCGAGAACGCCCAGTTCGTAGCGAAGGGCGGTGGCCTCGTTTTCAGCTGCGCGCAAACGCTGGAGAACTTCCTCCATGGCTGAATCCAGCCCGCCGGAGTTCCCCACGGTGCGGGCGGAGACGTCAGACTCAGCCGGGCGGATATTATCTGCTCGGTCAGCTTGCATGGAGGATGAAAACCCTGCGAACACCCGAACACAAAAAACTGAAGAAGCCCTTTTCCCCGGCAGGAGAAAAGGCCGGGGGGTGCGCGTCGCGGCTCGAACGGGTCGGGACCACATCCGCTGCTAGATGACAGCTCAATCAGAAGATCCCCACAACAGTCTACGAGAGAGGGGCCAGGAAAGACAAGAACGGGGAGGATCGGTTGAAGCCGCCGATGCCAGGGCCGCGTGCGTGGTGCGCCTCATTCTTCTCGACGGGCGTACCCCGCGGGCCGCGGCGTATGAAGCTTCGTGAGCGATCCGGTCGCCGGAGCCGCCCGATGCAGCGCAATACGTTCGATTCCCGGCGACTATCGCGATGCGAGGAGATGCGCGAATGCGCGTCCGTAGCGCTCACGATACGGGATTTCGGAAAAATGGCGTTCAAATGTGGCGCGGGCCTGCCTGCCCAGATCTGCCAGGTCGGCCGAGGCAAGCCGCTCGGCCGCGCTCTCCTCGCCGTCATCCTCCACCATTAAGCATGTGCCGTCGACGTTGAAGTCCAGGTTGCCGGTGGTCCTTGAAAGCACAGTGCAGCAGCCGGCGGCCATGGCTTCGAGCGTTGCCAAATCGAAGATGGACCGCCTGTGCAGCATGACGTAGCCGTCCGCGCGTTCGAGGATTTCGCGCAGGGTGGTGTTAGCGATGCGGTGCTCCACGACAATCGCCGACTCCTGCAACCCATGGCGACGAATCGCCTCGAGGACAGTGTCGCGATACGTGCCGTCGCCGCGGGCAAGCCAGCAGACAGGCCGGCCGGAAAGCCGGCGGTAGTGCGCCAGAAGAGCCGGAACCCGGTCGAGACCTTTGGCGGGCGAGAAAAGGCCGATGGAAACGAACAGAGTCGGGCCGGAAGGGATAGCGCGCAACAGCGCCGCCTCGGCCTCACCTGCCTGTTCGGCGGCGGGGAGAATCGTGTTGAACAGCGGTTCTCCCATGGTGCCGGCCTGGTGGCTCTGGATAGCGGCGGAGGCGAGGTAGGCTTCGCGCGCTCCGGCGCTGGGGAAGTGGACTTGCACCGCGCAGCGCATGGCCACGCGCTCCAGCAGGCTCCAGAAAGGAGGATCGCCAGGATCCAGGGTCCGGCCGAAGCTCTGCGTCTGCTCTGTTGCGAGAGGTCCCTGGTGGTGGTAGACGAGAGAGTACTTCGCTCCACAGGAGGCGAGGCCGACGGCGGTGGCCGGCTCGTGCACAAAGAAGCAGGATTGCGGCCAGCGCAGCGCCAACTCGCGGCCCCACGCGATGGCCTCCGGCACGTAGTGGTTGATGCCCATCCAGGAGGAGGGGAGGTCAGTGAGGGCTTTCGCGGCGGGGAGGTCAGCGTCGAGGCCTGCCGCCCGCGCTGCCTGGACTGCAGCGGCGAGGATGGCCGGCACGCTGCAAATCTCCGGCGGTTGTGGCGGCGCGAGATAGTAACCAAAACGGAGATCTCGCCACGCCTCGCCGAAGATAGCCTCCTGGATCTGGAGAACGCCGCCGGCGCCTCCGATTCCCGTCGTTGCCTGCCTGTACCTGTATGCGGCGACGACAATGTGTGCGGCGGATTTGTCCATTGGGGCAGCAATCCAGTCCCGGCAGCCCGATTCCACAGCGCGCATCTTCCTCAATGCTATGCTTGACCACAAGACGCGATGGACGCCTACCGAACCGCTCTGGAACCAGATCATAGTAGCATACTTGCAGCTCTGGCCGAGTCTGGAGGGCCAAGCCTGATAGCCGAGTTCCCGGATCTGGCGGCGTGGCTGGAGGCCGTGTTGGTTCAGCTTGGCTGCCAAGCCGTTGCCGACACCGGCGGATTGGGGGAAGGCACGATCGGGCGCCTGCGGGCGCGTGGCATTCAGGTCGAGGACCTGGCGTCCGAGGCCGCAGGCGGCCTCACGCGGACCCTGCTGGAATGCACGTCGGAGGCCGGGATAGCCGGTGTGCGCGAGGAACTGAGGCGGCGCTTTGAACACCGGCGCTTCCTTGTCACCTGTTTCAATTTGCTGGATCGGCTTAGCTTCCGCGATGTGCCGGAAGTGATGGCAAATCTTGTGGCTGCGGGATGCCGCCATTTGGCGGTCGCGGTCCGTTGCGTCCCCGGAACAGCGATGAATGCCGGCCGGCCGATGGTGCTCCCGGCAGAGTCCTGGCTGGCGCTCCTGCGCCAGGCCGGCTACGAACCAGTATCGGGTGTGCGCATGCCCGAACCGGCCGCACCGGTGGAGGACGATTCGCAGTGGGCGGCTGTCCGCTGGCGCGAGATGGACCCCTACCGCGACAGGGGTGCGACTGCGCCAAAGGTGCTGCTGCTCGCGCTCAGAGATGGC
>DAHVTI010000588.1 GCA_027324255.1 Bryobacterales bacterium | reverse complement strand
CCGCCTTGTCCGGCAACTGGCGGTCCGGCAGGTAACGGTGCGACAGCTTCACGGCGGCGGCTAGGCCCTCGTCGAGGATCCGCACGTTGTGGTGCTTCTCCAGCGCCGGGCACACGCCTCGCATCATCAACTGGCACTGCTCTTCCGTGGGCTCCTCCACCTTCACCAGTTGGAAGCGGCGGGCCAGCGCCGGATCCTTTTCGAAGTACTTCTTGTACTCGGACCACGTGGTGGCGGCGACGGTGCGCAGCTCGCCGCGGGCCAGGGCAGGCTTCAGGAGGTTCGCGGCGTCGTTCTGGCCGGCCTGCCCTCCGGCGCCGATCATCGTGTGCGCCTCGTCGATGAAGAGGATGATGGGTGTGGGAGAGGACTTGACCTCGTTGATGAGGCCCTTCAGGCGGTTCTCGAATTCGCCCTTGACGCCGGCGCCCGCCTGCAGCAGTGCGAGGTCCAGCGTGTGGATGACGACGTTGCGGAGCGGCGGGGGCACGTCGCCCTGGGCGATGCGCAGCGCGAAGCCTTCCACCACCGCCGTCTTGCCGACGCCCGCCTCGCCCACCAGGATCGGATTGTTCTGCCGCCGGCGGGTGAGGATGTCCACCACCTGCCGGATTTCGAAGTCGCGGGCCAGGACGCGGTCGATTTTTCCGTTCTTGGCGTTCTCGGTGAGATTGACGGTGTACTGATCCAGGAAGGGAGTCTTGCTGCCGGGCCGGACGCGACCGCCCTCCTCCGCACCGGGGGCGCCGGCGGCGGCGGCCGCCTGCGTCTCCTCCGACGAGGATTCGCAAATGGCTAGGAAGTCCTTGCGCAGGCTCTCCGCGTTAATCTTCTGGAATTCCTTCGACGCATCGCTCATGATGCGCACGAGTTCCTCGTTGGTGGCCAGGGCCAGCACCGCGTAACCGGAGCGGATGGTGGCGGCGCCGTGCTCTAGGGACCCGAACGTCCAGGCGTCGGTGAACATGCGGAGCACCCAGGGGCTGATCGCGGGTGTGCGGGCGTTGCCGGACTTGAGCTTGTCGAGGCTGCGCGTGAGCTCGGCGGCCAGGCGCGACTTGTCGACGCCGAAGTTCTTCAGGATGCAGGCGAGATCGGAGTCGGAGGATTCCATGAGCTTCATGAGGAAGTGCTCGACTTCGATGTCGTAGTGTGTGCGCGAAAGGCAGAGGCCGGCAGCCGCTTCCAGCGCGTTCCTGCTTGTGTCGTTGAGCTTCGAGATGAGAGCTCGAAGGTTGGTCGCCATCGTGAATTTCCCTCTTTCCTTTGAAAATGTCTAGATCAGGCCAGAAGTAAAATCGTATCCCCCGGATTGCGGTCGAAATCCGGCTTGGATTTCATCCACGTGAACCAGCCGAGTTGGGGCCCGGCAGCGGAATCGTCGCCCAGTTGCGGCGACGGCACATGGTCGCGCCGCAGCGTGAGCTGGACTTCAAACTCGATATTGTCTCCGCAGAAGGACTTCACCAGCGAGCGGAGCGGCGCGTAGGCGGAGCCGTTGGGCAGAAAGTCGAGGTACCGCTGGGCGGTCAGCGGGCCGATGCGGATGCGGGCGCGCGACTGGCGGTCCCACACCTCATCGCCGGCGACGGCGCCGAGGCCGAGTTGGGAGGATTGCGGGTCGCCGCCTTCGAAGATGCACTGGTCGCTGACTTCCAGGCGCCGCCAGACCCCGACGAACTGCTCGATGGAGACGTCGACCTGGAAGAAGTCGGAAAGGATGGACTCCAGCGCGGCGGCAGGCCGCGAGGCGAGGCCGAAGAGGCCGCCATAAAAGATGATGGACTCGTCGCGGAGTTCCTGGCGGTTGCGGAGTCCCGGAGTGCCGAAGCCGGCCAGGTCATAGAGCTTGGCGGTGAACGGATCGTCGGGCCTGCCGGACTCCAACCGCTCCGGCGCTCGCTCGAATCCGATGGTGAAGCGCGATTTTTCCCAGGCCTGATAGAACAGCGAGGCGATGCGGTGGTGGAAGATGTCGAAGAAATCGCCCATCGCGTTGTCGCGCGAACGCCTGCGGTCCGCGACGAGTTCCGTGTAATAGCGCGGCAGCAGTCCCAGCGGGCCGATCAGGCCGATGAAATTGACCAGCATGGCGGGCTGCGCGCCCGGCGCCCAGCCCAGAGCCTGGATCTGGCTGGCGGGGAAGCTCAGCGAGGGATGCACGCCGATGCGCACCACCTCCTCGGCCGGCCGCGCGAACTGGCCCACCGGGACACGCGCGGGCTGGAAGCGGGACAGCAGGCGCACGGCCTGAAAGAAGTCGAAGGCCCAGGGCTCCTCGCGCAGGAGTTCCTCCAGCCGGGTCGGGCCGGCGGAGCCGGCGGTCAGAGGATGGGCTGGAAGCCTGCCCTCGGAGGCCATTGCTTGAGAACTCCTTTCCGCTGCCGGGTGCGGACCCGCAGCTGGCTGAAGCTGTTGAGGGAAGAGTAGAGGCCGAGAAAGACCTCGAGCATCGCCGCGAAGGTATAGGCGCCGCCACCGACAAACTGCTCCTCATCCAGTTCCAGATCGACGCGCACGCCGCGCAGGTAGCTGATGCCGTTCTCGGAGACCAGCCTCGTGAAATGCGGCGAACTGTGAATGGTCGTGATGCCTTCGATCTGGCGGTCGCCGGCCAGGGACCGGGAGAAATTGTGCAGGCGCAGGATCTCGCGGAATGCCTCCAGCCCCTGGTCGACGATGGAGAGATGGTTCAGGGAAAGCTGTGAGGTAAGTCGCCAGAGCAGCGCGTCGTTGGCGGGCGGCGGCTGCGGATCGGTGGGCTTGACGATGGAGACGATGCGCGTGATGGGACCGCCACCTTCCATCTGAAAGTCGCCTTCTTCGTTTCCGAAGGGCAGACGCGAGGGCAGGTCGCGATTGCTGCAGGTCAGCCGGAGCGTGACGGAATCCCGTTCGGGAACGGTCATGCGGCCGTCACGGTCCACCAGAGTGATGTAAACGTCAGTGCCGCGGTCCGTGCGCCATCCCGAAGGACGCCGGCTGGCGTGCCAGAACGCGTGGCGGGGGTCGCGGGACTCGGCGTGGCGGTAGGAATAGAAGGGGCGGAATTCGATAGGCTCGGGGTCGTTGGCCGAGATCCCGGTGACTTCGTCCACGGAGTGGATTTCGAGAAACTGTTCGCGCCGGGCATCGGGCACGATGCGGTACTCGAATTTCTTCTGCTCCAGCAGGATCGGCTCCGAGACCAGGGGGAAAAGGTTGATGATGGGCGCGCAGCCCAGGCGGAAGGTCTTGGCGGAGATGCCCAGTTCAAGGTTCTGGCGCCGGTCCGCCCGCTCGAAATCGGTGATGAGGAAGATGATCTCGATAGAGTTGGAAAAGGACGCCGCGGCGATGCGGTCGAAGCCGGACAGATCGAGAAACAGGAACTTCTCGGGAAAGGCGAAGTACTCCTGGAGGAGGCGGTAGCCGGTGAAGGAGCGGCGGGGAAACGGTAGGACTTCCTCGTCCGGCGCGAAGCCGACCTGGGAAAGGCAACTGGGCTCCAGGGAGATAACCTTAGAAGCGCCCGCGGAAAGATCGCGCACGAGGATCTGAATGCAGCTATTGCAGAGCAGTTCGACAAGAGTGTGGGCGAGGGAGCCGTCGGCCTGCAGAAACATCCGCAGTGCGCGGAGGTCGAGCTTGTCGAACGTGATGTCCTCGAAGGTGTCCAGCCGCAGCACGACGGCACCGGCGGCGCTGGGAATGCGAATGGGGAGACTTAGGCGGTCGGGCGATTTCCAGGCGGCTTCGCGCACCGTCAACGGCCAGAGCGTGGTGTCGTACGAGGTGCGAAACTGGCAGGGGACGCCGTTGACGGGCGCCGAGAGCAGTTGCGTGCCGCGGGGGATCTTCAGGCCGCTGGTCAGTTTGCCCTGTTCGGGGTCGAGGTGGAATTGGACCACCGACATGGAGGGGACGGGGGACAGGTAGCTGGGATACAGGATGGAGAACAGGGCTTCGACAACCTGCGGAAAGTCGTCATCGATCTTGAGGTGAAGACGGGCGGTGAGGAAGGCGAAGGCTTCCAGCAGGCGCTCGACGTGGGGATCCTCGCACTTGCCGGGCTCGAGTTGGAGGCGGCCGGCGACCTTGGGGTATTTCTCGGCGAACTCGGCGCCGAGGTGGCGGAGAAAGATGAGCTCCCGCTCGTAGTAGAAGAGGAGATCGTCACGCACCTTGATCCTCCTTGACGGTGTAGGAGCCCATGGCGATCTCCAGGACAGTGTCGAAGGAGATGCGCTCGGGAGAGGGCTCGATCAGGAGGACTGCTTCGACGCGGAACTGGACGGAGGCGCGTTGCTTGGAGACTCTGTCGAAGGCGATCACGCGGACGCGGGTGAGGCGGGGCTCGAACCGTTCGATGGAGGATTCCAGCGAGCGCAGAAGGCGCTCCTCATCCTGCGCGTTGTCGAGGGTCAGGCTGTTGACGTCGGGCAGGCCGTAAAAGAAGAGGGAGTCGCGGAGTTCGGCGCAGGATTCGGGGACGGATTCAATGGAGCGGTTGGTATTGAGAAGCCATTCGAGATCGCGCCGGACCGCCGAGCGGAGCCGGCGGACCGACTCCTGGCGGGACATGACGGGTTCGACGCGGGAGTCGGGACGATGATCGATGAGGCGGTCGATGAGGCCGAGTTGAACGGCGCGTTCAATTTCAGTCTTCGCCATCGCACGTACCTCTTATTCCGGCACTTCGGCGGCGCGGAGAGGATCGAGGCGGCAGAGGCGGAGGTAGAGGCTTTGGCGCGTGGAGTCGTCCGTGCCGGAGCAGCGCATGAGCAGAAAAATGGGGTAGGCGATGGTTTCGGAATTTTCCCATTCTTCGAGCTTGCGGTTTTCAATTTCGGCGACCAGGTCTTCGAGGATGGGCTGGGCAACGCGATCCTTACGCGCAGCCATGAGGATGTGGGCGATCTGTGCGCGGCGGCGGAAGCGGCCGCGGGGAGAGAGTTCAGAGGCCAGGGCGGATTTGAGGAGATTGAGGGCTTCAGGGAGGCGGCCCCGGTCTGCGGCTTCCAGCGCAAACTCGAAGACATCGGAGCCTTCGGGAACGTCCGACCCCATGTCCGGGGGAGATCCGGACCTGGATGCGCGCTTCTGCCCGGCCGAGGGAGAAGCGCCGTCCGTGGAACCGGATTCTTCTTCCGGCTCCGGTTCTTCGGAGGCGGGAGCGGCTCCGCCCTTTCTGACGAAGACGCCACGCTGGGCGTGCACGAGCTCTTCCAGCGCGGCTTGAACCTTCAGGAAGCTGGGTGAGACGTTGCCGAACCTGTCATCGAGGAGACCGGTGAGAGTGGCGAGTTCGGCGAGCGCCTGATCAATCGAGTTGATCAGATTCTCCACGAAGGCAAGCGGGGTGTCCTCCACCGCCTGGTCGTAATCTTCGGCCGAGAGTTTGCCCTCACTGATGAGCTGCCTGCGGCGTTCCTGTTTCTCGTAGGAATCGTCAGCGCTATCGGAGCCGACAGTGCGGGACTCCTGAAAACTGATCCAACTCAGGCCAGAGGACGTAAGAGGCGCACGCCGGATGGGATCCTCGAGCTTGGAACCAAGCCAGTCGAGCGGCGCGGCACGCATTTCGAGGTCGCCGTCCTCGACTTCGGGATAGAGGGTATCCCAGAATTCGGTGCACAGATCATGCAGGAATCGAAAGCAGGCAGGGAGGACGGAAAGGCCCTCCTTGCGGACGTGGGAATCGATGAGCCAGGCCGCCACCTGGAGGTCTTTGCCGCGGGTGGCAATCGCTTCCCCCGCGAGTTTGATGGCCAGGTTGTGGTCAGCGGTCTTGAGGGTGCTTTTCCAGTCGCCCTGAGGGACGTCGAGGTCTTCGCGGCGGGCTTCCTTGATCTTGTCGGTGACAGGGTCATAGCGCAGATTGACTCCGCTGGGATTGTCGCCGGGGATAGGAGTGAGCAGGTCTTCGCGGAGAGGCATTTCAGTCTAGCTTGCCACAGGTGAATCCGGAGTGGCGGACGAAAAAGTGAGTTCGCGAATTTCGAGAAACGGGATGACCTCCTCACCGTCGAGGATAAGGAGTTTCTGCCCCGCCGGAACCTCGCCGACGCCATCTTCGGGTAGCCAGTCAGTGGCGCGGCCGAGCTTGACATCGTTGGAGCCATGCTTCCAGGAGAACGGGCAGAGCACGGGGGAGAGGACCTCACCGAATTCCTGGCCCTTGAACGAGGGGCCGGTGGTAATCCGGGCCGTGGACCAGATGAGATCGCGCAGGAGGCGAGGGGATTCGATGCGAACAGTGCCGATGTGCTCGAAGGGCAGCCAAACGTACTCGCCCGCGACAAACACTTCCAGGCGCGCTCCGATGCGTGGATCAGCGTCTTCAATGGAATGGAAGGAGCGGCCGTTCAGGGTTCCGGAGAGTGTGGAGGAAGGCTGGTTGGAAGCATCCGCCCAGGCCCGCGATTCGAAGAATGCCTGGCGCTTGTTCTCCGCGGCGAGGGCCGAGCGGTAAAGCAGGGCGCCCATCTCGGCGTCCGTGCCGCCCTGGCCGAGAACGGACAGGTGTTTTCCGGCGCGGGCAAACTCTCCAGCGAAACAGAGCAATTCAAAAAGGAAAGTGCGCCGGCGGGAATCGGTGGGGTGATCCCGGACCTCGGCGTTCTGTACCTGGATGGCGCCCGGCAGATCGCCGGCGCGGAGCAATTCATCAGACTTCATGACAACTCCGAGACAGGAAGTGAGCGGGCAGGGATCTGGAATCCGGGTTGGGAATCAACGGCCAGCCTGGCGCCATTGGGCGCCGGCTGGCCATTGGAACGGCTCCCCGAAACAAGGCAGGCGGAACTCACTTGCCGGTGTTCTTGCGAAGATCCCAACTGGCGGGGACGGGCGTTTTTCCTTTGCCCTTCTCGTCCTGGGGGATGTAGTAGGTGTTGAGTTTGGCGAAGGCGAAGCTGACGGACTCGGTGGGGTAATCGTCGCCTCCCGCCGAACCCGACCACTGCAGGCTCTCGACGAACAGCTCTTCGAACTCGTACTTGATGTACTCGACCGGATCGTCTCCACCGGCCTTGCGGAGGACGACCGTACCCTTGTCGAAGTGGGTCCCCTTGCAGCAGTTGAGGAAGAGCGCGGAGGAAGCCTTGTCGCTCTTCTTCATGATGTTGAAGCTGGAGATGCTGACCTTCCCGGCGCCGGCGCCGCCGCCCTGCGAGCCGATGCTGACGGGATTGCTGGCGCCCCAGGAAAAGCTGAAAATCTCGAAAGCCTTTTTCTTTTCGTAGACAGCATCAGTGGTTTCACCCTCTGCTTTGGGGTTACCGCCCTCAATATACATGAAACAATCAAAAGCCATGGAAAAATCTCCTCATTTTGTGGGTTTCGGAACTATTGGGCCGGACGCCGGACATGATCAGACAAACCGGAAAACCTGAAGTGCGGGGCAGACTGGAATTCGATGGCTGCCCCGCACCCGCAGGAGGGAATCTATCGGAGCGGGCGGCTGCCTTAACCGGCCGGCTGGGGCAGGTCGGCAACAAGCCGCATGGAGACAGTCAGTTCATCGAGCTGGAAGTGCGGCTTGAGGAAGGCAACGGCGCGATAGCAGCCGGGTTTTCCGGCGACTTCGGTGACATCGACACGCGCTTCGGCGAGAGGATGGCGAGCCTTCATTTCAGCCGAGGCGCTGTTGGTGTCGATGGTGTAACCCATGATCCAGCGATTGAGGTAGTTCTCGCATTCGGTGCGGTTCATGTAGCTGCCGATCTTGTCGCGCATCATGGCCTTGAGATAGTGGCCAAAGCGGGACACTGCGAGGATGTAGCTGAGATTGGTGGAGAGCCGCGCATTGGCATTCGCTGCGTCCGTGTCGTAGGACTTGGCTTTCTGACAGCTCTGGACGCTGAAGAAGGCGGCGTAGTCGGTGTTCTTGCAGTGCACGAGGGGCACAAAGCCCAGATCGGCGAGTTCCTTCTCGCGGCGATCTGTGATGGTGACCTCAGTGGGGCACTTCATCGCGACGTCGCCGTCGTCTGTGGTGAAATTGTGGACCGTGAGCCCTTCCACCTTGCCGCCGCCTTCCACGCCGCGGATGCTGGCGCACCAGTTGTAGCGGGCGTAGGAGTCAGTGATGCGGGCGCCGAGAGCCCAGGCCGCATTACCCCAGAGGTACTTGTTGTGCTCGGTGCCGTCGACATTCTCCTCATAGTCGAACTCGTCGACCGGCCGGGTGGCCTTGCCGTAGGGGTCGCGCATGAGAATGTGGGGCATTGTCAATGCGACGTAACGCGCGTCGTCGGAGTTTCGGAAACCCTTCCACTTGGCGTACTCGGTGGTGTCAAAGACCTTGGCGAGATCCCGCGGCGCTCCGAGTTCGGTGTAGGTCTCGATATTGAACATCTCGTGATTGACCGCCGAGATGAAGGGGGCGTGGGCGGCGGCGGCGACCTGCGAAACCTTTTCGAGCATTTCGAGGTCTTCCGGCCCCTTGCCGAATTCGTAGTCGCCGATGATGGCCCCGAAGGGATGCCCGCCGAAAACGCCGAACTCCTCTTCGTACACCTTCTTGAACATGGCGCTCTGATCGAAGTCGGAAGCGCGCTGGAGATCGCGAAGCAACTCCTTCTTGGAGGAATTGAACACCTTGATCTTCAGATTCTCGCTGGTTTCGGTGCGCGAGACGAGGTACTTGAGCCCGCGCCAACTCGCTTCCAGCTTCTGGAAGGCCGGGTGATGCATCACCTCATTGAGCTGCAGGGAGATGAGATGGTCGATCTGGGCGATGCGGGCATTGATCATGGCCTCGGAGTCCCGCGACAGCGTCATGGACCCCTCGAGGAACTGGGAGACGAACTCCTTGACCATGTCCTTGCCGCGCTGGCGGGTTTCGGCGTCCTTGCCGAGACGGCCTTCTTCGACGATCTGGTCGAGAAGAGTCCTCTCCGTCGCCTGCGCCTCAGCGGCCTGTTGTTGCGATGCAGCTTGTTTAGCCATTGCCGCCCTCCCCCTGGATTTCGGACTTCAGTTTTTCCAGCTTCTCGGTGCTGCGCAAGGCCTCCTGAAGGGCTTCCTCCAGTTTGTCGTTGCCCTGCAGGGTGCCGCGCAGATCAGAGAGCTTGGTGCGCAGGTCGAGGAGTTCCTTGAGCGGCTTCACCTGTTTCGCCACATTGGCCGGCTCGAAGTCGTCCATGCTGCGGAAGCGCAGATTGACGCCGAGTTGGCCGGCCTCAGGATCTTCGCTCAGCTTGTTTTCCACCGAGAAGGCAAGGTGGGGCTTCATCGCCGCCATCGCGGAGTCGAAGTTGTCGAGGCTCAGCTCAACGAACTTGCGCTCCTTGAGGCGCGGCAGCGGCTCCTCCGGCATTCCGGTGAAGTCCCCAAAGACGCCCATCACAAAGGGCAATTCCTTTTTTTCAATGGCGCCGCCGGTTTCCACATCGTAAGTGATGTGGACACGCGGGGAGCGAACGCGGTCTAGCTTGTGTTGCAGGCTTTCAGGCATCAGCTACTCCAAAGGCAAACCGAATCTTCAAAATGTGGTTTCAGGCCCAGGTTCGGAAGGCAGGTATCCAAACACTTTGGGCTAGGCTAACACCAATTCCCGACAGTGTAAAGGGGGAACTCTCAATCCGCTCCGTGCAGCTCATGATCGCCGCCGCAAAGCGAACTCTCCGGCTCTGCTCCAGGCGATGCAGCCGATGCCCGGCGCTCGGGCAAGGGATGCTCACCGACTTCGAGAAAGCCTCCCCCGATCAACTGGCTGAGAATCGAGACAAACTCCTCCTCTGATGAATCCTGTTCGATCACCTCCTGGGCGCGCAATTCCTCAAAGACCTCCCGAACCGAGCGCTCACCATCACAGAAGCCGATCATGATGGCGATCCAGGGCTCGACAGTTGCGTCGGTGACATATGGATAATCCGTCTTGAGACGAAAGTCAATGGGGGCAAGGCGGCCTTGCTGGAGGCCATGAGTGACCGATAGGCGGAACCTCTCGGCCGGCCGCGGCCTGGATTGCACGATCGTCTCGAAGAAGTCCGGCGCGGCGGTCCTCAAATGCCAGAGGCGAAACCATTCGACGGCTTCGTTGGTCGCTTCTGGCGCTTTGCGGCTGCGAGCGTTGATAGCGCGGCGCGGGGCATCCTGGCGCTGCACGACGACCAGCACGTAGAGCAGAGAGGTGACCTCGAGGTCGCGGAGGACTTGGGCGTTGGGTCCGAGGCGGACCGGCCCGTCCGCGAGGCGGGTGGCGAGGCGCTCGAATTCATCCGGTCCGGGTTGCTCCTTCTGAATGAGGAGGAAGACGTCGAACTCCGAATGGGCTGGCCCAAGCCACTTCCGGATGCGTTGCTCGAGCGGAGCGCCATCGCGATCCGTGGCGCGGGTGAGGATGTAGGCGCGGCCGCCGGGATTGAGGAACTCCGGGAGACCCTCGATGATGCGCCGGAAAATGAGTTCGCCGTCCTTCCCGCCGTCGCGAAAAAGGACCTTCTGCTGTTCGGCGGGGACGTAAGGAGGATGGGCAAGAATTCGATCGAAGGTGAGGCCTTCAACAGCGGAGTAGAGGTCGCCCTGGACTGCGGAGACGTTCGGCAGGGCGTTGAGGCGGCGATTGAACTCGGAGAAGTGGACGGAGCGGCCGGCGAGATCGGTGGCCCAGGCGCGCTGGGCATATTTGGCGGCCCCGGCCAGGGCCGCGACACCGGAACCGGTACAGAGATCCAGCAGGGAGCCGCAGGGGTCGGAAGGAACGAAGGAGAGGAAGCGTTCGGTATTGGCGGTGATCGCGGAATAGACGATATCCTCCGGCATGCTGGAATTGCCGCGGATGGGAAAGATCCTGTCGGAAGCGATGAAGAGTCCGTTCACGCAGTACAGGATGGCGGTGGCGCCCAGCAGCGCGGGGTCGTCATCAACCGGCCGGACCACATCCAGCCCCAGCAGAGTATCGACGGCGCCCGGCGGCAGGTGCTGCCCGAGACTCTCGCTGGAAACGGCCTCCCCGTCCATCAGGAGCCGTATCAAGGCGTCCAGCGCGTCTTTGAGATCATGGCTCGCAGACCGGCCCTCGTGGATCGAGATGAAATGGGAGATGCGCGGGATGCCAACACGCTTGCACACGGCCTCTTCGGTGTAGCCACACTGCGCCAGCATGGAACGCAGCGAACGGAATTGTTCATCGGTACCCAGTTTTAGAGGAAACAAGCTTACCTCGCAGGGTAAGGATTATAGCGCATCGAGCAGGGCGGAAGGCTCCGGACGATCCAGGCGGATGGCGATGCCGGTGTGCAGGTACATTCCGGAGGCGAAGTTGAGAGGCCCAAAGTGGACGGGAGCGGTCAGGTGGACTGAGAGTTCATCGCGCGAACACGAGAAGCACTGCCCGTTGCTCGAGTCCATGATGAGGAATCCCGCTTCGTGGCGCTTTGCGAGCAGAAGGTGGAGAGGCAGTCTCCCAAAACCGGGGCGGGCTTCCAGAAAGAGAGCAAGCGCGCCGTTGGGGAGGTCCGAGGCGACGGAGAATGCGCGCGTGGCGGGAGAGCCCAGATCCTCATGGAGACGGAACTCGAATCCCGGGACGGCCTCTTCGAGCCGCTGCCGCAGGGCAGTGGTTCTCTGTGAGTCGTGGAAGATCTGCCAGCTAACGCCGCGGTCGAAGAGGTACTTCAGCGCATGGGCCAGGAGCAGCGCGCGGCCTTCGACATAAGGCCCGCGCTGGATGAGGCCGTGCAGTGTGAGTTCCTGGCCGCGTTTGGATGGGTCGATGCTCTCGATGCCGAATTCGGCGAGCGCGACGAGGACAGCCGCTGCGACATTACTCTGCTCGTGTAATTGTCGATAGCCGGTCATGTGAGGGGTTCCTGGATGGGGATGACCGGCGGACGCCGGCGGCGTATGGAATTCAGGTGACGATACCGCGGGGCATCGCACGCGGCCCGAGTTCCGCTTCGAAAGGCTGGCATTCCCCGATGAGTACTCAGTATACAGGGGCGCCGGCTGAGTGGGGCCCGGATGGGGAGCTGTGTCCCGTGATTCCAGGCTGGCCGGTGTAGCTGAAGTCCGGCGGCTGCCGTAGATGGAGCGCGGCGCTTCGGTAACAGCTCGCAGGATCGAAGCGTTGCTGCCGGCGTGGCCAGGAAGGGAACGCGGAGATGCGGAGCCCAGCAGGAGGTCAAGGAAAAGCACAGGGTTCACATCCCCGCCTCGGTTTACGACCACAAAAATCTCTCCAGCCGGTTGATCGGCAAGACAAACGTAACGACCTCCGACAAGGCTCACCCGACTGATCGCGTATACAAACTCTTCTGGGATTACATCAAGGCTGGAATCCGGGAACGGCAATTTGCCTTCGGCCTTTTAGGCTGAGTGTTCCGCGCCATTTTGAACGTCTCCGCGATTCCACTCCATGCTCCCCTGCGCGCCAGCGGTCGAAGTGCCAGGGGGCATGCCTCAACACCGGCGGATTAGCGGGATGGCTGTCATCACGGATTCCCATGGGGCGTTCCCCGCTTCGTTCGGAACATGAGCGTGGTCCAGTTTCCCGGTCGCATTGGACAGCGGCGCTGGAGACTTGCCGGCCGACGGCTTCCGGGCACAAACCGGGTGCGGCTTCTTGGGCGGGCGTAGTACCGCTGCTCGATTTCGATCAGTGGAAGTGATGGCCGGATGCCATTGCGTGTGGACTGTTGCCGGTCAGCGGCTTGCCGTGAGACCCGGTCCCGGCTCAGCCGCCGATGAGTACGGTGGGGAAGCCCACGACGATATTGCCGCCGTGGGCGGTCATGTCGCCGAGGCGGGCGGCCGGCAGACTGCAAATGAGGACAGTGGCTGATGCTTTGACGATGACGTCGGGAGGGCCGACGCAAACAGCCATGTCGGACATGCGCGCCGCGGGTATGCTGCCGATGAGGACAGTCACCGCGCACGGCGGCAGGATGGGTCCGCCGACGTGGGGGATGGGCGGCACACCTGGGGTGACCATCGGGCACACATGCATATCGCCGATTCTGGCCGCGGGCATTCCCATGATGAGTATTCAGTATACTGCGGGTCCGGGCCGGGGAACAAAGAATTCCGCGGGGAGCAAAATCGGATTAAGATCGTTGAGACGGCCCGAGGCCGGTAACAGGGAAAGCATGGCGACGCAGGAACTGATCAAGTCAATCGAAGCGAAGAAGCTGAACAAGCGGAGCAAACTGCCGCTGCCGGAGCCTCCGGTGACCATCCCGTTCGGCGGATTGGTCTCGGACATCGCGGAAGACGGCGGGATGCTCCGTTTCTCCTATCTGGGCGAGTTGTATCACTGCCCGGAGGACCGGTTGCGGAGTGCCCTGGGCGGCGGCGAGGCCTCCAGGGCGGAGGCAGCCGCACCGGCCGAGCCCCGGACCGCGGCGCCGGCCGAGACACCCAAACCGTCTCCTGCCGGCAACGATGCTCCGTTCCAGTGGCAGGAAGTCCGCACCAGCCTGAATTCCATCTTCCGCGCCAAAGTGCCGGGCGGATGGCTGGTCATGGGCAGCGCGGCTGCGGGTCGGACGCTCGCCTTCTACCCGGATCCGCAGCACAACTGGGACGGCAGCACGCTCGCTTGATCGGGGCCGGCGCCTATTGCCAGGGGCCCGGCAAAGGCGCGGACGGCCGGGCCGCGGACTGGAACCGCACGAGACGGACTTCGTCCGACTCCTTGAGGCTGGCCACCGCCATGATGCCGCGGTCGAGAATCTGCTTGGCCGCGCGTTCCGTCATGAGGCTCTCGGCGCAGGGCTGCGCCACCGCATCCCCGTCCTGCCTGTAGATGTAGACGGGCAGCCGGCTCACGTTGCAGTGCTTGTCGGGCCGCAGGTCCCAGCCTTCGTCCTCGAAGGCCTCGGCCAGCAGGCTGGCGCAGAGCAGCGCGGAATTGCCCCACAGCAGGCTTTCGTGGTCGTGTTCGGCGCCCATCTCCTCGAAGGGCAGTGTCTCGCACTTGCCGGTCTTGGCGCCGTAGGGATGGCGGAGCAGGAAGCGCGGCAGCGCCAGGCCGACGTGGCGCGCAGCCGCAGTGCCGCGGAACCCGCCCCAGGCTTCACCGCCATCCCGCCAGTCTTCGGGCTCGGGCAGCGGACCGGCTGAGTTGCAGCCGATCATCTGAGGCGCGGCCGCCGCCAGGAACGAGACACCGAGTGAGGCCGCCAGCGTGCCGGTCGCGGCCAGCACCTGCAACTGCGCGGCGGACGGATGGAACGTGTAGGCGCCGGCCAGCACACCCCACGGGCCGTGCGCGGCCAGCAGCTTGGGCAGGGTGGGGGCGGCGGAGGCGAGGTCGGCGGCGAGTTCGTCGAAGGTGACGTCGACGAGGCAGATGCGGACTCGGGCATCGTCGTCCACACGGCGCGTCATAAACTCCACGGCGCGCCACAGCGCCTCCAGTT
>DAHVTI010000077.1 GCA_027324255.1 Bryobacterales bacterium | reverse complement strand
GCGGCGGGGACGTACCGGAGGCTGAGCGTGGAGCTGGCGGGAGAGGCGCGGCGGCGGTATCCGAAGGCGGAAGTGAGGGCGAGAGCGGGGTACTTCATGCCATGAGATGGGGGGTCCTGCCGCTGAGCGTGATGCTGCCGGGGCAGACGCTGCCGGGGGGGAGGCGGAGACGCTGACGGAGGCGGCGCCGCGGCAGCGGATGAAGAGACCGAAATAGCGGGGCTGCGCTTTTTGTCCGCGCGGGCCTAAAGAAGTGCGGCGGGAAGGCCGTTAGACGAGGGGTAGCTCGCATGAGCCCACAAGCGCAAACCCTTCTCCTGTGCGGTTTCTCCGCAGTCACGATGCTGGCATGCCTGCTGCTGTTCCTCTCGCTGAAGAGGGACAACGCAGCTCTGCGCCGCCGCGCGCAGGCCGACCGCGATGCCTTCCAGCAGAGCCTGAGTTCCTTCCAGCGTTCGCTGGCCAAGCTGCAGGCCTCCCTTGCCGAAAGGGAGGCGCCGGCGCCGGTGGCGCCGGCGGCGGCAGTTCCGATGGAATCCATGAACATCAACAAGCGCAGCCAGGTGTTGCGCCTGTTCCGGCGCGGGGAGAGCGCCGAGCACATTGCGGCGACGCTGCACCTGCCGCGCCACGAGGTGGAGCTGCTGTTGAAGGTGCACCGGGCGGTGATCAGCCAGCTATAGCCGAAAGGGCGCCGCGGGAGGGGTAGGCCGGCGCGGGGAGGCACCCGCGGGTATGGCGGCGACGCCGCACGTGCCGCGCCACGAGGTGGAACTGCTGTTGAAGGTGCACCGGGCGGTGAGCAGCCAGATGTAAAAAAAGGCGCCGCGGGAGCGGTAGCCCGGCGCGGCGCCAACAGCAGTTGAGGAGGTGTGTGTTCAGAGATTCATCTGGCGGACGGTGACCCGTTTGGAGCGGGGGGTAGGCCCGGAGTCGGACTTGTCGTCGTCGAGAGCGACGTTGAGGGAGGTCTCTTTCCTGTCGCGCATGAGGACGACGGCGATGGACTTTTTGGAGGCGGAGCGGGCCGAGCGCATGGCGCCGGTGACGTCGCGGGGGGAGGTGACCTTGGAATCGTCCACCTTGAGGAGGACGTCGCCGGCCTTGATGCCGGACTTCTCGGCGGCGGAGCCTTTGAGGACGGAGCGGACCAGCACGCCCTCCTTCACGCCGAAGTAGGAGGCGAGTTGGGAATCGCCGAGGGATTCGGCTTCGACGCCGAGGGTGGAGCTGCGCCAGGACATCATGGCCTTGGGAATGTCGGGCATGGTCATTTCCATGCGAGGCATTTCGAATTTGAAGCCCTCCATGGGGGCGCCATAGGCGAAGGTCTTGGCTTTCCGGGTGGCCAGGGTGGCGGCGACGGTCTGGGTGGCGCCGCCGCGGCTAACGAGGAGCCTGACGGTGCGGCCGGAGGGGGTTTCGCGGACGAGGCGGACGAACTGCTGGGTGCCTTCGACGCGCTGGCCGTTGTATTCGAGCACCACATCATTGACCTTGAGGCCGGCCTTGGCGGCGGGGCTGTCGGGTTCGACCATGGTGACTTCCACGCCGTATTCCTCTTTGAGATTGAGCGTCTTGCTGCGCTCGGCGTCGACCTCCCGGACGCCGACGCCGAGGAAGGTGCCGCCGCTGAGGGCGAGCACCTTCATCGGCTCGGGCGGAGCGGGGGGAACGGGCGGCTCGGGTGGCGCCTGGGCGGCCAGGATGCCCGGCGCCAGGAGGAGGGCGGCGGCGCGAAGCGTTTGCATTGCTCGATGGTTTCCGAATTTCATTTCCTTACTTCCCTTCTAACTGCCGGCCCTCGGGCCGGGTGTGCCGCGCGTGCGCGGCAGTGCGGGCGATGCCAGGTTTGCGGCGCGCCGGAGCCGCTCTCCCGGTCAGCGCAGGCGCTTCAGATAGATGGACCCGTGGGTGGTGCTGAGCATGAGCACGGGGCCGCCGCCGTTCAGAGAACCGTAGGCGACCACCGGCAGGCCAGCGCCGACGTCCTGGGAGCGGGCCTGGATCTCGGAGAACTCCGAAACCACCTGCCCGGCCCAGCGGGCCGTCTCGTTGAGCGCTTTGACCGTCACTGCGAGATTGGACGGAACAGAGACGGTAATGTCACCCCGGCCGGTGGCGAGGATGGAGTTTTCCAGATGTTGCGCGGCGCTGAGGGAGACGATGACCTGGCCGTAGGCGGTGGTGGCGCGCACGCTGCCGCTGACACCGGAGAGGCGGATGGTGCCGCGGCCGGATTCGCAGCGGACGCCGCGGGCCGCACCGATCTGGATGCCGCCGCTGCCGTTTTCGGCGGTGACGGTGCCGCCGGCGCGGGCGACGTCGATGAGGCCGCCGCGGGTGAAGGCGAAGACGTCGGCGGCGGCGTTGTCGACGCGGATGTTGCCGGCGGTGGACAGGCGCAGGCGGCCGCCGGCGTCGCCGACATAGATCTCCCCGCCGGCCGACTCGAGGACCGCCTCGCGGGCCACGCGGTCCACCTTGATGTTGCCGCCGCCGGAGAGGCAGCGCAGGGAGCCGTCGACGCGGCCGGCGGTGATGAGGCCGCCGCCGGTGCGGGCGGTGACATTGCCGGAGAGGCCATGCAGCTCGATGCTGCCGGCGCCGGTGGCGGCGTAGATTTCCCCGCTGAGACCCTTGGCGCGCAGGCTGCCGGAGCTCGTTTCCAGCCGGCACTCCTTGACGCCGGCCGGGAGGGTGACGCGGAGTTCTCCGGCGGGCGCGCCGCCGTCATGGAGCATCGACCGGTGGGCGAGGGCGGTCAGCACGCACCACTCGCCGCGCTGAACGGCTTTGACGTCCGCGGCCTGGAGGCGGCGCTGGGCCTCCTGGCGGCCGGCGGCGGGGCCGCGCAGAGTCCAGGCGTAGCTGAGGCCGGAGGAGGGTCCGGCTTCGGCGGAGAGGCGGACATCGGCCACGACCTTGACGCGAACGGGGTTCTGGCAGGCGGAGCCATCCTCGACATACACCCAGTTGGAGCCTTCCTGGCGCCAGCTCTGCCCGCCCTGCGCGGCGACCGCCAAGGCAAGCAGGACTGGGAGGGAGCGTTTCATGATTAGAACGTGCCGACGGACGCCTTCATGTCGTTGAGGGCCTTCTGGCTGCGGCTGCGGACGTAGCTGTTATCTTCCTGGCGCAGGAGCTGCTGCAGGACGCCGACGACGTCGGGTTCCTTGCTCTGCACGAGGAGGTCGATGGCCTGGGTGCGCACGCCGGGGTTGTCGTCGGTGAGGAGGACCTGGGCGAGGACCTGGCGGGTTTCGGGGTCGCTGGCGTAAGGGCGGAGAGCGTCGAGGGCCTTCAGACGGACGCCGGAGTTGGTGTCGGCGCGGAGGGCGTTGAGGAGGGCGCGGCGGACTTCGTTATCGGAGGTCTGGTTCTTGAGGATGTCGATGGAATCGACGCGCAGGCCGGGGTCGGCGGGGTCAGCGGCGGCGGCGAGCAGGAGGCGGCGGATGCGGTCGTCGTCGAGGTGGCCGCGGAGCTCGCGCTGGCGGACCTCGTCGTACTGCACGCGCACCTGTCCGGTCGAATCGGGGTTCACGAGGCGCACCTTGCTGATGACGGGGGGCGGATCCTGGGGGACGCCCATCTGGGCGAGCGCGGGGGAGTGGGCGGGGACGAAGCGGGCGCCGAAGAAGCCGATGGCGAGCATGGCGACGGCGCCGACGGGGCGCATCCACAGTGGGGGGCTCACCACCCACTTGCTCCAGAAGCCGCGCAGGAGGGCGGCGGGGGATTGGCGGCGGCGCTCCTGGACGAGGGCGGAGGCGAGGTCGCGGCGGCAGCGGGCGAGGAGTCCGGCGGGGACTTCGGGCTCGGCGGCGTCGAGCAGTGCGCCCATCTTATCGAGGCGCGCGCGCTCGGCCCGGCAGCCGGCGCAAGCGTCGAGGTGCTGTTCAAGCAGCTCTTCTTCCTCGAAGGAGAGCTCTGCGTAGAGGAACAGGACCAGTTGCTGCCTGGCGGTATCGCAGTTCATACGAATTCTCCCAGCGCGGAGCGCATTTTCTGAGTGGCTCGGAAGAGGCAGTTTTTAGCGGCCTCTTCGGTGGTGCCGAGGCTTTCGCCGATGGCGCGCAGGCGCATGCCGTGAAAGTGGCGCATCTCGAAGACCATGCGCTCGCGGGCGGTCATGCCGGCGAGCACTTCCTGGATGCGGCCGCGGATCTCGGTGCTGAGCAGGGCGCGCTGCGGGTCGCTGGAAGCGCGCTCTTCGGCGACAGCGTCGAGGCGATCGAGCGGGCCGTCCTCGGTTTCGACCACGGCGGACTCGGTCTTGCGCACCTTCTTCTTCCGCAGGTGGTCGAGGCAAAGGTTGGTGACGATGCGGTAGAGCCAGGTGTTGAAGTTGCAGTCGAAGCGGAAGTTGGGCAGGTTGCGGAAGACGCGCAGGAAGGCTTCCTGGTAGACGTCGTGGGCGTCTTCGGGGGACCGGAGCAAGTTCATCGCCAGGCGGAGGACACTTTGGTCGTAATCCCGGACCAGACGCTCGAAGGCGTCCTGGTCGCCTGCTTGCGCGGCGCGGATCAGTGCGGCCTCATCCATGGCCAAGGTCGTTCTGGCGGCGCGGCTGGGTTGGCCGGAGATTGCCAGAGTAGCTCCACTTTTCACCATATCCTCTTTGGGGGAGACATCTCACCCAAGGAGTTCAGACGAGGAAGACGCGAAAAGGTACCGCGAAGTTCCGCTATTCGGCGAGCTCGACGTCGATGCGGCGGTGCTCGGTGTCCATGGCGGTGATTTTGAAGCGGCGGATCTGACCGGCGCGGAGGCCTTCCTTGCCGCTGCCGGAGGCAGAGGAGCCGACGCCCTTCCAGCGGGAGGCGAGCATGGCGGCGAGGTCGTCGACGTCGGAGGCGCCGGCGGAGGCGCCCTGAGCGGATTCGGACTCCTCGCGGGTCTTGCAGCGGGCGTGGACGCCTTCGCCGATTTCGATTTTGGCGCTGGCGCCGTGGGCTTCGACGACGCGGCCGGTGAGGAGTTCGCCGACCTGGTGCTCGGCGATGAAGAGGTCGGCGGTGGTGGGCTCGAGCTGTTTCATGCCGAGCCGGATGCGGCGCTTATCCTTATCCACCTCGAGGACCTGGGCCTTGACGACCTGGCCGGCGGAGAGCTTGTCCTTGGGGTGCTGGATGCGGGTTTCGCGGGTGATGTCGCCGACGTGGATCATGCCTTCGACGCCGTCGCCGAGGTCGACGAAGGCTCCGAACTGGGCGAGGCTGGTGACGGGGGCTTCGACGACGGTGCCGGGGGCGAAGCGGGTTTCGACGGTATCCCAGGGGTTGCCGAGGGCCTGCTTGAGGCCGAGGGAGATGCGCTTGTCGGCGGCCTTGACCTCGAGAACGACGGCTTCGACGATATCGTTGAGCTGCAGGACGTCGGCGGCCTTGCGGACGCGCCGGGTCCAGCTCATTTCGGAGAGGTGGATGAGGCCGTCGACGCCGGGGGCGATTTCGATGAAGGCGCCGAAGTCGGCGAGGCGGACGACCTTGCCGCGGACGCGGTCGCCCTGCTTGATGGTGGCGACGGCTTCGGTCCAGGGGTCTGGGGTGAGCTGTTTGAGGCCGAGGGATATTTTGCGGCTCTCGCGGTTGAGCTTGAGGATTTTGACCTGGATGCTCTGGCCGGGGGAGAGGAGGCTGGAGGGCTTGTCGACGCGCTGCCAGCTCATGTCAGTGACGTGGAGGAGGCCGTCGATGCCCTGGGCGATTTCGACGAAGGCGCCGAAATCGGTGAGGCTGCGGACGCGGCCCTGGACGACCTGGCCTTCGCCGAGGGTGTCGAAGGCGGCCTGCTTGGCGGCGGCGGACTGTTCCTCGAGGACGCCGCGGCGGTCGACGACGACGTCGGGGCGGTCCTCGTCGGAGACGTCGAGCTTGGTGATGCGGCACTCGATCTGCTGGCCGAGGAGCTTGGGCAGGTCGTTCATTTCGCGGATGCCGCTGCGGGAGGCGGGGAGGAAGGCGTGGACGCCATCGGCCACCTGCACGCGGAGGCCGCCCTTGACGAGCTCGGTGACGACGCCCATGATGGCGTGCTTGCCGTCGAAGGCGGACTGGAGGCCGGTGAAGTCCCTGGGCTGCTTGACGTGGATGGTGGAAAGGGTGTAGTAGCCGTCGTCGGTGCGGCCGCTGATGTTGACCATCAGGACGGCGCCGGGGGCGAGACCGGCGGGCAGGCCGGGGGTATCGGGCTTGAGGATCCCCTCCATCTTGCGGCCGACATCGACGACGATGGCCTCATCGGACACCGAGACGACAGTGCCTTCGAGGGCCGCATCGGCGCCCTCCGCGCTCTGGTGCTCCGCTTCGAACTGCCGCAAGACGTCCCCGAACGAAGATTCTTCGTTCGGAGCCGGAACGGCTTCGGCGGCAGCAGGGGCTTCCAGGTGATTGGGGGAATCGACAGAATTCATGGACTCACTCGCGAGACGCCTCTATTGTGCCACATCGGACGAATCGCCGGATTGCCAGGGCCGGGCGGCGGGGCTTCGGGGTATGATGGCGGCTTGGCACCGCGTTTGAGCCTGGCCATGCGGCGCCTGCTGCCCCGCACGCAGGACCTGGTGTGGCTTCTGCTGTTTTCGGCGCTGGCGTGGGTGAGCCCGACGCGGGGGACGGCGGAGATCGAGGTGCTGGGGCTGCTGGCGGTGGTGCAGGTGGCGGCGCCGCGCATCCGGGCGCTGAACACGCGGCGCGGCAACCTGACGGTGATCTCCTTAAAGCTGCTGCTGGGGTTCCTGCTGATCGGCGTGACGGGGGGCATCGCATCCAGCTACTACCTGATTCTGCTGCTGCCGGCGGTGTCGGCGGCGACGACGCTGGGGGCGGGTGGAACGGCGCTGTACAGCGCGCTGGCCTGCCTGGCCTACCTGGCGTTCATCCCGGTGGCCAACGTGCTGGGCTACACGCTGGAGGGGCTGTACCTGCGCGAGCTGAGCCTGCGGGTGATTTTCCTGCCGGTGGTCTCCTACCTGACGTACGGGCTGGCGGAATCGAACCGCAGCGCGGCGCAGCGCGCGCAGGCGGCGGCCGACGAGCTGGCGGAGGCGAACCGCCGGCTGCTGGAGGCGGAAGCGGGGATGCGGCGGAGCGAGCGGCTGGCGGCGCTGGGGCAGTTGACGGCGGGCCTGGCGCACGAGCTGCGGAACCCGCTGGGGACGATGAAAGCCTCGGCCGAGATCCTGCTGAAGAGGATCGACCCGGCGGAGGAGATTCCGCGGGAGATGGCGGGCTACATTGCCAGCGAGGTGGACCGGACGAACTCGCTGATCACGCGCTTTCTGGACTTCGCGCGCCCGGTGCAACTGCGCATGGCGCCGGTGGACGTGAACGCCCTGCTGGACCGGGCGGTGGAGTATCTCAGCCGCCAGAGCCCGGGCGCGCCGCCGCCGCTGCATAAGAATTATGACCCGGCGCTGCCGTTGATCAGCGGCGACGCCGAGCTGCTGGAGCGGGTCTTTTTCAACTTGGTGCAGAACGCGCTGCAGGCCTCGCCCGAGGACGGGACCGTGACCATCAAGACGAGGCACGCCGGGGGCGTGGTGGAGGTGGCGGTGCTGGACCGGGGGGCGGGCATCCGGACGGAGGACCTGGAGCAGATCTTCAACCCGTTCTTCACGACGAAGCCGGGTGGGGTGGGGCTGGGGCTGGCGATCTGCGCCAAGATTGTGGACGAGCACGGGGGGGGCATCCGGGTGGAAAGCGAGTTGGGGCGGGGCTCTACGTTTCTGGTGACCTTGCCGGCGGGGCGCTGACGCCGCTGGCGGCCTGGTGACATTGCCGGCGGGGCGGGCGCACAGTAAGCGGGTTCATCTCTAAGCACGCCGCGGGCCACTATCCATGTATGTAAACTTGGGCCCCCCTGCCCGTTTCTTTCGCGGGCGGACGACATTTTCTTCGAACAATTCCCCCACTGATTCGTCTAACGGTGCATAGGGCACACGCGGTATAGAGGCCAATGCACGCCTTAAGTGGTGTCCGTCAAACGACTCTCTGGAGGAGCCGACTGACAATGAGTACGCTTGCCACAGTGAATCCCCTGACGAGCGGCGCGAAGGCTTTTGCCGCCGCGGCGCCCCAACCTGCCCCCGAAAGCACCCGGCTGACCCGCAAAGAACGGGAACTCCTCAATGTTCTGATGCAGAATCCGGGCCGGTGCATTAGTCGCGAAACCCTTTTGACGACCGTCTGGCAGTATTCGGAGGGTGCGCGGACGCGCACCGTGGATGTGCACGTACAACGGCTGCGCCGCAAACTGGGACGCGACGCCGCCGCGATCAAGACGATTGTCCGTCTTGGCTACTGCTGGTTCCCCGAGCCGGAGACCATCGGCCGTCCGGCTCCGGTCTGGTAGGAGCCGTTTCCTTCGCAACCGCATCTTCGCCGCCATACGTCTCATGATTGTCAGGCCGCCGGCGCCCATGGCGCGGCGGAGTGAGCGATCATGAAGACGGCCATGAAGACGCGCATCCTCGTCGTCGAGGACGAAGACAAGCTGCGCCGGGTAGTTACCCTTCAACTCGAGTCCTGCGGCTATGAAGTGCTGTCGGCGGGCTCGGCCGAAGAGGGGTTGCGCCTGGCGCCGGGCGTCAACCTGGTGATCACCGACCTGCGCCTGCCCGGCATGGACGGGATGGCCCTGCTGGAGGCCCTGCAGCGGCAAAACGGGCGCGTGCCGGTGATCGTCATGACGGCGTTCGGCACGGTGGAGATCGCCGTGGAGGCGATGAAGCTCGGCGCAGCCGATTTTCTGCCCAAGCCCTTCTCGCTGGACCACCTGATGGCGGTGGTGCGGAAGGCGCTGGAGATGCAGACGCTGCGGGAAGAGAACGTCCGGCTGAAGGACGAACTGGGGCGGCGGTATCGCATCGGCAACATCATCGGGACGGGGCCGAAGATGCAGGAGATTCTGGGGGCGGTGATGCGGGTGGCTCCGACGCGCACCACGGTGCTGCTGTGCGGCGAGAGCGGCACGGGCAAGGATCTGATTGCGCGCGCCATCCACCACCATTCGCCGCGGGCGGCGCAGCCGTTCGTGAAGATCAACTGCACGGCCATTCCCGAGAACCTGATGGAGAGCGAGCTGTTCGGCTACGAGAAGGGCGCCTTCACGGGCGCCGCGGCGGCCAAGCCGGGCAAGTTCGAGCAGGCCGACAACGGCACCGTGTTCCTGGACGAGATCGGCGACGTGCCGCCGGCGGTGCAGGTGAAGCTGCTGCGCGTGCTGCAGGAGCGGGAGTTCGAGCGGCTGGGCAGCAACAAGACGAAGCACATCGACGTGCGCGTGATTGCCGCGACCAACGTGGACCTGCGGCGGGCGCTGGAAGAGGGCAACTTCCGCGAAGACCTTTACTACCGGCTGAATGTCTTCCCGCTCACCATTCCACCGCTGCGCGAGCGGGCCGAGGACATTCCGGCGCTGGCCGAGCAGTTCCTGCGGAAGTTCGCGGCCGAGACGGGATCCGCGGTGGGGAGCATTTCCGAAGCGGCGCGCGCGCGGCTGGTGGAATACAACTGGCCGGGCAACGTGCGCGAACTGGAGAACGCCATCGAGCGCAGCCTGCTGTATGCCTCCGGCGACACGCTGCGGCCGGAAGACATCCGGCTGGATCACGCGCCGAAGCGGTCGCTCTCCAACGGCGCGGCGGCGGCGAACGGCTTCCTGGCCGAGGGCGTCTCGCTGGAGGAGCACGAGCAGAGTCTGATCCGCGAAGCGCTGCGCCGCGCCGGGGGCAACAAGAGCCAGGCGGCGCGGCTGCTGGGGCTTACGCGGAATGCGCTGCGCTACCGGTTGTCGCAGATGGGCCTGGAGTAGACGGGCGGCGCTCGGAGAGCATCTTGGCGGCCGTCGCGGCGAGGATGACGGCGCCGCCGGCGAGGGACGGCCCGCTGGGCTGCTCGCCGTGGAAGATCCAGGTCCAGACCGGGTTGCAGGCGGGCTCCAGGAGCAGCAGCGTGGAGGCTTCGAACGCGGGGACGTGGCGCATGCCGCGCGTCAGGCAAACGTAGGCGAGCGCGATCTGGAAGACGCCGAGATAGAGCAGGACCAGGGCGTCGAAGGCGCGGACGGAGGCCATGGGCCACATGCCGGGGGCGCAGAGCGCGAAGGCGATGAGGTTGCCGGCCGTGACGGTGGCGAGGGCGGCGCTGGAGTGGCCCGAGTGGTGCGCCTGCCAGCGCAGGCCGGTGAGGGTGAGGGCGTAGGCGGCGCCGGAGGCCACGGCCCAGAGGTTGCCCGCGGCGGGGTTGGGCGCCGTGGCGGCGGGCTTTTCGACGCCGGCGAAAAAGAGGGCCATGCCGCCGGCCAGGGCGAGGGCGAGGAGGAGGTCGCGGCGCTTCAGCTTCTCGTGCAGCACCAGCGGGCCGAGCACCAGAAGATAGACCGGCGCGGTGGACTGCAGAAAGATGGCGTTGGCGGAGGTGGTGAGCTTGTTGGCCTGCACGAACGAAACGAGAGTGAGGGCGTAGGCGAGGCCCACGGGCCAGACGCGCCAGTTCCACCCGCGCCGCGCCTCCGGCAGCAGCAGGAGCAGCGCCGCCGCGGCCACCGCGCTGCGCAACCCGCCGGTCTGCCAGGCGCTGAGGGCGGTTCCCTTGATCGCGGCCCCGCCCGTGGAAAACAGGAGGGCGGCGGCCAGCACCAACAGCCGGCTGAGCATGTGGATCAGTGTAACAGTCCGGGTCTTTGCGGCCCGCCGTTAGCGATAGAAGGGCTGCCAGGTGAGCCAGCGGGGGCCGTACTTCGGCTCGGGTGCGCCGAGTTCCAGCGCGCCGAGGTCGGGCGCCTGGCCGGTGAAGCCGTCGTTGACGGTGGGGATGCGCTGGCCTGCGTCGACGGCCTTGCCGCCGGCCTTCAGGCGGAAGTCGAGATCCATGGCGTGATAGACGGCGTGGCGCAGGGCGGGGTTCGGCGGCGCGAGCTTTTCAAAGATGTTGAAGTCCACTTCGATGCCGTGCGCCTCCTGGCCGGTGGCGGCGCGGAATTCGGCCAGCGTGGCGAAGGTGCGCCAGGCTTCCTTGGCGGGGGTGTAGGCGGTGTGGCCGGGCGTGGGAGCGAGCCAGCGAAATTGCGCGGCGACACCCGCGTTGGGGCGATAGCCGTTGTAGTCCGTGCTGTAGGCGGAGGTGGCGTTGGCCCAGGTCATGATGCCGCGGCCGGGGGTGTCGCGGCCGAGGAAGAGGTTGTTACGCCAATGGGCGTTCGAGTAGGGGTCGCCCACGGTCTGCTCGCCGATGATCGTGTTGTGGTAGACGAAGAGGCCGGCGGGCTTGGCGGAGAACTTGAAGGCCACGCCGCCCGGCACGTGGTAGAGCAGGTTGCGGTAGAAGTAGATGGGCCCGCCGAAGACGGGCTGGGAGCTGTAGCCGCCCTGCGCCGCGTTGACGCCGCGGTTTTCAAAGACGCGGACGTTGTGCACGCCGCCGTCGGTCTCGACGAAGTCGTCGTTGGACATGTGGATGTCGTTGCCGTAGATGTCGATGGAGGAGGCGCGGCGTTCGGGATCCTTTTCCGGCGTGCCGTAGGTGGAGATGCCGATGGCGTCGTGGAAGTAGGCGATGGCGTTGCGGGCGATGACGTGGCCGGGGCCGTAGACCTTGATGGCGTAGTAGCTGGTGAGGAGGTGCGAGCCGTAGGGGCCGGCGCTGGCCCAGCGGGGGCCGGTCCAGCCGATCAAGCGGAAGCGGTCGTCGCGGCCGAGGATGAGATTGTCGGCGATGTAGAAGTCGCTGGAGCCGGCGTATTCGGTCCAGACGGCGAAGCCGACGCCTTCAAAGCGGCAGTTCTTCACGGCGAGCCCGACGGCGCCGATCTCCTCTTTGCGGCCGGCGAGGATGGCGACGTCGGTATTGCGGAAGGTGAGCCCATCGAAGATGTGCCAGGCGGAGGCCATGACGTCGAACAACTGGTGGTTGCCGCCGCCGTCGAGGATCACTTCGCCGTCGCCGGCTGATTTGATGGTGATCGGCTTTTCGGGGGTGCCTTTCAGGGTGAGCGACATGAGGCCGTCGAAGGGCGTCACCATGGGGTCCACGTAGTTCGTGCGGTCCGGCTTGTAGAGGCCGGCGTGCAGGACGATGGTGTCGCCGGGCTGGGCGCGGCGCTCCCAGACGACGCTCCAGTCGCCGAGGCCGGCTCCGTAGTAGGCCTCCAGCAGGCTGTCGAAGGCGGGTTGGAGGCGGTCGCCTTTGTAGTCGGGCGGATAGACGTGGAGCGTGCGGCCGGCGGGGTAGGGCATGGGCTCGCCGCGGGTCTTCACCCTGACGGTGTGCCGAGCCTCGCCAGTGACGCCGTCGGGGTCCTGCATCTCGAAGCGGCACTCGTATGCGGTGCCGGGCTTGAGGTTGAGGATGCTGCCGGCGAAGCCGTCGGGCACGGTGTAGTCGAGATGCTCGCGGTCGCGGTAGACGCGCTCGCCGCCGATGCGGACCAGCGGCAGGGCAGGGCGCCAGGCGGTTTCGCCGGCGGCGCGGAAGTCCACGGTGACGGTGGCGTTGCGGTTGGCGTCGCCGCTGATGGGCCACTCGAAGCCGAGGTTGAGGAGGGTGGGGTGCTCGACGACGAAGCGGCCGGCCTGGGTGGCGTTCTGCCCGTGGGCGGCGAGCATCGAGGCGAAGAGGGGAAGGATGTGCCTGAGTTTCATAAGCCGGGTCCTGCGCACCCTCCATTAGACAGGGTTTGGCGGCCAGCCGCGGAGCCATCCTTCCCCGTCCCGCCGCCGCATCGAATACGATGAAACGGAGCCCCGCGCCCGCCCATGTTTGATCTCACGGAACATCCGCACCGCCGCTACAATCCCCTGACCCGCGAATGGGTGCTGGTCTCTCCGCACCGCACCAAGCGCCCGTGGCAGGGGCAGGTGGAAAAGCTGCCGCCCGATGCGCGGCCGCGGTACGACCCGAAGTGCTACCTGTGCCCGGGCAACGAACGCGCCGGCGGCCACAGGAATCCGGCCTACACGCAGACCTTCGTCTTCCAGAACGACTTCGCCGCGCTGCTGGCCGACACGCCCGCCGGCGGGGCCGAGCCGCATGCGCTGCTGCGCGCCGAAGCCGTGTCCGGGCTGTGCCGCGTCATCTGCTTCTCGCCCCGCCACGACCTGACCATGGCCGAGATGGAGCGCGCCGACCTGCGCGCTGTTGTGGACACGTGGGTGGAACAGTATGTCGAGCTGAACGCGACGCCCGGCATCGGCTACGTCGAGATCTTCGAGAATCGCGGCGAGATGATGGGCTGCTCCAACCCGCATCCGCACTGCCAGATCTGGGCCAGTTCCACCGTGCCGAACGAAGTGGCCAAGGAGCAGACCGCGCAGGAAGAGTACTTCGGCGCGCGCGGCCGCACGCTGCTGGGCGATTACCTGGAGCACGAACTGGCGGATGGCCAGAGGGTGGTGTGCCTGAACGATCACTTCGCCGCGCTGGTGCCGTGGTGGGCCGTGTGGCCCTTCGAGACGATGGTGATCAGCCGCCGCGCCGTCACCGG
>DAHVTI010000576.1 GCA_027324255.1 Bryobacterales bacterium | reverse complement strand
CCCGTCTGCGCTCTGGCGCTCCGCTGGAAGTACCTCGTCATTGCCGGCGCCCTCGCCCTCGTCGCTTTCACGCTTCCCGTCTACCAGCGGCTCGGCAGCGAGTTCATGCCCCCACTCGACGAAGGCGCCCTGCTTTATATGCCCACCACGCTGCCCGGCCTCTCCATCGCCGAAGCCGAGCGCCTCCTTCAGGTGCAGGACCGCCTCATCAAAACCTTCCCCGAGGTGGACCGCGTCTTCGGCAAGGCCGGGCGCGCCGAAACCTCCACCGATCCCGCCCCGCTGTCCATGTTCGAGACCATCATCCTGCTCAAGCCCAGGAGCCAGTGGCGCGCCGGCATCACCACCGAAAAACTCGTCGACGAAATGAACGCCCGCCTCTCCCTGCCCGGCGTCTCCAACGCCTGGACCATGCCCATCAAGGCCCGCATCGACATGCTCACCACCGGCATCCGCACGCCCGTCGGCATCAAGGTCTACGGCTCCGACCTGCGCGAAATCGAGCGCATCGGCACGGAAATCGAGGCCTTGCTCATACCCCTGGCCGGCACCCGGAGCGTCTTCGCCGAACGCACCGGCGGCGGCTACTTCCTCGACTTCGGCTGGAAGCGCGAGGAACTCGCCCGTTACGGCCTCTCCATCGACGACGCGCAGATGATCATCATGTCCGCCATCGGCGGCGACAACGTCACCACCACCGTCGAGGGCCGCGAGCGCTACCCCGTCAACGTCCGCTACTTCCGCGATTTCCGCAGCGACATTCCCAGCCTGAGGCGCGTCCTCGTACCCGTCATGGAGGGCACCATCCAGGTGCCACTCTCCCAGTTGGCGGACGTGAAAATGACCAGCGGCCCCGGCATGCTCCGCGATGAGAACGGAATGCTGAACGGCTATGTCTACGTGGACGTCGCCGGCCGCGACATCGGCAGCTACGTGGACGAAGGCAAGGCGCTGCTCCAACAGCGCCTCAAAATCCCCACCGGCTACTCGCTCCAGTGGAGCGGCCAGTACGAAGCGATGGAACGCGTGCGCGAAAAGTTGAAAGTCGTCCTGCCGCTCACCCTGTTCCTCATCATCATCCTGCTCTACCTCAACACCCGCTCCTTCGCCAAGACCGCCATCATCCTCCTGGCCGTGCCCTTCTCAGCCGTGGGCGCCATCTGGCTGCTCTGGTGGCTCGGCTACAACATGAGCATCGGCGTGTGGGTCGGCCTCATCGCCCTGCTCGGCGTGGACGCCGAAACCGGCGTCTTCATGCTGCTATATCTCGACATCGCTTACGACGAGGCCCGCAAAGCCGGCCGCCTAACCAGCCTCGGCGCCCTGCAGGAGTGCATCCTTCACGGAGCGGTGAAGCGCATCCGCCCCAAGTTCATGACCGTGGCCACCATGTTCTTCGGCCTGGTCCCCATCATGTGGTCCGCCGGCGCCGGCGCCGACGTCATGAAGAGAATCGCCGCCCCCATGATCGGCGGCATCTTCACCTCCTTCGTGCTCGAACTGGTGGTCTACCCCGCCATCTACGAGGTCTGGAAATGGAACTTCGAACTCAAAAAACAACTCTCGGCCTGATTGTTTTATTGCTCGTCCCCGCGGCCTGCGCCGCCTACGAGTTTCCCGCGCGCCACGACCACTGGCGCGGCGGCTGTGCCGGAATGCTGAAGATCGATACCGACGGCGTGTCGTTCTCCCAGATCGGAAACAAAAAGACCCCGCACCGCTGGACCTGGAACTGGACCCAAATCCAGCAGCTCGAAATCGGCGACGGACGCATGGTCCGCCTGCTCGGCTACCGCGACCGCCCGTGGCTTGCCGGCAAGGACCAGCCCTTCGACTTCTACCTCGACGGCCGCCCCGACCTGACGCCCGTCTACCAGCTCCTGCGCGGCCATCTCGACCAGCGCTTCGTCGTCCGCCTCGCCGACATGTCCGGCCACCCGCTGTGGCAGTTGCCCGTCAAGCGGCTCGCCGCCGTGCGCGGCACCGAAGGCACCCTCGCTGTCTTCCCGGATCGCGTCGTCTACCAGAGCGCCTCCCCGTGGGCGTCCCGCACCTGGCGCGATGCCGACATCGAAAGCATCTCCACCGCCGGCCCGTTCCAGCTCACCGTCACCACTCTGGAGCGCGGCGGATCGTTCGATTTCCAACTGCGGCAAAGCCTGCCGCCTGACAATTACCAGGCGCTCTGGCTTCGCCTCAACCGCCCGAAAGGGCTCGCCATTCTGTCCGATTCCAAGGAGTCCAACCGATGAAACTGATGTTCGCTACACTGCTGGCCGCCGCCTCGCTCCAGGCGCAAGGCCCCGCCAGGACCTTTACCGGAGTGGTCACCGACACCATGTGCGGCGCCGACCATTCGCACATGGGCGTCTCTCCGGCTGCCAAATGCGTCAGGGAATGCGTCAAGGGCGGCGGCGGGAAATGGAAGTACGCCCTGCTGGTGGAGGGAAAGAAAATGTACGTCCTCAGCGATCAGCAATCGCCGGAAAAGTTCGCCGCGCGGAAGGTCAGCGTCACCGGCGTGCTGTACGAGAAGACGGGTATCCTGAAGGTCGAAAAGATGGCGGCGGCGCGCTGAGGCGCCGCCCCGCCATCCCGGTCTACTTCGTGCCCGTAAAGCTGCCCTTGGAGCCGTTCGGCGTGGTGTATGTGCCCTTCACTTCATTGCCGCTCACCGTACCCGTCACCACGAACTCACCGTCTGCCTGAATTTTGAAGCTGATCTCCGCGCCGCTGATCTTGCCTTCGGCGATGGGCGCCACATCCCCGTTTTCCGTCGTCAACTGGCCCGTCAGCTTCTCGCCATCCTGCTGCAGCTCGATGGTCACCCGCATCGTGTTGCCTTCGGCGTCCTTCGACTGGACTTTCCACTTTCCCGTGGCGGACACCGCCGCGCCAGCCGCCGCCGGCTCCGCCGCGCCGTCGCGGTTGGCCGTCACCGAGCCCGTGCCGCCGTCGGGCAGAGTGAGCGAGCCCTTCATCGTGTCGCCGTCCACCTTCAGCTTGAAGGGAATCGGCCCGGTGTCCATCACCAGCTTGAAGGTCAGCTCGTCGTTGTTCAGCGTCACTTCCTGCAGAGGCATACTGCCCCGCTCGCTCTCCAGCGACCCGGCCAGCTTGCCGCCGTCGTCCTTCACCACCAGGTCGACGTTGTACGTGTTGCCGTCCGGCGCGTTGGCCGTCATCTTCCACTTCCCGGCCACGCCGCCAGCCCACGCGGCCGCCGCCAGCGAAAGCGCCACAGGCAGAATTCTCAAGAGCTTCATAGATCTTCTAACCTCTCCGGATTCCCACAAATTCAATCCCGATGATACGACACTCCGCAAGCCATCCCCGGCCAGGCATCAAACGATAGGGCCCGGGCGCCGGACCGGCCGCGGCGTTAATGTCTCCTGGACTTGCGCGCAGGACGCTTCTTCCTGCCCCGCCCCGCCGGCACCGTTTTGCTCTCGCCGGCTGGCGCGGATTTTGCCTCCGCACCGGGCCCTGTAATGGGCGTCGCCGCCACGGCGGGCGAAGCGGGAGCAACCGGATTCGCCGCTCCCGCCGGAGCGATCACCTCGCCCTGCAGCGGCACCGCGGCCGCCTCCGGCGCTGCCTCGGCCCGATACTCCGTCTCCTCTTCGAACCGCTGTCCCCGCGCGCCTTCCAGCCGCAGCGTCACCCGCACCAGGCCGCTCTGCGGCCGGAAAAACTGCAACCCCGCCACGGCGTCCTGCCGGGAGAGCGGCACCTCCGATTCCCGGTCCCCGTCGCGGATCAGCAAACTCACTTGGGACGCAAACCGGATCGCCTGTGCCTGCCCGTTCCACTCGATCACAAATCGCCCGCCGCGCGGCCCGGCGTGCAAGGAGAGCATCTCGATGGGAGGCGCAGGCGGAAGCGCAGCCAACACCGGAGGCGCCGGCCTCCCGGCTGCCCACATCCACAGCCCGATCGCGCCGCACAGCGCCGCCGCGGCGGCATACCCGATCCGCCGGATCTTCCTTCGCGTTGGCCGGCCCGCACCCGGCCCCCCCCGCCCATCCGGCGAGGCCGCCACTGCAGCCGCGGCGTGGACTCTCGCCCGCCGCTCTCCGTGCTCCCGTTTTTGGATCGGCAGCGGCTCGACGTGAAACTTCACACCCGCGCCTTCCTCCGCGGCCTGAAACACCGCGCACTCTGCATCCCCCATCCGGTCCGGATGCACTACCAGAACCATGCCGCTGGCCGGAAAGAACCGCGATTGCAGCTCCCGCTCCTCCGCGCTCAGGCTCAGTCCGCCGCCCGGGTGGGAGGCGAACCAGCCGATGATCTTCCACTGCCTGGCTTCCGCCTCGCTGCGGACACCCTCCAGAAACGAGGCCACGCCCGCCAGGTCGCGCCGCGACATCAGGAATGCCGGTCCGCGCGAATGATCGCACGGGATCGCGCGCCAGTCGAAAACACGATAGGACGATCCCGCCTGCGTGCCCAGAAGCACGCCGCCGATGCCCAGTCCGCCCACCCCGTTCATCGCCCGCGAGCACTCGAACCGGATCGACTCCAGCATCTTCCGTCCGAACTCCACCCGGCAGCCGCCCCCCTCCGCTTCGAAGACGCGGAACTGCTCGGGGCTCTCCGCTTCGCTCCATCGCCGGTCTTCTCGATCGGGACTGTCCAAGCCTCTCCTCTTATCTCTCGCTGTCGCTGTCTGCCCCCTCCATGCGCCTGCCCGGAACCACGCGCCTGGTGCTCATCCCGCCGCGTCCGCCGCCCGCCGCCAGCGCTCTCGCCGACGCGACAATTCACGTACCTTCCGAATGTACTATTCTAACCTCTTCTGCATCTTTCCCAAGAGCCTGGAATCCAATCATCTTAAGAGTTTTGAACGGAATGCGCGCCTGGTACACAGTTTCAACCGCAGCGTCGCTGGCCCTGGCCTCGCTGCGCGCCCACAAACTCCGCAGCTTCCTCACCTTGCTTGGCGTCATCATCGGCGTCAGCAGCGTCGTCATCGTCGGCGCCGCCATCGAAGGCTTGGGTAATTACGCGGAGGAGACCACCTCCAAGGTGTTCGGCAGCGACAGCTACCAGATCGGCCAGCTTCTGCAGCGCGGCCGGCTCTCCCGCCGCGAACGCCTCGATCGGCTCAAATACAATCACGCCATCCGTCTGGAAGACTACGACTACCTCCGGCAGACCACCGGCCATGACGTCATGTACAGCCCTTACCGCTTCCGCGCCGAAGACGTCCGCTATGAGGGCCGCCTGCTCGAAGCCACCACCATCATCGGCGTCTCCGCCAGCATGGCCGAGATCCGCGAAGTTAACCTCACCGACGGCCGCTTCTTCACCGGGCAGGAAGAGCGCGGCAAAGTCCAGGTGGCTGTCATCGGCGACCAGGTGCGCCAGCACTTCTTCCCCGAGGCCTCGCCCCTCGGCAAGACCGTCAAGCTCGCCGGCTACGACTTCCGCATCATCGGCGTCCAGGAGAAGATCGGCAACGCCGGCGGCCAGTCGCAGGACAACTCGGCCTTCATCCCCGCCACCGTCTTCAACCGCATCTACGGTCCCGAGCGCTCCATGCTCCTGTTCGCCCGCGCCCGGCCCGAGTCCGGCCTGCTGCTCGACGAAGCCCTCGACCTCACCCGCATCGCCCTCCGCAACCGCTTCAAGGCCCGCCCCGGCATGCCCGATAACTTCGACACCGTCACCCCCGATACCATCCGCGAATTCATCGGCCGCATCATGGGCCTCATCGGCGCCGTCGTCGTCCCCATCACCTGCATCTCGCTCGTGGTCGGCGGCATCGTGATCATGAATATCATGCTCGTCTCCGTCACCGAGCGGACGCGCGAAATCGGCGTCCGGAAATCGCTCGGCGCCCGGCGTAGCGACCTGATGCTCCAGTTCCTGCTCGAGGCCCTCTTCATGTCCGCCATCGGCGGCCTCAACGGCCTCGCCATCGGCGCCGGCGTCGCCAGAATCGCCTCCATCATCGCCGGCGTGCGCCTCTCCGTCACCCCGCTCTATGTCGGCCTCGCCCTCTTCGTCTCCAGCACCGTCGGCGTCCTGTCAGGCTGGTATCCGGCCTCCCGCGCCGCCCGCATGGATCCGGTGGAAGCGCTGAGGGCCGAATAGCATGATCCGCCTCGAAGCCCGCGAAAACGTCAACATGGCGCTCGACGCCGTCTGGAGCCACCGCTTCCGCAGCGCCCTCACCATCCTCGGCATCGTCATCGGCATCACCACCGTCGTCACCGTCGGCAGCCTCACCAGCGGCCTGCGCACCGGCATCGTCACGTTCTTCTCCGAGTTCGGTCCCGATAGCATCTTCCTCAACCGCTTCGACCGCGATCCCAGCGCCCCCGGCTCCCTCAAGGAACTCAGGCGCAAACCGATCCTGCCCGAGTACGCCGCCTACATCAAGTCGAGTGTCCGCGCCGTCGAGGACGTCAGCCTCCAGCTTTTTGTCTCCTCCGAAACCAGCGGCCTGATCACCGCCAAGGTCCCCGGCTTCGAGACCGACAACGTCTCTCTCACCGGCTTCAGCGGCAACGCCTTCCTCCTCCAGCCCCGCGAGTTGAAAGCCGGCCGCGTCTTCACCCCCGAGGAAGCCGGCCGCGCCGTGCGCGTCTGCGTCATCGGCCCTCTCGTCGCTGAAGCCCTCTTCCCCGATGGCCGCGCCCTCGGCCGCACCATCACCGTCGCCGGCGCCGAATACCTCGTGCTGGGCGTCTTCGCCGAAGCCAAGGGCGGCTTCTTCGGCCAGAACGGCCAGGATACCCAGGTCATTATTCCCTACCTCGCCGCCCGCCAGCGCTTCCCCACCGAAGACCGCCTCATCCTCGTCTCCAAGGCCCGCCCCGGCCTGCGCGGCGAGGCCTACGAGGAGATCCGCCAGCTCCTGCGCCGCCTCCGCAAAACCCCCGCCGACGCCGCCGACGACTTCGGCCTCACCACCGCCGACCAGATCATCCAGCGCCTCGACAGCATCCTCAGCGTCGTCGTCATCGTCTCCATCGCGCTCTCCAGCCTCGGCCTCCTCGTCGGCGGCATCGGCGTCATGAACATCATGCTGGTGTCGGTCACGGAAAGGACCAGGGAGATCGGCGTGCGCAAGGCCCTCGGCGCCAGGAAGTCCGACATCGTCGCCCAATTCCTCATGGAAGCCATCACGCTCACCGGCCTCGGCGGCGCGCTCGGCGTCATCGTCAGCGTTCTCATCACGCTGCTCATCGGAAAGCTCGTGCCGGCCCTGCCCTCCATCGTGCCCGGCTGGGCCATTTCCCTCGGCTTCGGCGTCTCGGTCTCCATCGGCCTCTTCTTCGGCACCTGGCCCGCCCTCAAGGCCGCTAATCTCGACCCCGTCGAAGCCCTGCGCTACGAGTAACCCTCAGTAGCCCTGCTCCAGCAGCCCCTCTACGCTCAGCTTCCGCCCCTTCACCTCCAGCGAGCCCAGCATCTTCTCCACGTACTTGGCCAGCACATCGGCTTCCAGGTTCACCTTGTCGCCCGCACGCCGCGTCCGCAGGTTCGTGTGCTCGTAGGTGTGCGGAATGATCGTCACCGCCACCATGCCGCCCTCCGCCTCCGCCACCGTCAGGCTGATGCCGTCGATCGCCAGCGATCCCTTGTACACCACGTAGCGCTCGATCTCGGCCGGAATCCGCAGCCGCAGCCACCAGTTCTTGTCTCCCAGCAGGTCCAGGGAAACCACTTCGCCCATGGCGTCCACGTGCCCCTGCACAATGTGCCCGCCCAGCCGCGACGAAGCCTTCAGCGCCCGCTCCAGGTTCACCACCGCGCCCCGCTGCAGCCCAGCCAGGCTCGAGCGCCTCAGCGTCTCCGGACTCACGTCCGCGCCGAAGCTCCCCGGCCGCAGGTCCACCGCCGTCAGGCACACCCCGTTCACGGAAACGCTGTCGCCCTCCCGCAAATCGCCGCACACCAGCGGCGCCGCGATGCGCATCCTGCTCCCCGCCGCCCGCGGCTCCACCGCTTCCAGCGCGCCCACTTCCTCGATGATTCCCGTGAACATTCTCAGGCCTTGTCCAGCCATGCTTCCACTACAAACTCGTCCGGCGGAATTGTCTGCACCTTCGTACCGTGGAAGCGGATGGCGTCCACCCTCCGCCTACGCCCGATGCCGCCCGCCACCGGCAGCGACTGCATGCCGCCCAGAATCTTCGGCGCGTAGTAAAACAGGATGCGGTCCACCACCCCGCTCTCCAGCGCCGCCCAGTTCACTTTGCTCCCCGCCTCGATCATCAGCGACAGGTACTTCCGCGCCGCCAGCTCCCGCACCACCTTCGCCAGGTCCGGCCTGCCGCCCGGCCCGTCCGTCACCAGCACTTCCACCCCCTTGCCGGCCAGCGCCTCCCGCCGCCACTCCGGCGCCACCGACGTGCACACCGCCAGCACGTCCTTCTGGCAGCTCGCCACCATCTTCGAATCCAGCGGCAGCCGCAGCAGCGAGTCCACCACGATCCGCAGCAGCGGCCGCGACCGCTCCTGCCCGCTGCGGTCCGTCAGCAGGCAATCGTCCGAGATCACCGTGTTGATGCCCGTCAGAATCGCATCGTGCCGGTGCCGCACCTGCTGCACGTGCGCCCGCGCCCGCTCCGACGTGATCCACCCCGAATTGTCCTCCGGCGCCGCAATCTTGCCGTCCAGCGTCAGCGCCGATTTCAGCGTCACCAGCGGCAGCCCCGTCCGCATGAAGTGGAAAAAGGCCCGGTTCAAATCCAGCGCCTCTTCCGACAACCGGCCGTCCACCATCACCTCGACGCCCGCCGCCCGCAGCCGCTGGAAGCCCTGCCCGGCTACCGCCGGGTTCGGATCCTCCGTGATCGCCACCACCCGCGCCACGCCCGCGTCGATGATCGCCTGCGTGCACGGCCCCGTCCGGCCCTGGTGCGAGCACGGCTCCAGGCTGACGTACAGCGTCGCCCCGCGCGCCGCCTCGCCCGCCTCTTCCAGCGCCAGCACCTCGGCGTGCTTCACGCCCTGCCACGTGTGGAATCCGCGGCCTGCCACCTGCCCGTCTTTCACCACCACGGCCCCCACCGCCGGGTTGGGCGAGACCCGCCCTTCGCCCTGCCGGGCCAGTTCCAGCGCTTCGCGGATGTATTCGCTACTCATGCTTCAAAAAGGGAGGAAATGAACTTCTCAGGCTCGAACGGCAGCAGGTCTTCCACCTGCTCGCCGACGCCGATATAGCGAATGGGGAGTCCCAGTTCGCGGGTGATCGCCACCACGATGCCGCCCTTCGCCGTGCCGTCCAGCTTCGTCAGCACCAGGCCCGTCACCCCAGCAGACTCCGTGAACTTCCGCGCCTGCTCCAGACCGTTCTGGCCCGTCGTCGCGTCCAGCACCAGCCACACTTCGTGCGGCGCCCCGGGCACCACGTGCGCCGCCGTCCGCCGCATCTTCTCCAGCTCCGTCATCAGGTTCGCCTTCGTGTGCAGCCGCCCGGCCGTGTCCACCAGCAGCACGTCCAGCTTCCGCGACCGCGCCGCCTGCAGCGCATCGAAGATCACCGCGCTCGGATCCGCCCCCTGCCCCTGCCGGATGATCTCCGTCGACGTCCGCTGCCCCCACACCTCCAACTGCTCGATCGCCGCCGCCCGGAACGTGTCCGCCGCGCACAGCAGCACTTTCTTCCCGTCTCCCTGGAACAGCGCCGCCAACTTGCCCGTCGTCGTCGTCTTGCCCGATCCGTTCACGCCCACCATCATGATCACCGTCGGCGGCTCGGACGCCATCGCCAGCGGCTTCTCGCCCGCCTCCAGCACGCCCAGCAACTGCTCCCGGATCAACTGCCGCAGCTCGCCCGGGTCGTTCACCAGGTGGCGCTCCACCCTCTGCCGGATGTTTTCCAGGATCTCGGTAGCGGTCCGCACCCCGACATCGGCGGTGATCAGCGTGTACTCCAGTTCCTCCAGCAGGTCGGCGTCAATCTCCTTCTTGCCGAGGAGAACGTCTTCGACCTTGTTGACGAAGCCGGAGCGGGTCTTTTGAATGCCTTGTTTCAGGCGGTCCAGGAGGCTCTGCATTGGAATTTACTTACGCTTCTATCAATTGTAGCGATAATACGGGAGGTTCTATGCTCCTTCGCACCCTCGCGCTCCTCTTCCTCGCCGCCTCCGCATTCGCCCAGGTCTCGCCCCAGCGCCTGCGGCAGCAGGCCCAGTCCTACTTCGACGCGGGCCGCTTCAACGGTTCGGTGCTCGTCGCCAGGGACGGCAAGCTCCTGCTCAGCCAGGGCTACGGCATGGCCAACTTCGAATGGAACATCCCGGCCACCCCCGAAACCCGCTTCCGCCTCGGCTCCATCACCAAGCAGTTCACCGCCATGGTCGTCCTCCTGCTCGAACAGGACGGCAAGCTCAAAACGTCCGACCCGCTCTGCCGGTTCATCGACCCCTGCCCCGCCGCCTGGCAGCCCGTCACCCTCCACCACCTGCTGACCCATTCCGCCGGCATCCCCAACTTCACCAGCTTCCCCGACTACCAAAAGACCATGGCTCTGCCTTCGCCCCCCGCCGCCACCATCGCCCGCTTCCGCGATAAGCCCCTCGACTTCGCGCCCGGAGAGAAGATGAGCTACTCCAACTCCGGCTACGTCCTGCTCGGCGCCGTCATCGAAAAGGCCTCCGGACAAAGCTACGAGGCCTTCCTCCGCGCCCGCATCCTCGATCCCCTCGCCATGCGCGACACCGGCTATGACCACCCCGCCGAGGTCCTCGTACGCCGCGCCGCCGGCTACGAGCACTCCGGCAGCACCCTGCGCAACGCCGCCTTCCTCGACATGACCATCCCTTACTCCGCCGGCGCGCTCTACTCCACCACGCTCGACCTGATGAAATGGGATCGCGCCCTGACGGCCGGCAAGCTCCTCACGCCGGCCAGCTACAAGCGCTACTTCACCCCCGGGAAGAACAACTACGCCTACGGCTGGAACGTCGTCACCCGCAACGGCCTGGAGGTCATCTCCCACGGCGGCGGCATCAATGGCTTCGCCACCATGATCATGCGCGCCCCCGCCCAGGGCCTGCTCGTCGTCACGCTCTCCAACGTGCTGCCCTCCCAGGCCGGCCGCCTCGCCCAGGATCTCCTCCAGCTCGCCGCCGGCAAGGAAGTCGCCGTCCCCACCAAACAGACCGAGGTCCAGGTCCCCGTCGAAACCCTGCGCAAGTATGTCGGCGAATACCAGCTCGCCCCCAACTTCATCCTCGCCGTCCGGCTCGACGGCAGCCAGCTCGTCACCCAGGCCACCGGCCAGCCCGAGGTCCCCATCTTCCCCAAGTCCGATACCACGTTCTTCCTCAAAGTGGTCGAGGCCGAGATCACCTTCCAGCAGGATGCCGCCGGCTAGGTCACCGGCCTCACCCTCTTCCAGAACGGCCGCAAAATGCCCGCTACTCGCCGATAATCTTCACCAGCGCGCGCTTCCGGCGCCGCCCGTCGAATTCGCCGTAAAAGATCTGCTCCCACGGCCCGAAATCCAGCCGGCCCTGCGTCACCGCCACCACCACCTCGCGGCCCATGATCTGCCGCTTCATGTGCGCGTCGGCGTTGTCCTCGCCCGTGCGGTTGTGCTCGTAGCCGCGCACCGGCTCGTGCGGCGCCAGTTTCTCCAGCCATACGTCGTAGTCGTGGTGCAGCCCGCTCTCGTCGTCGTTGATGAACACGCTCGCCGTGATGTGCATCGCGTTTACCAGACACAAGCCTTCCTGCACGCCGCTCGCGCGCAGGCACTCCTCCACCTCCGGCGTGATGTTCACGAACCCTCGCCGCGCCGGCACCTCAAACCATAGTTCCTTGCGGTAGCTCTTCATGCTATCCGCTATTGTCGGCGATCAAGCCCCCTCGGAGAAGGAGGCTTGGCCGCCGTAACCTTGGCGAAAGTGGCCCCTCTACCTCTGGTAGTTGAACACGATCACCGTCGAGAACTTCGCCGGCGCCCCATCCTTCACCAGCGGCGTGAACTTCCACTGCCTCACCGCAATCAGCGACGCCTGGCTGAACACCGCGTTCCCCTTCAGCACCTTCGCCTCTTCCACGTCGCCCGACGGCCCCACCACCACGGAAACATCCTGCTGCCCGGACAGATTCAACTGCTTCGCCGCCGGCGGATAGACCGGCGACACCTTCTTCGCCACCCGCGCCATCGCGGTGGCCGTAGAAATCGCCTGCACTTCCTGAGCCGTCACGCACATCATCGCCGCCACCGCCAACAGAACGGCCCATTTCACGCAATTCGTCACCTTCATCCGTCGATTCTCCTTGTTCTCCAAAATGCCTTCTCGTCACGGCACGCCCCTTGCGGCACGAAGCCCGGCCTGTTGCGAAGGGGTCTCATGCCCCTTATCGGGCCTGCTAAGGATGGCTTGAAGGAAGGATGGATTAAATGCGGTCCATGCGGCTCAGATACTCGTGGTACCGCGCGGCCGCCACCGCCCCGCCTTCCGGCGTGTAGTACTCCGGCATACTGAAGGCCAGCGCCGCCTTCCGGCTGTACTTAGCCGCCACCCGGCACTGCTCCAACACCCGCTCCACACCCGCCGGCGCCGCCCGGAACTCCCCCGGCCCCGGGCTCGCCTCGAAGGTCTCCACCACCACCCGGAACCTCCTGCCCAGCCCCCGCGCGAGCGCCGCCGCATAGCCCGGCCACGTCTCCAGGCTCGTCTTCCCCGCCCCGATGCCGTCCTGGAACAGAACTTCCTCCAACCCGCTCCGCCGCGCCAGCCCCCGCCAGAACGCCGCCAGTTCCCCGGGCGCCGCCGCCCCGCTCGCAAAGCCGCTCGCCGCCAGCCGCCCCACCTTCCTCCTCACCGCCCGTACCGTCTCCCCCAGGCCTTCCCCCGCTTCCCTCCCGCGCCAATGCACGTCGTCGATCTCTTCCGGCAGGTACCACCCGGCAAACGCCTTCCGCCTCCCCACGCTCGCGCACCACCTCCTGTCGACCTCCGCCGCCCGCGCCTCCAACCTCCTCAGCGCCGCCGACGGCGATTCCTCCACGTCCTTCCACCACCCGCTCTCGTGCCGCAGCCCCACCCGCACCCGCATCCCCCCCTCTTCCGCCAGTTCCAGCACCTTCTCCACCAGCGGACCGTAGTCGATGCCGTCGTACCCGCTCCACTGCACCACCAGTTCCTTCGCCCGCAGCGCTGCCAGGTACCCGAACAGCCGCTCCCACCGCTCCGCCTCCCACTTCAGGTGCTCCGCCCAGAACTGCAGGAAAGTCCCGCCCAGCGGCGCCCGCCCGCGGCGCCACCGCGCCGCCAGCAGCGCCAGCATCTGCCTCCTGTTCACCCCGCTTTCCACTGTTCCAACATACCCGCTCCCTCTTCCCCGCGTCGCGGGAACTTTCTTTCCGCCGCGGGGTCTATTGACTCAGCGTCGATATGATGCTAGTTTTCTAGCAGACTGGTAGAAAGGTAGCACAACTTCCATGCCGCCCAGCCCGCCCCTCCAACTCAGCCGCCGGGAGCGCCAGATCATGGAGATCCTCTTTCGCCGCGGCCGCGCCACCGCCGCCGAAATCCACACCGACATCCCCGACCGCCCCAGCTACTCCGCCGTCCGCGCCCACCTGCGCACCCTCGAGGACAAAGGCCACGTCCGCCACGAGGCCGAGGAACTGCGCTACGTCTACTCCCCCGTCGCGCACGTCGCCCGCGCCCGCCGCACCGCCCTCCGCCACCTCGTCGACACCTTCTTCGGCGGCTCCCCCGCCCGCGCCGCCTCCGCCCTCCTCGACCACCGCTCCGCCCGCCTCTCC
>DAHVTI010000575.1 GCA_027324255.1 Bryobacterales bacterium | reverse complement strand
GCCTTCCTCCATGGCAGCGAGGAGCGAGGCGCGGGTCTCGACGGGCAGCGAGGCGAAGTCCTTGGCGCCGGCTTCGCGCGACATGCTGTCCAGGGCGGCGAGCGCGGCGCGGTAGGCGGGCTGGTGCTTGCGGAACTTCTTCATGAGGTGGCGGTCGATGTAGTTGACGACGCCGGCTTCGCGCGCGCCGGGGTCCTGGTCAGCGGGGATGAGGGTGTCCACCCAAGCGCCGAGCGTAGCGGTTTCACCGGGAGTGAAGAAACGGTAAGCGGCGGGCCGGCTGTTGCAGGCGGCGGTGGCGACGGCCGCGGTGGAAAGGAAGGTTCTGCGTTTCAGATCCGCACCTCCGGAATGAGACTCAGGGGAATCATATCCGGAAAGGGACGGAATGGGCAACGGCGGGGAAGAACGATGGGCGGGCCAAGTCCGGGCCGGACCCGCCTCAATGGCTACCTCAGCCCGAGCGGGGCGGCCATCGCCGCGAGTGCCGGGCCGTGGGCGGGGAGGCAGGCGGCGATCCGGGCGGCGTGGGCGGCGATCCAGGGGTCGGCGCCGGCGGCGGGCTCGATGGCGTTTTCGAGGCCGTGGAGCTGGCGCCAGACGGGCATCCAGCGGTCGTTGTAGGCCGCAAGGGTGGACGGGTCGGCGCCGCCGCGGAGAACGGAGGCGAGGGATGATGCCAGGTCGCGGCCTTCGAACAGGCCGAGGTTCATGGAGTGGATGCCGGCGGGGCCGGTGAGGTGGGCGGAGTCTCCGGCGAGCCACAGGCGGCCGGCGCCGTAGCGCGCGGCCAGGCGGTGCTCGAAGCGCACCACGATGCGCCAGGCGAGCTTCTCAATGGAGCCCTGGAACCAAGGGGCGCGATGGGCGAGCAGGGCGCGCAGGTTGTTTTCGTCCAGCACGGGTGCGCTTTCGCCGCGCGACATCTGCACGCGGTCCTTGGAGCGCTCGCTGGGAAAGTCGCCGAAGCCGGCCTTGCGGAGGCTCTCGTTGCGGACTTCGGTGTCGGGGTCGGCGAAGTTGGGCAGCTCGAAGCTCCAGCGGCAGTTGCCGCCGGCGAGCGGCCACAGGACGTCGGCCGTGCCGTCGTTCAGCACAACGCGCACTTCGTGCTTCAGGTCGGAGTCGGTCTTGAACTCGAAGACGGCGTAGTATTGGGCCTGGGCGACGGCGGGGAACTCGGGGTTGAGGGCGCGGCGCACACGCGAGTTGTAGCCATCGGCGCCCACCACGAAGCTGGGCTCCAGTTCGAAGGTCTTGGCCACGACCCACTCGGTGTGGGCCACGATGTAGCCGCGCGACTCCTTCTCGAACTTCTGCACAGTGACGGCGGCATGGTCGCCGGCGTCCTGGATGGAGGCGGCTTCGTGACGCCAGCCGACCTTCACGCCGGCGTTTTCGAGCTCGGTCTCCAGCAGGTTTTCGAGGTTGTCCTGGCGCAGGACGGCCAGGCAGGCGCCGGGGCCGCCCACCGGCACTTCGGCGCGGCGCTGCTCCTTGTCGTAGAAAGCGACCTTGCGCACTGGGTAGGCATCCCTCAGCACCTTGTCCTTCAGCCCGAGTTCCTCAAACAGCGCCAGGGTCTCCGGATGCAGCGCCAGCGCGTAGCTGTGCGTGCAGGCCCAGACGCCCGTGTCGATGATGCGCACGGAGACGTTCTTGCGGGCCAGGGAAAGGGCGGTGAACAGGCCCACCGGGCCCGCGCCCACCACGAGTACTTCCGGTTTCATTTCGTCGAACATGAGCAGTGCCTCCCGTAGTCTTCGCAGATGCAGTATACAACGCGGGGTGACCGTGACAATGGTTCAGAGCAGCGGGATGGAGACGGGTTCGGAGGAGGAGGATGCGGGCGCGAGGGTGACGCGGAAGCCGCGCTCCACGCGGAGGGGCACCGAGGTGGTGAGGGGCCCGACGCGCAGGGTGCCGCCGCGCGGGTTCAGGTAGAGCGATTCGGGCGCGTAAGCCCACTCGATGGTGCGGCCTGCACGCTTCTCGATGCCGGCTTCGCGGCCGGCGACGCGGGCGAAAAAGCCGTACCGCGGGAGGACGTGGCCTTGAACGGTCCACTCGGTTGTGCCGCGATTGACCCACACCTCTCCGTTCGACCAGCGGACGTGCTGGCGATGGATGTCGCCATTCGAGAACTCGACGGCTTCGATGCGCGCCAGGGCGAGGCCGCGCAGGATGCCGTCGAGCAGCCAGAACTTGCGGACCACGCCGGGCGAGAACGGCTGGGCGGTCATGGCCGGGTGGCCGGTGAGCACCTCCGTGGCGATGTAGTCGTCGCTTTCGATGCCGTGCTCCGCCGCGCCGAGGCCGCCTTCGTAGCGGCCCGGGTAACCGGCGCCGTGCAGGATGAACTTGTCGTGCCAGGCGAAGTCGAACCAGGGGATGCGCTCGGAGTCGGCGCAGCGGGCGTTGATGGTGAAGCCGGCGCCGGAGGTATCGACGCGCAGGTGCTGGGCGTCGGCGCCGTCGAGGGAGCCGATCAGCTTGTCGTGGCCGGCCTCGGAGATCTGCGGCGCATCGTTGCCCAAATAGTTGCGGATCCAGTCGAAGATGCCGGCCCAGGCGTCGCGCGTGGCGCTGCGCTCGACGAAGCGGCCATCGGCGGTGTAGTAGTCGTAGGGGCCCATGGACGACCAGACGTCGATGAAATAGGCGGTGGGCGCCAGGCCGTCGCGGATCAGCTTCAGATTGCGCTGGACGTAAGACATGAGGCCGTCCGGACGGGCTCGGTAGGACTGCGCTTCGCGCCCGTAGTTGAACCACGCCTTATAGGGCTGCGAATCGGGGCGGTAGACGACGTTCGCGTAGCTGAAGCCTTCGGCGTCGGGGTAAAGGTCGATGTAGTTGTCGTGGGGGGCGAAGAGAGAGCCGGCCTCGGCGGCGGCGGCAGTCAGCGCGCGGAATTCGTCGAGCGTGCCGAAGGCGGGGTCGGGCGGGTAGATGTCTGGCAGGCGGTAGTCGTAGCCCCAGCGCTGCCAGCGGTGCCAGACGACGAGGGAGTCTCTCAGGCCGTAAGCGGCGGCGCGGCGGAGGGCGGCGGCTGACTGCGCGTAGCGGCCGGACCAGAGATCGAAGGTGAAGCGCCCGGCCAGCCTGGCGACGCCGGCGGAAGGGCTGCGCGGGTCCTGTTCGCGCAGGCGCTTCACGGCCGTCCAAACATCGCGGGCGGGAAAGAACTCGAGCGTCTGGGCGTGGGGCGAGACGAGTGAGGCGAGGCCGGCGGAGGCGTCGATTTCGAGCAGGTCGGGGGTGGCGTCCACGTTTTGGACGAGCGACAGGCCACTGGAGAAATCGAAGCCGGCGAAGGAGGTGGCGAGAGCGTGGCCACCATAGGAGAGGCGCAGCGAGCGCGGCTCGACGAAGACATGGCCTTGGCCGGCGTAGGCGCGGGTGACGGCGTGGCTCCAGCGTCCGGCGGCGACGGCTTCGAGCGTAAGCGCGAACCAGGGGCGAGGAGCGGGCGCATTTTCCAGCCACCAGCGGGCGCGCAAGGCGTCGCGCTCCACGCGCAGCTCGCCGAGGACGTCGAACGCTCCGGCCCAGCCGCGGAAGCGGTGGCGGACGCGGTAGCCCGTGGCGGAGGGCTCGACGCGCGCCTCCAGCAGTTCGCTGGCGGCCGCCGCTCTTTCGAGTGCATCGCCGGCGACTCGGACACGGAAGCCTTGGAAGTACGTCGAGCCCCGCGGGCAGTGGAAGCCGACGGGCGCATCGAGCAGGCCGCGGTTGCCGGCGTAGAGCCGGACTTCGCAGCCGGCGGCGTTGCCGAGCACGCGCGCGGCGGGCTTCACCGGAGGAAAGGCGGGCGGCGGGGCAGGCTGTCCGGCTTCGATGACGGGCTCGCGCCAGAGGGCGGGGGCGCCGCCGCGGGCTTCGAGGCGGAGGATGACGTCCTGGCCGGCGAAGCGCGACAGGTCCGCGGAGGCGGGCTGCCACTGGCCGGGCGTCCCGCGGCCCTCATAGAGCACCGCCGCCGCGCCGGCCGCGGCAGTGGCTTTCACCGCGAAGCCGGCGCCGCCGGAAACGGCGAAAGCAAGGCGCAGCGGACCCTGGGCGGGCAACCGCAGCGGGTACTCCACCGCCGCGGCCGGGACGGATTCGCGCATCGAAGGCGGCCGCTTACCGAGCGTCATGGCGATGCCTTCCCAAGTGCCGCCGGCGGCGGATTGCGGGCCGTAGGAGAAGACCGGAGCGGCGGGGAACGGGTCGCGCGCGGTGGTGATGGCGGGGGCCACTTCGAAACTCTCGCGGCGGACGGGAAGGCGCGTGAGCCCGAGCGCGGAGCCGGCCGGCACCGGCACGGCGCGGAACTCGACGGGCGGAGCGGGGACAGGCCGGTCCGGAATGGCTGTTTCCAGCAAGAGCACCGGGTGGGCTACCAGCGTGCGGCCCTGGTGCTGGAATTCGGCATAGGCGTGGACCGGATAGATGGCGCTAAGCGTGCCGGGGCCGAAGCGGATTGTGAACTCGAGCCGGGCGCGGCCGCGGGGCGGGAGGGAGAAGGGGCGCGAAGCGGGCTCGGCGCTCCACTGGTCGATGAGGCCGATGCGCACGGTGCCGCTGAGGGGCGTGTCGCCGCTGTTTTCGAGCGTCACGGGCAGCAGCAGAGGCAGGCCGGGGCGGGAGAGCGGGGCGAAGCCGCCCGCGCCGTAACTGCCCAGCGCGGGGCGCTGGAGGCGGACCGTCAGGGGGCCGGCGGTGCCGGAAGGAGGATTGTAGGCGAGGGCGCAGGCGGCGCCCAGCAGTGCGAGCAGGCAGGCGCGTGACATGGCGGAGTGGCCTCAGTATATGCCAGCGCGCGCGGAGTGCGCTCTCAGCCGAAGAGGCTGCCCTGATCGCCCTCCTGCCAGAGGTTGTGGACGGCGCCGGCGTCATCGACGAGCCAGGAGAGCTTTTTGCGGAAGTCGCCGGCGCTGGGTTCGTCTCCGCGGACGACAGCGGCCTGGATGATGCAGCGCAAGACGTGCACGGCCTCCAGGCGGCGGCCTTGCCGCTCGAAGAAGAGATGGGCCCGGCTGGCGAGACGGACGGCGAGGTGCCAGTCGTTGGACGCCGCGAAGTCCAACGCGCCGGCGAGCTCGGCCGCGCAGAGGGCGGCCAGGGAGGCGCCGCGCTCCCGATCGAGAAAGATGTCGCTGAGTGTCTGCGCGTGGCGGAGGCGGATTTCGTCAGCCGCCTCACCGCCGGTCAGGAGGCGGTAACGCGAGGTGACGGGATCCATTTCCGCCAGCAGGCCCTGTTCGCCGAGGCGCGCTGCTTCGCCCAAGGCCTGGTCCGGCGCAAGGCCGGCGATGCGCCCGGCCAGCGCCAGCGGGAAGCCGGAGGCGCGGCAGGCCAGGGCGGCGGACCAGAGCGGCGACCGCGGGGCCTGCGCCGCCGCCGGCAGGCTGCGCGGAGCCAGCGTGAGGATGGACGAACGGCCGGCGGCCTCAAGCGTCCAGGGCAGTTCGCCCTCCCAACCGTCCAGGATCACCAACAGGCGATGAGCCGCGAGCACGGCGGCGATCCGTGCCCACGCGTCGTCGAGGGATCCTTCGACACGGACGCCGAGCGCGGCGGCCAACTCGCCGGCCACACACTCGGCCGGGCGGCGGAGGGCATCGAGGAAGAGCGTGGCGCGAAACTGCGCGGCGGCTTCGAGGGCGAAGGACTGGGCCAGAAGGAGTGTACTCGCTCCGCTCAGCGCAGACCTGCCGGGGGAGTCCGCGAGCTGACTCCACAGACTCGCCAGGTCCTGCGCACCACCGGCGGCGGACGGGCGCGCGGGATGCAGGACGGACCACTCCGGCCAGCCGGGATCGGGATGCAGGCCGAGCAGCCAGGCGGCGAGGGCGCGCAGGCAAGGCTCGTCCATGCCGGCATGGAAGAAAGCTGCCCGCCCCAGCAGGCGCGGGTAGGGGCAGGCGCGCAGCACCACAGCGCCGATGTCCGGCCGGGCGCGGCTTTCCAACTGGTCGAGCACCGGCTGCCATGCGGCGCGCGTCAACTGCGCCGGGACGCACTCCGGGGCCAGCAGCAGCAGGACGGCGTCAGCGTCCTCGGCGTCCCAGAGATGCGGCAGGTCCGGGGCATCCGGCCCGGTGAAGGCGAGCGAGACACGGGCCTCCGCGCACAGTTCCAGCCGCCCAGCCAGCGCCTGTGCGGCGGCGGCGTCCTGGTGGGAGTGGCAGAGGAGAAGACGGATCATGGCAAAGAAGCGCAGGATCGAAGGGATCTGTCGGCTCGCGTTGCGATTTGCGCCGGCCTCAGCGGAAGCGGGCGCCGCGGACGATGGGGCCGCGGGCCGGGGCGGCGGGGGGCGGCTCCGGTTCGGGCGGCGGGGCTGGCTTGCGGATACGGCCGTCGAGATGGGCGGCGATGCGCTCTTCGCGCGCCCTGGCGAACTTCGGATGGCCCGGCTCCAGGCCGCTGGCCTGGGTCACCTCGGCGTCGGTGACGTCCATGGCGGTGGGCAGGTACTTGGTGAAGTAATTCCGGATGCGGTCCTGGACGATGCGCTGCGTCGAATTCAGAAGCAGGAAGAGGGTCTGCTCGCCGGGCGCCTTGTTCAGGCAGTCGTAGACCTGCGACGCCTTGTGCAGCCGGGCGGACTTGAGCTGGGCCTCCAGCTTTTTGGAGCCCGCCTCCAGGCGCTGCCAGGGAGTCTGCTCTTCCTTGGCCATCTTGGTACTGGCCACCAGGGCGGCGCGCTCCTTCGGAGCGAGCAACTGCGTGAGGCAGTTGAGCGTCAGGGCGTACCAGTCCACCGGGAAGGCCGCGCCGAAGGGAATCATCGCCTTGGCTTTGGAGAGCTTCTGGAAGGCGGCCAGATTGAGCTTCGGGCCGGCGAGGCCGGGCGAATACAGCGTGAGCAGCTTTTCGTCTTCCAGCGCCTTGAGGACGTCGCCGGGATTGGGCTCCAGGGCGATCTCGCACAGTTCGGCAAACAGGGCGCGGGCGGGAATGTACTTTTCCATGCCCGCCTCGCGCGCGTTGCCAAACTGCTGCAGGGTGCGCTCGTCGACGTTGAAGCCAAGCCGGGCGCGGAAGCGGACCAGCCGGAGCAGGCGGGTGGGATCGTCGTAGAGCGAATAGTTGGAGATGGCGCGGATCTCCCGCCGTTCCAGGTCGGAGGCGCCGTTGGTGGGATCGATCATGAGGCCGCGCGAGGCGCGGTTCAGGGAGAGGGCGATGGCGTTGAAGGTGAAGTCGCGGCCGCGGAGATCCTCGTGGATCGTGGCCTGGGTGACCTGCGGCTTGGCCCCGGGCTTGCCGTAGCGTTCGTGCCGGGCCATCGAAATGCCGCAGCGGACGCCGTTGGGAAACTGCAGCTCGGCCGTCTTGCGGTGGTCGTCGACGGCAATGATTTCGGCCTGGGACTTCTTGGCGACGTCGCGGGCGAACTTCAGCGCCGGGCCCTCCACGGTGAAGTCGAGGTCCCGGATGGGAAAGCCTCCGAGCATGTCGCGCATCGCGCCGCCGGTGAGGAAGAGGCTGAGATTGGCCTCGCCCGCGGCCGACTGCACGGCCGCCAGCACGGCAGCCTGCTCCGGGCTCAAGTGGCTCTCCAGGATGAACATGTAATCGCTCATGGCTCTTCCCTTCCCGCCGTCCCTGACGGCGGTGCCTGCTGGTCAATTGCGCGGGTGGTGCCGCTGGACCACACCTTTCAGACGCTCCCGGACCACGTGCGTATAGATCTGCGTGGTGGCGATGTCGGCATGCCCCAGCATGGTCTGAACGCTGCGCAAGTCCGCGCCGCCCTCCAGAAGGTGGGTGGCAAAACTGTGACGCACCACGTGAGGCGTCAGATTGCGAAAGATCCCGGCCTTGCGGCCGTAGCCGTTCAGCAGCTTCCAAAACCCTTGCCGGGTGATGGGGCCGCCGCGGGCCGTGACGAAAAGGTACGGGCTCGACCGGGCCTTCAGCAGTGCCGGCCGGGCATCGGACAGGTACTCCCGCAGCGCCTCCTGCGCCTTGCCCCCGACAGGCACCACGCGCTGTTTCTCCCCCTTGCCGGTGACCCGCAGGAACCCGAGTTCCAGGTTCAGGCCGGTCAACCGCAAGGAGCAGAGCTCAGACACGCGGAGGCCGCAGGCATATAAAAGCTCGATCATCGCCCGGTCGCGCCGGCTGTTGGGCCGGTCCGTTCCGGGTGCGTTGAGGAGGTCTTCCACCTGCTGCGAGGTGAGATACTTGGGCAGACTTTGCCACTGCCTGGGTGCGTTCAGCAGCGCCGTGGGGTCTTCGCCGATCCTGCCCTCACTGAGAAGAAAACGGAAAAGATTGCGAAGGGTGGTGAGGTGGCGGGTCACCGTACGGCTGGACAGACCGCGGGCATGAAGGGAATCCAAGTACTCCCTGAGGTCAGCGGGGCCGGGCATACCGGAAAGGTTCCGGCGCTGGCAGAATTCCTGGAAGTTCTTCAAATCAAAAGAATAAGACTGGAGAGAGTTGGGCGAAAGCCCCTTCTCGACACGGGCATAGGCGAGAAACGCCGCCGCGGCCGGGCCAATCCCTCCCTCGTTCGTCATTGGTGTAATGATACAATATCTGCGTAATTATTTGAAAGTAAAGGCCTGCTTCTCTTTCGTTCCGCCGCAGGCGCTTTTGTTCCGCGGCCGGCGAGCCGGCCGCGCAGAGAGGATTCGGGTGCGTCCGTGAGCGGCTCCACCGTGAAGAAGGTCATCATCGAGCGCTTCGACCGTGAGAGGATGCGCGGTTTTGTCAATCCGCAGACGTTTCTTCTCCCCGCCGGCCTGGAACTGCTGAGCCCCGACGGCAGCCTGGCGCAAGTCCCCTACGAACAGATCAAGGCGGTGTCCTTTGTGCGGGACCCGGACGGGCAGGGCGTGCTGGCGGAGCGGCGCACCTTCCTGGCGCGGCCGAAGACGGCCGGCCTGTGGATCGAGATGAAGTTCAGGGACGGGGACGTGCTGGAAGGCGTGCTGCCTAACAACCTGCAGGCGCTGGACCCCTACGGCTACACGCTGAGTCCGCCTGAGGCGGCGGGCAACGCGCAAAGGGTTTTCGTCCCGCGGCAGGCAGTGTTGGAAGTCCCTGTGCTCGGCGTGATCGGGGGGAAGAGGAAACGGCCGGAAGGCGGTCCGGCCACGCAGCAGATCAGGCTGTTCTCAGAAGAGTAGCCTGCGGCATCACATGCTCGCTGACCGTCTCCCAGCGCTCGGGGCTCACATTGCGCACAAGCGTCAGATTCTGAACGGAAAACGTGCGGCCGTGGGGGCATTCCCGCCATTTCCGTGCGGCGAGACCCAGCAAGCGGGCCACATGGCCGGGTCCGATTTCCTGCGCGATGGTCAGGTGCGGGTGGAAGGGGAAATAATCCTGGAAGGCCAGGGCTCCGCCGTTCAGGCGGCGATGAAGGTCCTCGATCTCGGCGCGTCCTTGCGCGAGAGACAGGTAAGCCACCCGGGTCGATTCGAAGAGTTGGACGTCTCCGAGGCCGATATCGAAGGGAGCCAAGCCGGAGGAGCGGCGTTCGAACTCCCGCGCCACATCGTCCGGTGAGGCGGGCAGGCAGCGGGGGGGCAGAATCGTGACGTGAGACCGAAGCCTGCAACCGCGGACCAGTTCAGCCCTCAGGTTGTCCAGAAACCCGCCCAGGGGCTCCGGCACGTAGCTGACCACCGCGTAGAAGCCGGTGAAGCACCGGCCCCGCTGGTGGCCGTTCGTAGACGGTTCCATTCGCATCCATTCTACCCGGGAACTGGCGACAAAGTGCCCAGGCCGGTACTGCCACCCCCGGTACTACGCGTCGAGCGGCAGCGGCGCGGCGCGCTACATCGGGACGGACAGAGCATCGGTCAGGGGCGTCCCGGCGGCCAGCGGCACCGCTTCCAGTCCCGTTTTCACCTCGGGAAGCACCCAGCGGGCCTCTTCGAAGCCCACGTACTTGCAGATGCGGATCTCACCCGTCTCGGATTCAAGAACATCGCCGACATCGAGGGCGCGCTCGAAACCGCGCAGGCTGGTCCAGGCATCGTAGAAGCCCGACGCGGCCACTTCGCCGGCGGGCTCGAAGTCCCGGGGCTTGAGGGAAGTGACCCCGCAGGTGTGCGGCGCCCAGCGGAACTGCTGCCGGGTTGTCTCCTTCATCCGGTGAATGCGGAAGACTGGCATAACGCCTCATTGTCGCTCCAAAAACAAGTTGGCGTCAAAATGTTCTGAACAGCGACTCGACGGCGGGCAGGGCGGCTTCGGCCTCGCGGCGGCCGAGTTCGACCAGGCGGCGCGCCGATTCGGGCGACCAGGCGAGCATCTCGCGCATGGCGCCGAGCGGGCGCGGATGTTCGATCCAGACCACGGCGGCGCCGGCCGGCGGGTCCTCCCCCGGATGTCCGGCCAGTCGGACGCCGGCACGGGCGGCCCGCAGCCACCACGGCCCGCCGCGGGGCAGGATGTTCACGGCCACGATGCGCGTGGCGCCCTGCCTCGTGGCGGCCCACAACGGCACGGAACCCAGCAGCCCGCCGTCGGTGGTCCAGCGCCCATCGACGCGGTACTGCGGAAGCAGCAGCGGGACCGCGCAGGAGGCGGCCAGGTGGACCCACTCCACGTCCGGAGTGCAGACGGCGTAAGGCGTCAGTCGGAGCAGGTCGGTCAAGGCCACGCAGAAGGGAACGCGGGGCTGGAAGCTCGCGTGGACGCGGCGCACCAGCGCCTCGAACGCGCCGCGGCCGCCGGCGCCCGGGCGGAGGCCCCTCGGATAGCGGAAGACCCCCAGCGAGCCGGGCTCCGGGTTGAGCCACTGTTCCGCCCAGGTCCTCGCCGGGCAGCCGCCGGCGATCGCCCAGCCGTTGAGGGCGCCGATGGAGGCGCCGGCGATGAGGTCGAACGGGAACCGCCCTTCCAGCGCCTGCCAGACACCGGCCTGATAGGCGCCGAACATGCCGCCGCCGCCCAGCACGAGCGCGGTTCTTACAGGTTGGGCCGGGATGGTGATAGCCTCCTCTTCAGGATGACGGTATTTCCAGATCTCGCGTTGCAGCCTGAGGTGCCGGAACTGCTGAGTCTCGACGGCGGAGGCCTGCGCCTGCTGCCGCTGGTGTGCCGCGGCCCGTCGAATGAAGAAGCGGCCCGGCGGCTGCGCGCGTCTTCGGCCGGAGGGCTTTTTCCGGGAGCCGTGTCGCCGCAAGGCGCGATGGCGGGACTGTGGCTGTACTTTTCCTGTTTCGAGGAGTGCCACGGCGTGGCGCAGGAACTGGCCACCCAGGAGGGCAGCTACTGGCACGCCATCCTGCACCGCCAGGAGCCGGACGACTGGAACGCAGGCTACTGGTTCCGGCGCGCCGGGCGCCATCCGGTGTTTGTCCCGCTGGCCGAAGAGGCCGCCCGGTTGGCCGCCGCGCGGCCGGAGGCGGACGCACCGCCGGGCGGCGAGTGGGACCCGGAAGCCTTCGTCCGCTACTGCGCCGGCGCCCGCGGCCGGCCGGGCAGCGCCACGGAGACGCTGGCGCGCGAGATCCAGAGCGCCGAGTGGCGGCTTCTCTTCTCCTGGTGCGCCCGCGTGCGAGGATAGAAAAGAGCCGGGTTGATGGCAATGAAACGCTGGTTACTGTTGATTGTGATCGTCGCGGCCGTGGCCGCGGCAGGCTGGCTGGCGACGCGCGGCGCAGCTCCGCCCGAAGCGCCGTTTGCGCGCGTCAGGACCGAAACGCTGGTCAGCCAGCTCACCACCAACGGCCGGACGGAACCGCTCGACTGGGCGCCGGTCCACGCCACGCGGGCGGGCCGGGTGACGGCCGTGCCGGTGCACGAAGGGCAGGCGGTGAGCGCGGGCACGGTGCTGGCGCAGCTCTCCGCGCAGGAGTCCGAAGCGGCGCCGGCGGCGAGCGAAGCGCGGCGGAAGCAGGCGCGGGCGGACCTGGCCGTGCTCGAAGGCGGCGGACGGGCCGCGGAACTGGCGCAGATCGACGGCGGCCTCAGGAAGCTCCGGCTCGAGGCCGGGTCGGCGCGGCGCGATGCGGCCGCCCTGCAGCGCCTGGTGGAGAAGGGCGCCGCCACGCGCGTCGAACTCGACGCGGCGCGAGACCGGCTGGCGGAACTGGACGCCCAAATCGCGACGGAAAGCGCACGGCGAAACTCCCTGGTGATGCGGGCCGACATCGACTCCGCCCGGGCTAGGCTGGCCGAAGCCGAGTCGGCCTACGCCCAGGCGCGCCGGCACGTGGAGGAAGCGGCCATCCGCGCGCCGCGCGCCGGAGTCGTGTTCGAACTGCCCGTGCGGCCGGGAGCATGGCTGAACGAAGGCGACCTGGTGGCCAAGGTGGGTGACACGTCGCGGCTGAAAGTGGTGGTCCACGTGGACGAGCCGGACCTGGGGCGGATCCGCGAGGGGCTGCCGGTGGCGATCACGTGGGACGCGAGCCCGGGGCGGGAATGGCAGGGGACGGTGCAGCAGGTTCCGGCGCAAGTGGTGGCGCTGGGCACGCGCATGGTGGGCGAAGTCGGCACCGTGGTGGAGAACCCGGCGCGCGATCTGCCGCCGGGAGCCAATATCAACGCCCGCATCCGCGCCCAGGTGGTGGAAAACGCGGTGACGATTCCGAAATCGGCGCTGCGGCGGGAAGGCAGCGAACTCGGCGTGCTGGCGCTGGAGGCAGGCCGGCTGGCCTGGCGAAAGATCGTATTAGGGGTTTCGAGCGAGACCAGGGCTCAGGTGCTCAGCGGCCTGAAGCCCGGCGAGGCGGTGGCGCTTCCTTCGGAGCGGGAGTTGCGCCCGGGCACGGCGGTGACGCCGGTGTACCCCTAAGGCTTGCTTTTCTCCGCCGCGGGCAGCAGCCGGCCGGCGAGGGCCGCCAGTCCCGGCTGGACCGCCTGATCTTCGAGGCTCTCGGCGTATTCGACGCCGGCCGCGGTGATCAGGTAACGGGTGTTGTCGGTGCGGGTGAGCAGCCCGCGCTCCCTGAGGTACCAGAGCGGAAACTCCAGATGCTCCCTGGAAACGCCGGGGGTTGCTCGAGTTCCTGGGCTTTCATCTCCGGGCTGGAACATTCGTTGAGCCGTTTGGCGTAAAGGGCGCGCAGGATGCCCAGCCGCTTGCGGCGTTCGGCTTCCACCCCGTGGGTGGATTGAGGCGAGTGGAAGATCTGCCAGCGGTGGCGCCTGGCCGCCGTGTGCTGGGCATCATAGGCGGCGCGGCGGGCGGGATCGCTGAGCACCTGGTAGGCGGCGCTCAGAGCCCGGAAGGCGGCCGCATCTCCGGTTTCCTGGTTGTCGGGGTCCCACTGTTGGGCCAGGATGCGGTAGACGCGGTGGATCACTTCCGGCGAAGCGCCGGGGCTGATCTGGAGCAGTTCGTAGAAGTCTTCCTCGGCCGGCATGGCGGGCCGAGGCGGGGCGGCCTGCGCGGCCTCGAACAGCAAACCGGCGCGATAGACGCCCCCGGCCAGGGCGCGGCACCACCAGCGCATCCTCGCCGTGGGCTGCCAGCGGATGTCGCCGGCCTCCGAAGCCTTGCCGGCGACGGCAATGGAAACCAGGCTCTGCTGCGCCAGAGGCACGCGCAACTGCAGACCGATGCCGCCGATCAAGGAGTCCACCACGTAGGCCGGCACTACGCGTTCGGCGCCGGAGTTGTCCCGGAAGCCGAGGCGCTCCTCGATGGGCTGAATTCTCCTGGTCCGCCGTTTCGACCGCCGTTCGCTGAAGGGCTCGGTTGCCACCAAGCCTCTTTTCGGCGGGAGAGAAGCCAGTCCGAGCAAGAACGGGGCGGCGGCTCAAAGCGCGGAGACGGTTTGGCCCGGCGGAAGCAAATGGTCCCGCCTGGTCGAGTCGTTCTGGGAGGCGAGGGACTCCTCCAACGCCTCGGTATGCTCCACGCCGGCGGCGGTGACGGAGTAGCGGATGTTGTCGGTGCGGGTGATGTAGCCCCGCTCCTTGAGGTACCAAAGCGTGAATTCCAGGTGCTCGCGAGGCACGCCCAGCAGGCTTTCCATATCCGGAATCGACATATCCGGCTGGCGGGCGTCCCGCACGCGCTTGATGTAGAGGGCGCGGAGGACCCCGAACCGCCTGCGCTGCTCACCGCGGATGCCCTGCACGGACTCGGGCGAATGGAAGATCCGCCAGCGGCCGGTGCGGGCGTCCTGGTACCGCAGGTCGTAAGCCGTCCGCCGTTCCGGGTCGCTCAGCACCTGGTAGGCGGTGAGGACCGCGCGGAACAGCCGTTCGTCCCCCGTCTCCCGGTTGTCGGGGTGGTAGTGCTGGGCCAGCAGCCGGTAGACGCGGTGAATGGTCTCGGCCGAGGTCTTGGGATTGACCTGCAGAACTTCGTAGTAATCCTCTTCGGCCGGTCCGGCCTCCGCCGGCGGTGGCGCCGGCGCCGGCGCCGCGTAGGACAAGCCAACGCGGAAAAAACCGCCGGCCATGACCCGGCACCACTGGACCACGGCGCGGGGACAGATGCGCAGATCGGAGGACGGCAGCAGCGGACTGCTGGCCACAACGGAAACCTGCGTGCCCAAAGCCAACTTCCGCCGCAGTTGGAGCCCCAGCCCGGAATCCGTGGCATCCACCAGGTGAGCCGGGATCAATTCCTGCGCTCCTTCGCTGTCCAGTACGCCGAGGCGCACATCCAGCGGCTGGGGGCGGGTCTGGCGGCCTTTCAGGCGCCGCTCGGATTGCGGTTCGGGAGCCATGCACAGCTATTCTTGCCGGAAACGGCTCCCGAACCGAGACTGGAATTTCCCCAAGTGGAAAGGAGAAACAGCTTAGAGATGGCTAGGTGCTATTGCTGAGGCGCCTTGGCCGGCGCTGCCGCCGAAGCTGCCGCCACCGCCGCCGAGGGCGCGCCGAAGTAGGCTTCGTCGAGGGTGGCCTTGGCGGCTTGC
>DAHVTI010000574.1 GCA_027324255.1 Bryobacterales bacterium | reverse complement strand
CGCTGGGCTAGCCCCGGAGCGCCTGTTTGAGGGGCTTCGGGCGATTCCGGATGCCCCGCCGGCGCCGGCGGCGTCATACTGGGAGCCATGAAAGTCCCGCTCCTGCCGGCCTTTCTGGTGGCGGCGGCTTCCGCCGCGGCGGCGCAGGTGCTCGTGGACGTCCAGCCGGACGCGGGCCGCAAGTTGGCCGCCGGCTTCGACGAACAGTGGGCCGGGCGGCAGGCCGCCCGCCTGCCGTGCCGGGTGCAGCGCTTCCAGCCCCAGCTCGACTACGGCCTGCGGCTGTGGTCCGGCTTCGGCGCCTCCGTGCGCGCCGCCGAGCTCGGCCGCCAGCCCAACGGGCGGCTGGCCGTCGCCTTCCGGGTGGTCCCGCTGGACCGCCCGGCGCCCGCGGCCTACTTCTACCAGAACAGTCCCGTGCCGCGTCCGCCCGAAGGCGCCGGCATCCGCAAGGTGCAGCTCAACCTCGGCGGCGGCTTCCTGCTGGGCGAGGGCCGCTACCGCGTAGACTGGCTGCTGCTCCATTCGAGCGGCCGCGCCTGCCGCGCCTCCTGGAAACTCAAGGCCAAGGGCCCGGGCCGCCGGCTGGCCGCCGGCCAGGTGGAGGCGGTGGACGCGGCCCTATGGCACGGCTTCGCGCCATCCGGGGCCAGCGGCCGCCGGGCGGCCATCTTCCTGCACGCCTCACCCGTGCGGCCCCGCCGCTACGTCGCCCGCCTCTCGCCGTGGGACCGCCAGGTCCTGCTCTCCACCCTCAGCTCCGTGCTGCGCGACGGCGGCTTCGGCTCCGCCTCCGTCACCGTCTTCGACCTGCAGAACCGGCGCCTGCTGTTCCGCGAGGCCGATATCGACCCGCGCGGCCTGCGCCGGCTGGCCCGCCAACTGGCGCAGGTGGACTACAGCACCGTCTCCATGGAGACGCTCGCCCAAGGCCCCTCGCCACGGCCTTTCCTCGAAGAGCTGCTCACCGCGGGGCTGAAGTCGCCCGTCCCCGCCTCCGCCTTCGTCTTCATCGGCTCCCGCTGGCGCGGCGGCCCCAAGCTCGACGGCCTCTCGCCGGCGCTGAGGGAGGCCTTGCCCAGATCCTGGTTTCTGGCCTTCTCCAACCCGCAGACCCTCTCCGAGCCGGAATCGCTGTCCAGCCGGGTCCGCGCCGTCCGCGGCAAAGTGCTCTCCATCTTCCACCCGCCGGACCTCGCCTCGGCGCTGCACGAAATCACCGCCGCGCAGAAGTAGCCGGCGCCCCCAACTATTCGCACAACTGATTCTCGTTGACCGGAGGGCAGGTTATACGGTATAAACTATCGTCCGATACCTATCTTTTGAGGCTAACCGACGATGATAAAACTGGTTCGATGTGTTTGGGTGATCATCGCTGTCTCAGTGCTGCTTTCCCTGCCTGCCATGTCGCAGGTTCTCTATGGCTCCATCCTTGGCACCGTGGAAGATCCCACCGGCTCGGTGGTTCCGAAGGCCAAGGTCACAATCACCAACAAGGCGATGGGCGCCGTGCGCGAGGCGGAAGCCGACGACGCGGGCCGCTACTCGCTGCTGAACGTAGTCGCGGGTCCGTACGAAATGAAGATTGCCGCCACGGGGTTCCGCACGTCGGTGCGGAGTGACGTGGAGGTCTCCATCAACACGGTGACCCGCGTGGATGTCCGCCTGGAAGTCGGGCAGATGACCGAGCAAGTGACGGTGTCGGCCACGGCCGTCGCGCTGCAGACCGACAAAAGCGATGTGCGGCACGAGATCACGGGCCAGATGGCCACGAACCTCCCGCTGCCGGCCTACCGGAACTACCAGAGCCTGATCGCGCTGGTCCCGGGCGCGTCGCCGCCGTCGTTCCAGAACGCCGTCGTCGATACGCCGGGCCGCGCGCTGCGCAGCTTCGTGAACGGCACGGCGACGAACAACAACAACACGCTCACCGACGGCGCGTTGAACATCAACATCTGGCTGCCGCACCATGTGGCGTACGTGCAGCCGGTCGAGTCGATCGAAACCGTCAACATCACCACCAACAGCTTCGACGCCGAGCAGGGCATGGCCGGCGGCGCGGCGGTGACGTTGACCACCAAGTCCGGCACCAACGACCTGCACGGCACCGGCTGGTGGTTCCACAACAACCAGCACTTCAACAGCGATCCGGTCTACTTCCGGGCGTCCACCTACAAGAAGCCGCTGTCGATCCTGAACATCTTCGGCGGCAACATCGGCGGGCCCATCAAGAAGGACAAGCTGTTCTACTTCTTCAACTACGAGCGCACCACGGAGCGCACGGGCTACTCCGGCAACTACTCGGTGGCGCCGGCGGACTTCCGCGCGGGCGACTTCAGCAAGTGGGCGCAGTATTCCATCGTCTACGATCCGGCCACCGCCCCGGCCAGCAACGCCGGCGCGCGCACGCCCTTCCCCAACAACATCGTTCCGCTGAACCGGCAGAACCCCATCTTCATGAACGTCTACAAGGGGATCCCGCTGCCCAACCAGGTCTCGCCGACCGATTCCCTGAACCTCAGCGGCAACTACGGCACGTCGGGCATCCTGAAACTGAACCGGAACCAGTACGACACCAAGGTGAACTACAACGTGAACCAGAAGCTGGTGACGTGGGGCAAGTACAGCCGCATGGACGCGCCCGTGCAGGGCAAGTACGTCTTCGGAGACCTCGCCGGCCCGGCCCTGGGCACGGAAGGCTTCGGCGACACCACCACGCAACTGGTCACCGGCGGCTTCACCTACACCTTCACGCCCACCTTCCTCATGGACGGCATCTTCGGCTACACGCGCATGGACCAGATCGTGGGCATCCCGGGTATGGACAAGAACGTCGGCCTCGACGTCTGGAAGATCCCCGGCACCAACGGCGGCAAGCAGTACGCCAACGATACGCGCTACGGCGGCCTGCCCCGGCTCGACGGCTTCGGCTTCAGCTACGTCGGTAATGGCGCCGGCTGGACCCCGCTGTTCCGCAAGGAGCGCAGCTACACCTACACCACGAATTTCTCCAAGCTGAAGGGCGCCCACGAGTTCCGCTGGGGCTTTGAATGGCGCCGCATGAACCTGAACCACTGGCAGCCCGAAACGGCCAACCCGCGCGGCTATATCGAGTTCCGCGGCGGCACCACCTTCAACCCGGCCGATTCCAAGCGCGGCTCGGCCAACAGCTTCGCCTCCGCGCTGCTGGGCCTCGTCGGCTACTACTCGAAATCGATCCAGTACTTCGAGATGCAGACCCGCGAAACGCAGATCGCCTTCTACTTCCGCGACCGCTGGCAGGCCTCCCGCCGCCTGACGGTGAACCTCGGCCTGCGCTACGAGTACTACCCGCTGATCAACCGCGGCGACCGCGGCATCGAGCGCTGGGACCCCGCCACCAACATGGTCTACTTCGGCGGCATCGGCTCCACGCCGATGAACGCCGGCGTCGAGGTGAGCAAGAAGCTGTTCGCGCCGCGTATCGGCCTGGCCTACCGCGTCGGCGACAACTGGGTGATGCGCGCCGGCTACGGCCTCACCTACGACCCCCTGCCCTTCGGGCGCCCGCTGCGCGGCCTCTACCCCGCCACCCTCACCGGCTCCTGGAACGCCCCCGTCACCACCTTCGGCTGGTTCAACACGGTGGACCAGGGCATCCCGGACGTGCCGACGCCCGACGTCACCAAGGGCCAGTTGACCCTGCCGCTGAACCTCGACATGGGTCCCCGCAGCCCCTGGGGCGGCATGCTCCACCGCGGCTACATCCAGAGCTGGAACGTGACCATCGAGCGGAAACTGCCTTTCGAAATGGTCGGCTCGGCCGGCTACGTCGCCACCCGCACCATCCACCAGTTGCTGGACCGCAACATCAATACCGTCGGCCCGGGCCTCGGCACCACCACCGCCAACCTCCCGCTGGCCAAGCTCTACGGCAAAACCAACGGCGCCAACATGTGGGACGGCTACGGCTACGGCGCCTATGATTCTCTTCAGGCCTCCCTGCAGAAGAATTTCACCCAAGGGCTCTTCATGAAGACGTCCTATACCTTCGGCAAGGCGCTCAACATGAGCGACGAAGACGGCTGGGCCGGCCCCCGCCTTTGGAACTGGGAGCCGATGCTGCGGCGGAGCTACGGGCCGGCATCCTACGACCGCACGCAGCAGTTCACCACCGCCTGGAACTACGAACTGCCCATCGGCCGGGGCAAGAAGTGGGCTCTCGAAAACAAGGTCGCCGACCTCATCGCCGGCGGCTGGAAAATCGCCGGCTCCTTCACCGCCTACTCCGGCACGCCGTTCTACGTCAGCGGCAGCGGGTCCTCCCTGCAATGCATCGGCTGCACGCAGACCGCCGACCTCATCAAGCCGGTCAACAAGATCGGCAACAAGGGCCCCGGCCAGCTCTACTACGACCCCATGAGCTTCCGCGACCCGCAGTTCGAATTCGCCTCCACCGGCGTGTACCGCCCCGGCACCACCGGTTGGGGCATCCTCCGCGGACCGGGCTTCTGGCAGTTGAACCCGGCCATCTACAAGGGCTTCAAAATCGGCGAACGGGTGAACGCGGAATTCCGCGCCGAATCCACCCGCGTCACCAACACGCCGGCCTGGGGCAACCCCAACGCGGGTTCCGCTAGCATGCGCCTGAAGCCCGACGGGTCGCTCGACACCTCGCTCTCCGACCCGCTCCGCAACTTCATGAGCATCACCGGCGCCAGCACCGGCCGTGAATTCCGCTTCGGGCTGCGCCTGGCGTTCTGATAAGATCCAGGCTCGCCATTCCGCTTCAGGGCGCACCCCAGCGGGTGCGCCCTGCAATCCAGCCTCCCTCGACACAGATTCGCGCCGAAATCCCCGTCACGAAGGTGATCTCGCCAGACCGGCTCCCGCCGTGCTCAAAGTGGCCCGCCCCAAGACCTGGCTCCTCGCCCGCTCCACCCCGCGGCCCCTCTCCGCGCCCGGCCTGCTGTCCAGCCTGGTCCGCGCCGCCCGCTTCCCCCGTCCTCCTACGGCTCCTCGCGCACCACCAGCACCTGGTTGGGCTTCACGCCGTTGACCACCTGCTTCCTGCCGCCGGGCCACCAGATCTCCAGCGTTCCGGGCGCCTGCCCCTTCGGCACGCCGAAGTGAACGCCGAAGTGGCTGGACGAGGAGTAGCCGGCGCCGCTGGTCATGACGTTCCACTGCTTGCCCCACTTCAGCTTCGCGCCGATGCCGTCGCGGTTGGCTCGGACGCCCTGCAGCCGGACGATGAGCCATTCGCCGCCGGTCTGCGTCACGTTCTCCCACAACTCCGCCTGGTCCAGCAGTGAGGACACGGACACATCCACCCGCCCGTCGCCGTTGAAGTCCGCGAAGGCCACGCCGCGGTGGGCGCGAGCCGCCTGGAAGCTCTCGCCGGCGGAGGGGGATGCGTCGCGGAAGACGCCGCCCTTGTTGAGGAAGATGCTGTTGCGGAGGCGGTATACCGTGGGCTCGAACTGCTCCACGCGGTCGTTCACGTGGGCGCAGGAGACGAAGAGGTCTTTCCATCCGTCCAGGTCGAAGTCGAACAGGCCGGCGCCCCAGCCGCTGAGGTTGGCGGTCAGCTTGCCGAGTTGGCTGGCGTAAGTGGCATCGACAAAGCCGCCCTTGCCCGTGTTCCGGAACAGCGGGAACGTTTCGCGGTAGAGGTCGGGATAGACGATGTCGGGCCAGCCGTCGTTGTCGTAGTCGCGGAAATCGCAGCCCATGCTGGCCACCGGCTTGCCGCTGTCGAGCAGGGCCACGCCGGCCACCAGGCCCACCTCCTCGAACTTGCCTTGGCCGAGGTTCCGGAACAGGAAGTTGGGCTCGTTGTCGTTGGTAACGAACACGTCCATCAGGCCGTCGCCGTCGTAGTCGGCCGAGGCCACGCCCATGCCCCGTCCGGCGTGGGCGCCGAGGCCGGACTCCCGCGTGACTTCCGCGAACCGGCCGTTGCCCAGGTTGTGATACAGGCGGTTGGGCAGGCCCTGGAAATACTTCGGGTGGCAGTAGACGCGGATGTCGCGCGCCTGGTCGCCGCAATAGCGGTCCATGTCCGGCGGCCACTTGGCGTAGTGGGTCACCCACAGGTCCAGCAGGCCGTCGTTGTCGTAGTCCAGCCAGTTGCCCGCGACGGCCCACCAGTCGTCCGCCACGCCGGAGCGGGTGGTGACGTCTTCGAACTTGCCGTCCCCCAGGTTGCGGTACAGGCGGCTGTTGCCGACGTTGGCGACGAAGAGATCCACCCGGCCGTCGTTGTCGTAATCGGCCGCCGCGGCGCCCATGGCGTAGCCCTCCCCGGCCAGTCCCGCAGCCTCGGTCACGTCGGTGAACTTCATGCCGCCGTCGTTGCGGTACAGCCGGTTCCAGAAGCGCGGGCCGTCCTTCTTCATCGACGGCAGCGCGGCGCCGTTGGTGAAGAAAAGGTCCGTCCGGCCGTCGCCGTTGTAATCGAACGCCGCCATGCCGCCCGACATGGTCTCGATCATGAGCTTCTGCGGCGAGGGGGCATTGTCGTTGACGAAACGGATGCCCGCGGCCTCGGCCACGTCGCGGAACTGCACCGCCGGCGGTTCGGCGGCGTTCAGCAGAAGGCAGGCCGGCAGCAGCCATCGAAAGCCCGAATTCATCAATACGCCCCTCCTCTATTCTTATAACCCGCGGCGCCTGCCCCTCGACCGGCGCCCGCGGGTCGGGCACACTGGTAGGGTCATGGTTCCAAGGTTCCGCTGTCTCTTGTCCCTGGTTCTGGCGCTGGCTTTTCCGCTGGCGGCGCAGACCGGCGCGCTGGCCGAGGACTCGCACCGCGCCAAGGAACTGATGGCGGCCGGCCGGTTCGCCGATGCCGTCCCCCTCTACGAAAAGATCCTGCAGGCGATGCCCGGCAACACCGGCATCCGCCTGAACCTCGCCCTGGCGCTGCACTTCTCGGGCCGCGACGCCCAGGCCATTCCGCACTTTGAAGCCGTCCTCAAACAGCAGCCCCAGGCCGTGCCGGCCCTGATGCTGCTGGGCGCGTCCTACCTGCGCACCGGCAGCCCCGCCAAGGCCGTGCCCGTGCTGGAGAGAGGCGTGAAGCTGGTGCCGCGGGATCCCGAGGGCCGCGCCATGCTCATCGACGCGCTGCTCATGCTGGAGCGCTACGAAGCGGCCGTCCCCCACCTGCGCGCCATGGCGTCGGCCCAGCCCGCCGATCCCAAGGTCTGGTACGGCCTCGGCCGCGCCTATGAAGCCATCGCCCAGCGCTCGTTCGAGTCGCTGGAAAAGACGGCGCCCGGCTCGCCTTGGTGGCTCTACTTGGCCGGGGAAGTGCGGTTCAAACTGGGCCGCAATACCGCCGCCTTCACCCTCTTTCGCGCCGCGCTCGAAAAGCAGCCCGCCTTCCGCGGCGTGCACGCGGCGCTGGCGGAAATCTACCGCAAGACCAACCACCCGGAGTGGGCGGCGGTAGAGGACGAACTGGAGCGCAAACTGCCCGCGCCGGCCTGCGCCACGCCCGCGCCGGAGTGCGATTTTCTGAAAGGCCGCTACCAGCAGGCGCTCTCCGCCGCCCTCCGGCGGAACACGCCCCAGTCCCTGTTCTGGCAGTCCCGGGCGGCCAACGAGCTGGCGCGCCAGTCCTTCACCCGCCTCAGCCAGTTGCCGCCCTCGGTGGAGTCCCACCAGATCCTGGCCGAACTGTACCGCAACCAGGGCCGGCATGCCGATTCCATCAAGGAGTGGCGGACGGCCCTGGAACTAGCGCCCGGTGATCCGCACCTCCAGCAGGAACTGGCCACGTCCATCTATATGAGCCGCGACTACTCCGCCGCCGAAAAACTCGTGCGCGAGTTGCTGGCCCAGGATCCCCGTGTCGCCGAGTTGCAGTTCATCCTCGGCGACAGCCTGGCCAACCAGCAGCGGCTGGAAGACGCCGTCCCGGTCCTCGAAAAGGCGCTCTCCCTGCGCCCGGATTACCCCGCCGCCCACGCCGTGCTGGGCCGCGCCCTGCTGCAGACCGGACAGGCCCGCCAGGCAATTCCTCACTTGCAGGCGGGACTTTCCATGGACACGGACGGCAGCGCCTATGTCCAGCTCAGCCGGGCTTATCGCGCCATCGGCGAGCAGAAGCTCGCGGCCGATATGATATATAAGTATCAAGAGATCCGAAAAGCACTTGATTCTGAAGGAGTTGCGATCACCCCTCCGGCCCGGTGACCCCCCCTTGACACGCGCGCTTTAGTGGAATCTAATTAACAATATTCCACCTTCTCGGGCCGGCTTGGGCGGCGGGGAAATTCCCCTCTAACTCAGGCGGCGGCCGGAGATGCAGGGAGCGCAAGCGGGCCAAGCCCGCAGAAGAAGAAAGGGGTCCAAATGACAAGTTATCAACGCTGGCTCATCGCCCTTGTGGTGTGCGCCACCGCGTTATGGCTGCCTGTGCCGTCGGAGGCACAAGTACTGTACGGCTCTGTGGTCGGCCAGGTCCTGGACAGCTCGCAGTCGGCAATGCCCGGCGCGGACGTCCTCCTCACCAACAGGGGCACCGGCCAGAAGTATGAGTCCAAGACCGACGAAGGCGGCAGGTTCGTCGTTTCGAACGTGCTGCCGGGCGACTACGACGTCAAGGTGACCGCCCAGGGGTTCCGGACGCAGAACCGGACCGACCTGCGCGTGGTGGCCAGCACGGTGAGCCGTGCGGATTTCACCATGGAAGTCGGCGCCGTGACGGAACAGGTGACCGTCTCCGCCGCGGCGGTGGTCCTGCAAACGGATAAAGCCGACACCCATACGGAGCTGAACGCGACGCAGGTGTCCACCCTGCCGCTGCCCGGCTACCGCAACTACCAGACGCTCATCAACCTGGTTCCTGGCGCCACGCCGGCCGGTTTCCAGAATTCGGTGACCGACACGCCGGGCCGTTCGCTCACCACGAACATCAACGGCACCAACCGCAACAACAACGTCACCCGCATCGACGGCGCGGCCAGCGTCAACCTCTGGCTGCCGCACCACGCCGGCTACGTCATGCCCGCCGAAATGGTGGATACGGTCAACGTCACCACGGCGGCCGGCGACTCCGACCAGGGCATGGCCGGCGGCGCCGCCATCACCGTGCTGACCAAGTCCGGCACCAACGAGCTGCACGGCAGCCTGTTTGAGTACCACGACAACCAGCACCTGAAGGCGTTCAACTACTTCGCGAAGGCCAATCCGCGGTCCGACGGCACCGCCCAGCCCAAGCCGCTCCGCATTTACAACAATTACGGCGGCACCATCGGCGGCCCCATCAAGAAGAACAAGCTCTTCTACTTCTACAGCTTCGACGGCACCCGCCAGCGCGACGGAGCCGTGGGCACCTATTCGGTGCCGGGGACCGACATTCGCACCGGCGACTTCAGCGCCACCGGCACCACCATCTACGACCCGCTCACCGGCAACGCCGACGGCACCGGCCGCACGCCCTTCGCCGGCAACAAGATCCCCAGCACCCGGTTTAGCCCGGCCGCGCTGAAGGTTCAGGGTTACTATCCGGCCCCGAACCTCTCCGGCGCGCTGAGCAACTACTTCGCGTCGGCGGTGCCGTCCTTCAACCGCGACTACCACGACATCAAGATCAACTACAACATGAGCGACAAGCAGCAGATCTTCGGCCACTACGGCATCATGAATGCCCTGGTCGGCGGCAAGGGGATCTTCGGCGACGGCGTCGGCCCCGCTCCCGGCTCCGATCCCGGACTCGGCGACACCCGGGTGCAGAACATGTCCATCGGCACCAACCGCGTGATTACTCCGTCGATCCTGTTCGACGGCGTCATCGGCTATCAGCGCCAGGACCAGACCGTGCAGGGCACCGACTTCGGGAAGGACTTTTCGCAGACCCTCGGCATCCCGGGCATCGGCGGATCCGACCCGCGCCAGCAGGGCTTCCCGAATATCTCCGTCAACGGCTACAACGGCTTCGGCGTCCCCGGCTGGATGCCGCTCACCCGTATCGAGGAGAATTACACCCTCAGCGCCAACCTCACCTGGAACAAGGGCAAGCACACGTTCCGCATGGGCTTCAACGGCGTCAACTACCGCATGACCCACTGGCAGCCGGAACTCGGCGCCGGCCCCCGCGGCTACATCAACTTCGGCGGCGGCCCCACCACCCTCAACGGCGGCGCCTCCACCAACAACTTCAACGGCTACGCGGCCTTCCTGCTGGGCCAGACGGACCAGATGCAGAAGAGCCTCCAGTACATCATCATGACGCCCCGCGAGTATCAGTTCAGTTGGTACGGGCAGGACCGCTGGCAGGTCACCCGCAAGCTGACCATGACTCTCGGCCTGCGCTACGAGTACTACCCCCTGATGACCCGCGCCACCGGCAAGGGCATCGAGCGCCTCGATCCGGAAACCAACCTGGTCTACCTCGGCGGCCGCGGCAACGTCCCCAGGAACGTCGGCATCACCGTCAGCAAGAAGCTCTTCGCCCCCACCGTCGGTCTGGCTTACCGCTTCGACGACAAGACGGTCATCCGCACCGGCTACGGTCTGAACTTCGACCCGCTGCCGTTCTCCCGCCCGCTGCGCGGCTTCTACCCGCTCACGGTCAACTTCGCCTTCAACGCCCCGAACAGCTACTCCGCTGTCCGCACGCTCGACCAGGGCATCCCGCCTGTGTTCGGTCCTGACCTGACCACCGGCGTCGTCTCCCTGCCGGCCGTGGCCGACATGCGCAGCCCCTACCTCGGCGAGATCCACCGCGGCTACACCCAGTCGTGGAACTTCACCGTGGAGCGCAAGCTGCCGCAGGACATTCTCACCTCGGTGGCTTACGTCGGCACCCAGTCCGTCCACCTGCTGGCCGACCGCGACATCAACGCCGGCAGCCCCGGCGGCGGCGCCGCCAGCCGGCCGTACTACTCCAAGTTCGGCCGCAACACCGCCACCAACATGTGGGACGGTTACCTCAGCGGCAACTACCACTCGCTGCAGACCAGCATCCGCAAGTCGCTCCGCAACGGCCTCATGTTGCAGGGCGCCTACACCTGGTCCAAGGCCATCAATATGACCGACGACGACGGCTGGGCCGGCGTCGGCTGGAACTGGGGCCCCGTCTTCAACCGCAACCGCGCGGCGGCCGGCTACGACCGCACCCACATCTTCCAGCTCGGCTGGGTCTATGAGCTGCCGATGGGCAAGGGCAAACCCTTCGTCAACAACGGCGTCGCCGCCCAAATCCTCGGCGGCTGGGCTGTGAACGGCATCATGTCCAACTACACGGGCACGCCGTTCACCATCAGCGCCTCGGGCTCCTCGCTCAACGCGCCCAGCAACTCTCAGACCGCCGACCAGGTGGGCGCGCTGGTCCGCACCGGCGGCGTCGGCCGCGGGACCACCTACTACAACCCCACCGCGTTCAAGCCCGTCACCGACGTCCGCTTCGGCACCACCGGCCGCAACATCGGCCGCCAGACCGGCGTGTGGAATACCGACCTGATGCTCAACCGCACCTTCAAGTTCGGCGAGAGAATCAGCACCGACTTCCGGGCCGAGTTCTACAACTTCCCCAACACGTCGCACTTCGGCGGCGTCAATACCAGCGTCAACAGCGGCGACTTCATGCGCATCCTCGGCTCCTCCGGCGAGCGCCAGGTGCGCTTCGGCGTACGCCTGGGCTTCTGACGGATTGCCGCTCTCCTGAAAAAAAGGGCGCGCCCCACCGGGCGCGCCCTTTTTGCGTCTATGCCAATCCGCTACCAGGTGCCCATGCGCAGCACCGCGCCCACGGTGAACGCCAGCCCGGTGTTGAACTCCCTGCCGTTGGACGCCGGCAGCCAGGCCCGGCGGTACTCCAGGTTCGCCAGCTTCAGCGCCAGCGACGGCTTCAACCTGAGGTCGACGCCCGTGCCGGCCGCCAGGGCCACGCCGTTGGCCTCCCAGGTCTGCGCGTAGCGCGCGTAGTCGGACGCCGCATCGCGCTGCTGCGCGGCCGCCGTGGCCACCAGTTCGGCCCGCAGTTCCGGATCGATCTTCTCCTGCGTCACCTTCATCCCGCCCAGCAGGAAGTGCGCGTACGGGTTCCAGCGCCCCACGGGCCGCGCCGACCAGCGCGGGCCGGCCAGGTAGGTGAGCACATCCCCGCTCTGGTCCTTGCCCATGCCCCTCAGCTTGCAGCCGGAGATGTCCATCACCAGTTGCCAGGACGGGCTCAGCCGGAAGGCGCCCTCGCCGCCGCCCCCGGTGCAGGCTTGGCCGTTCAGCACCTGCTGGCGGGCGTTCATGGACACCTCGAAACTCGAAAGCCCGAACTCGCCCTCGAGCTCGCGCGGCGATAGCCGCGGCGCGCGGATCTTCCCCGCCCGCTGGTCCGCCAGGTAGGACGTCAGCAGCGGAGAGTACGCGCCCGGCCGGTCGTCCCGCGCCCAGGGCGCCTTCAGCCGCATCATGTTGGCCCAGGACCGCGCCGGGTTCAGGAACCCCCGCACTAGCACCCGCAACTCCGGCACCTGCACGCGCTCCTCGAACTTCCGGATCACGTACTTGTCCAGCGCGTCCTCGGCGATCATCCAGCCCGTGCCCACGATGGGCGTGATGACGTGATCCACAAAGCCCTGCTGCGGGTACACGCTCTGCACCTTGCCGATGGACGCCTCGCTCAGCGGGCCAATCTCGAACAGTTCGCTGTACGCCCAGCTATAGGCCGCCGCGCGCAGCCGGCTTTTCCAGTAAAACGAGTTCCGGCCGAACTCCGCGCCCAGAAAGTCGCGGTCGTTCTGCGCCCAGATGAAGCCGGTGACGGCGCCCTGCATGGGGTGGCCGACGTAGTTCACGTAAAACGGATCGCCGTCCGACCAGCCGTGCAGGTTGCCGGCGGCGTGCGCCCATCCGGAGAAGTACTCCCCTTTCAGCCCGTCGCGCGTGCCCGGCTCGGTGGCCAGGCGGAAGGCGTGCTCCACGCCCAGGAAGAGGCTCGACTGCCAGGCCAGCCCCTGCCAGTCCACGCCGCGCCGGTTGCCCGGCTTGATCCACGGCTCGCGCTGCACCGGCAGGATGGGCTTGATGTAACTGGCCGGCAGGCCGCCGGACGCGGCTCCTTCTCCGGCGGCCCGTCCGTCTCCGGTGCCCTCTCCCAGGTTTTGCGCGGCCAGAATTCCCAGGTTCAACGACGCCAGCCAGCAGCAACAGCCGGCTAGCCGCAGATAGCGCATGCTCATCCCGTCCTCCGTCGGACCTCGATATGAAGATGTCTCTGCCGCCGGGCGCGTTTCACGAATGCGGCCCGATGATAGAGTAAGGGCTGATGAAACGAGGAATCCTGCTTCTTGGGGCCCTCGTGGGGACCAGTCTCCTCGCGCAGCCGCTCCGCTTTCACGAGTATACCGTCGCCTCCGGCCTGAAGACCGGCTATCAATTGGTGGCCGCCGACCTGAACGGCGACGGCAAACGCGACCTGATCGCGCTCGACGAGCGCGGCACCGAACTCACCTGGTATGAAAACCCCGGCTGGCAGCGCCACGTGCTGGCCGCCAATATCGAGCGCCCCATCAACCTGGAGTGCCACGACACCGGCGGGGACCGCATTCCGGAGTGCGTCCTGGCGCTGCACTTTGAATCCAGCCCGGAAAAGAGCATCGGCGACGTGTACGTGCTGAAGGCCGGCGCCGATGTGCGCCAGCCGTGGACGAAGCGCGAAATCGACCGCATCCCCACGGCCCACCGCATCCGCTGGATCGACATCCGCGGCGATGGAAAGAAGGTGGTGCTGCTCTCGCCGCTGGTCGGCGCCACGGCCCGCCCGCCGCTGTATGACGCTGACACGCCGGTCTACCTTTACCGCCCCGGCGAGTGGAAACGCGAAACCGTCATCACCAACCTGCACGGCGTGGCCCACGCCATCATGCCGGTGCAGTGGCAGGGCAAAGGTGAAAGCCTGCTCACCGCCAGCTTCCAGGGGCTGCGCCTCTACACGCCCGGGAAGGAGCCGTGGCCGTTCGTCGAACTGAGCAAGGGCGACCCGCGCCCCTGCCCCGCGTGCGGCTCCAGCGAGATCCGTCTGGGCAAGCTCGGCAAGACCCGCATGCTGGTCTCCATCGAGCCGTGGCACGGCAACCAGGTGGTGGTGAACGTCCAGCACGGCAAGGCCTGGGCGCGCACCGTCATCGAGGACCAGATGATCAACGGCCACGCCCTGGCCGTGGGCGACCTCGACGGCGACGGCCGCGACGAGATCGTCTCCGGCTTCCGCGGCAAGGGCTTCCGCCTGACGCTTTACCGCTCCGCCGGCGCCTCCGGCACGACGTGGACGGCGCAGGTGCTGGACAACGGCGGCATCGCGGCGGCCGACTGCAAGATCGAGGACTTCACCGGCGACGGCAAGCCCGATATCGCCTGCATCGGCGCCTCCACCGGCAACGTGAAGCTCTACGAAAACCTCATGGGGCGCTGACCCGCGGCCGTCACCGCGCCCGCACGGCGTTCTTCCGCACGTACTCGTCCACCGCGTCCGGCGCCGGGCCGATGTAGTGGAATGGCTCGGCCCAGTGTAGGCCGTGCGCCCGGCCGGTTTCCAGGTCGCGCTGCAACAGGATTTCGCGGATGTAGGCGTTGGCGGCGGACTCGTCGCCGCCGCCCAGCGCCGGCAGCCGCAGGCCTTTTTCAGCCAGTGAGCGGCGCAGGCGCGCACCGGCCTCGCCGGCCGGGCCCTGCGCCAGGTTGGCCCGGTTGGCGGCCACTTTGCGGTCGATGTAGGGCGTGATGTCCACCACGCGGTTCACCAGTTGCGGGCCGCGCGAGAAGTAGTATTTCTCGCGCACGCCGTGGGGCTTCAGCCCGGCCTCGAAGTGCTCCGGGTAGTCCTTGCCCATGCCGGCCATCCAGCAGGCCGTCTCCACCGCGCGGGCGGTGACGGTGTGGTCGGGATTCTCTTCGTAGTGGCCGTAGGGGTCGTAGGTGATGACGGTGTCCACCCGCAGCAGGCGGAACAGGAAGATGAGGCGCGCGCGGATCTCCAGGACGCTCTCCTGGTCCATCTGGTGGTTGCTGTAGTTGAGGTTGAAGACCTTCTGGAGGCCCAGCGCGGCGGCCACGGCGCGGTTGTCCCGTTCGTTGGCGAGCACGGTCTCGCCCACCGTGCCGGGGCCCGCCATGTCGTCGTTGGTCATGCGGATGAGGTGGCCGGTGTAGCCCTCGTCGAGCAGCTTGGCCACGGTGCCGGCGGCGAACAGCGGGATGTCGTCGGCGTGGGGCTGGATGGCGGCCAGCACCTTGCCGGCGTGCGGCTTGCCGGGAGCGCTGCGCTCCACCACGACGGTGGCGGTCTGCGCCGTGCCGTCGGAGATGGCCTGGGCCCGGACGCGCGGCAGCGCGAGTCCGAGGGCGGAAATAAAAAGGCGGCGGTCCATGGCAGCATGATGCGCCGGGAGCCGCCGCCTTGTCGAGCGGTTTAGCGCGTGATGGCCGGCACCGACGTGAAGCTCAGCGTCGGATTGAAGCGCAGGCCGAGGCCGGCGATGCCCGCCGGCACGTTGGTCTGGAACTCCACGAAGCCGCGCC
>DAHVTI010000550.1 GCA_027324255.1 Bryobacterales bacterium | reverse complement strand
CCGCCTGCGCCGCGCGCCGGCGCAGGGCGAGCTGCTGCTGCACTACCAGCCGCAGGTGCGGGTGGCGGACCGTTCGCCGGCGGGCGTGGAGTCGCTGCTGCGCTGGCACGACCCTGAAGTGGGGCTGGTTTCCCCGGGCACTTTCATTCCGATTGCCGAGGAGACCGGGCTGATTCTGGAAACAGGCGCGTGGGTGCTCGGCGAGGCGCTGCGCCAGGCGAAGAGCTGGGCGCAGAGCGGCCCGCCCCGCCGCGCCGGCATCAACGTCTCCGCGGCCCAGTTCCAGGCGCCTGGCTTCGCCGCGCAGGTGGAGGATGCGCTGGAACTGAGCGGGGCCGACCCGGAGTGGGTGGAACTGGAAATCACGGAGAGCGTTCTGCTGGCCGACCGCCGCGCCACCGTGGCTGCCATGCACCGCCTGCGGGAACGGGGGGTACAGTTCGCCCTGGACGACTTCGGGACGGGCCACAGTTCGCTGGCTTATCTCCGGGAGTTGCCGGTACAGAGGCTGAAGATCGACCGGAGTTTCCTGGCTGAGCTCGAGACCCGTCCGGAGCTTCCGCTGCTGTCGAGCATCGTGGGGATGGCGCACGGACTGGGCCTGCCGGTGATCGTGGAAGGGGTGGAGAACGAGGCGCAGTGGGACGCCGTCGCGCGCCTGGGCTGCGATGAGGTGCAGGGCTTTTTCATCGCGCGCCCCATGCCTGTTGCGCGGCTCGAGGAGTGGTGGCAGGGCTGAAGCCGGCCCCTCAGGACGCCCGACTTTCGCCCCTTGGGGCACCCTATGCGGCGGCCTTTGGTGCGAAAGTGAAACTTCGGACATTTGACACCGATTTTCCCCCTGTGATAACCCTGAGTCTTCAGTTAGGATTCACGCATGCCTGACGATCCCAAGCCGGAAGGCGCCAACACGCCGGAGTCTGCCCCCCAGCCTGAGCCGGCCGCCCCACAATCACCCTCCGCGGAGCCGGCCGCGCCAGTGGCCCCGGCCACAGCAGCCGCGCCGCCGGCCGCGAGTGCCGGAGGCGCGCCGCCCGCGCCCGCCGTGCCGCCCAAGCCGCCGGCCGCAGCGAAGCCCGCCGGAGCGGCCGCAGCCGCGAGGCCGGCCGCGCCGAAAGCGCCGGCCGTGATGGCCGCCACGCCGTGGGAGAGCGAGCTGACGGCGGACCTGGCCGCCGAGTTCGGCGACCGCATCTCGGCCTTCCAAAGCTATCTCGGGCAGAACTTCCTGGTCTGCCAGCCGGGCGCCGCCATTCCGATTCTCGAATCGCTGCGCGACAACCACGGCTTCGAATACCTGGTGGATGTGACGGCGGTGCACTATCCGGACAAGCCGGAGCCGTTCGAGTTGATCCACATCGTCTACAGCTTCGAGCGCAACGAGCGCATCCGGCTGAAGACGAGGCTGAAGGACGGCGAGAAAGCGGCCAGCGCGGTGCCGGTCTACATCACGGCCGACTGGCTGGAGCGCGAAGTCTACGACATGTTCGGCATCGAGTTCGAAGGCCATCCGAACATGAAGCGCATCCTGCTGCCGGACGAGTGGGAGACCTTCCCGCTGCGCAAGGAGAACAGCATCCTCAAAATGGACCAGCGCTGGGTCCAGGAAAACCTGGGGATCGAAAGCGGACAATAGCCATGCCAGGAACGTTCCTCGACTCGACCGAACTGGTCCTCAACATGGGGCCGCAGCACCCCTCGACGCACGGCGTGCTGCGCGTGATCGTGAAGCTGGACGGCGAACGGGTGCTGGGCACCGAGTGCGTGATCGGCTACCTGCACCGCGGGGTGGAGAAGATCGCCGAGAACCGCACGTACACGATGTTCGGGCCGTACGTGGACCGCATGGACTACGTGGCGGCGGTCTCGAACGGATTGGGCTACTGCCTGGCGGTGGAGAAGCTGCTGAACGCCGAGGCGACGCCGCGGGCGCAGGCGGTGCGGGTGATCCTGACGGAGCTGAACCGGATCGGCAGCCACCTGCTGTGGCTGGGGACGCACGCGCTGGACATCGGCGCGATCACGCCGCTGTTTTACTGCATGCGGGAGCGCGAGTACACGCTGAACATCTTCGAGAAGTACTGCGGCGCGCGGCTGACCACGCACGCCTTCCGCATCGGCGGGCTGCAGTACGAGACCTACGACGGCTTCGAGAAGGAAGTGCTGGAGTTCTGCGACCTGTTCGAGCCGAAGGTGGACGAGTACGAAGAGCTGCTGACGGGGAACCGCATCTGGGTGGAGCGGCTGACCAGCGTGGGCATCCTGAACGCGGACGACTGCAAGGCGTACGGAGTGACCGGGCCGATGCTGAGGGCGGCGGGGGTGCAGTGGGACATCCGCAAGGCGATGCCGTACTCGGGCTACGACAAGTACGACTTCATGGTGCCGACGCGCGTGAACGGCGACACCTACGACCGGTACATGGTCCGCATGGCGGAGATGCGGCAGAGCGTGCGGATCGTCCGGCAGGCGGTGGCCGACATTCCGGCCGGGCCGATCATGGCGAAGGTGCCGAAGATCATCAAGCCGCCGGTGGGCGAGGCCTACGTATCGATTGAAGCGCCGAAGGGCGAGCTGGGCTATTACATCGTGAGCGACGGCTCGACGCAGCCCTACCGCTGCCGGGTGCGGCCGCCGTCGTTCGTGAACCTGCAGGCGCTGGACAAGATGGCGCGCGGTTCGCTGGTGGCGGACCTGGTGGCGGTCATCGGCACGACGGACATCGTGCTGGGGGAGGTCGACCGCTGAGGGCGGGAGCAAATGCCATGAAGAATCTGCTCAAGAAGATCTTCCTCATCGATCTTTTGCAGGGGTTGCGGGTGACGTTCCGTACGCAGCACCCGAAGAACATCGTCACCGAGCAGTATCCGCAGCAGCGGCCGATGGTGGCGGAGCGCTACCGCGGCGCGCCGCGGCTGAACATCAACCCGGAGAACGGCCAGACGCTGTGCATCGCCTGCGACCTGTGCTCGCTGGCGTGTCCGGAGAACCTGATCGTGGTGGGCTGGGAGCGCAACCCGGAGACGAAGCGAAAGGACCTGGTGACGTTCACCTACGATACGTCGCGCTGCATGTTCTGCGGCCTCTGCGAGGACGCCTGCCCGGTGGACGCGCTGGAGCTGACGCAGGATTTTGAATTGGCGAGTTATTCGCGGGAAGGTGCGATTTTTGACAGGCAGACCCTCGAAGAGGGCATCCGGCCCACAAAATACCGCTTCTGACCGCCCCCCGATCGTCGAGGCCGCTGGTGCCGCGACGGAAAGGAGCCGGGCCCACGCGCCCGGCGTGCGCCCATGACTGAAACCGTCTTTTTTTACGCCTTCGCCGCGCTGACGCTGCTCGGCGCCATTTTCACCGTGACGCTGCGCAACGCGGTGCACTGCGCGATCTCGCTGATCGCGTCGCTGGCCGGGGTGGCGGGGCTGTACCTGCTGCAGCGCGCCGAATTTCTGTTTGCCGTGCAGATCGTGCTCTACATCGGCGGCATCATGGTGCTGTTTCTGTTCGTAATCATGCTGGTGAACCTGGACGATGCGGCGCGGCAGAGGCAGTACCACCGGCACTGGATCGCGGGCCTGGCGTGCGCGGCGGCGACGGCGGGGCTGTTCACGCTGTTCCTGACGCGCGGCACGGCCTCGCTGCAGTTGGCGGCGCCGGCGCCGGCGGCGGCGGGCGCGCCCGCCGCGGGCAACGTCGAAGCGCTCTCCGTGCTGCTGTTCCGCGAATACCTGGTTCCGTTCGAGCTGGCCTCGCTGCTGCTGCTGGTCGCCATCGTCGGCGGCGTGATCATGGCCAAGAAGAGGATTTGAAGATGCTGTACCCGGTCACCACAGCCCACTACCTGGTCCTGAGCGCCGCACTGCTGCTCATCGGGACGATCGGCATCCTGCTGCGCCGCAACGCGGTGATCATTATGATGTCGATCGAGCTGATCCTGAACGCGGTGAACGTGAACCTGGTCGCCTTCTCGCGCCACCTCGACCAGTTGAACGGCCAGATTTTTGCCATCTTCATCATCTGCGTGGCGGTGGCCGAAGCCGCCGTCGGGCTCGGCATTCTCATCGCCCTCTTCCGCAATAAAGAAACCGTGCTGGTCGATGAAATCGACCTGCTGAAGTGGTAGGAGCTTCCCGGATGAACTTCCTCGACCTCATCTGGCTGATCCCGGTCATCCCGCTGTGCGGCGCCGCCATCATGCTGTTGTTCGGGCGCAACCTCTCGAAATCGGCCATCAGCATCATCAGCCCCGGCGCCGTCGGCATCAGCCTGTTCCTTTCGCTGGGGGCCGTTGTGCAGCTCGCGTCCCTGCCTGAGAAGGTCCACCAGGTGGTGCTGTTCGAGTGGCTGCCGCTGCTCAAGGCGGACATGGGCTTCTACCTCGACCCGCTCTCGAGCGTGATGATTCTCGTCGTCACCTTCGTGGGTTTTGTCATTCACGTCTACGCCACAGGCTACATGGCGCACGAGCACGGCCCGAACCACGGCGGCTACTACCGCTTTTTCGGGTACATGAACCTGTTCGTCTTCTTCATGCTGATGCTGGTGCTGGCCAACAACTACCCGCTGCTGTTCGTGGGCTGGGAAGGGGTGGGCCTCTGCTCCTACCTGCTGATCGGCTTCTACATCCACAAGAAGAGCGCGGGCGACGCGGGCAAGAAGGCGTTCGTGGTGAACCGCATCGGCGATTCGGCTTTCATTTTGGGCATGTTTTTCCTGTTCCAGGTGACGGGCTCGCTGCGCTTCAGCGAGGTGAACGAGGCGCTGCATTCGGCGCGCTTCTCGCCCGAGACCGGGATTTTCGGCGTCCTCTCGCTCACGGCTTTCCTGCTGTTCTTCGGGGCGACGGGCAAGTCGGCCCAGATCCCGCTGTTCACCTGGCTGCCCGACGCGATGGAAGGCCCGACGCCGGTGTCGGCG
>DAHVTI010000524.1 GCA_027324255.1 Bryobacterales bacterium | reverse complement strand
CGCGGGCGAGCCGCCAGCGCGATCTCGTCATGGCGATGATTGTCGCCCGCATTCTGGAACCGGCCTCCAAGCTTGCGACCGCCCGCGGTCTTCACTCCGACACTCTGCACCACAGCCTCGGCGAGCTGCTGCAGTTGGATTCGGCCGACGAGACCGAACTGTACCAGGCCATGGACTGCTTGTTGCCACAGCAGGCCCGCATCGAGCAGACCTGGATGGGACGGTGATCGAAAGCTGGAAGCGGGAGGCCAAGCCTCAACCCGGCCGGCGGATTCGCCGCCAAGTTCAATCGATGTCCAGCGTTTTCGAGGAGCGCCGACGGACCGCTGGAACTTCCTGGACAGTAGTGACTTATACCCCACTGTCCGTATTCATCCGGCTCCGGACGATTGTCGGATGGCAGTAATCTACCCCCGCACAAAGCGCTCGTGTCAAACAACCCTTAGTGCCGCTTATCTCCGCCTCAGTTCTTTTATTGGTGTTTTCACTCGGTCACTTCATCAGTCGATTCTTGCCATGGAAGTACCATGACAAAATTGCCGGCAATACTTACTGATAGTGAACATCAGAGAGGGAGAATACATAGCGCAGGAAACAAGTGAAGATGCCCGATCAGTCAGCCCGCTGGCCCGCCATGCCGCTGCCAAACGCGCCATCTGTCCACTGCAAACTATTGTTTCTGAAACGTTTGTTATCCCAACGCAGCGCTGTGCGCCCAGCCCGGGCCCGCAGCGGCGGCATGTGTCGCGCAGAGACACACTTCCCCCTTCCATCCTACAGCCCTCCTACTCGCGGCAGAGACCAGCACGTCTCTATCCATTTCGTGAATGATCGCCCAGTATTTTATGCGAACAGATAGCAAACAATAGGCGAAATGTAAAGGTATTCCCATAACTATTTTCAGCATTGTAAAGAACCTATCGGAGTGCCATACTCGACCCCGGCGTTCATGCCGTATACGGCCGTTTACAATACCGGCCGTAAACCCGACACACTCGATCCAATTGGGGGGAAGGGGATTCGTGCGGCTCGCCGCCTGGGCCCTTCAGGTGGATCGACACCGATAGCGAGGAGACCCATGAAACTGCTCACGCTGCTCACTGTCATTGCCGTCGCATCTCTGCCGATCTTCGCGCAAATGCCCAACGGCCCCCACTACAATTTGAACATCATCGGAGTCGAGAATCCCAAGACGGCCGACATGCAGGGTTCGAACCGCCATACGATCTTCGTCGCCCTGGGCAGCAAGAGCGGGGCGGTGAAGTCGAACATCTACCTGGTGCCGCCGCCGCCCGGTTCCTGGGACTTCAAGGTCTGCGACGGCAACGGCTTCGATGCCGCCGTGGACTGCCAGGGGAACACAAAGTCGACTAACGGGGCCGTCTTCCAGCTTCCCTGCAACACGAACATCAGCGGTGAAGAGGAGATTGTCCCCTGCTCTGGCGATTACCCCATGATGTCCTATGAGGTCTGGGCCCGCGCGCTCGGCAAGCCCGGCGGGAGCGCCACGATGACAACCTGCGCCACTGAGGACGGCGACACCGATGGTGACGGCATCCCGAACGAGACCATCTGCTCCACCGAAAACGTCCTGCTGGTGCGCAACGCCGGCAAGTCCCCGTGGAAGGAGGTCACGAACGAGCTGACCTCTCTGGTCGGCGACGTGGATGGCGACGGCATCGTGGAACGCGTTGCCCTGTTTGAAGGCGACCTGGAGGACTGGTTCTGGGAGTACGCGAACAAGGGCCTCCGTCTCGCACAACTGCGCTTCTACGCAATTTAGTCGTTGGGAGGACCGGGCCCAAGGCCCGGCCCTCCTTTTTCAGGGCTTCCAGTCATGTGCTACCTGAATCTTCCTCTCGTCGTCTGCGCAGCCTGCGCGGTTCTCTCAGGCGGAGAGTCGCCCAAAGCGGTGGCGCCCTCGCGCTCCCATGACTTCGGCCAAGTGCGGCGAGGCGACACTGTCGCTCACACCTTCACTCTGCGGAATGCGGGCGAGGCTCCTTTGACCTTCAGGACCCCCACCGCGATGTCGCCGGGCCTCCGTCTCAGCCTTCCTCCCGGCATCGCCCCGGGCGCGGAGGGAACCATTGCTTTCCAGTGGAATACGGCAGCCTCAGATGCAAATGCCACCGCCGGCGCCCGCATCGGCACCAACGATCCTTCCCTCCCGGAACTCGCCTTCTCTCTGAGCGCCAAGGTCATCTCGCCCATCGAATTCCAGCCCATGCCAGCCGCTTTCTTCAGTGTCTACCAGGGAGAGGCGGCCGAGAAGGTGGTAAAGATTCAGAACAATGAGACCCGCCCCCTTCACATCACGGGCATCACTCCTCAGGGAACCCATTTCCAGGCGGAAACGCGCGAAGTCGTGCCGGGCACCCTCACCGAGTTGCGTGTTCGGGTGCCGTCCGGCATTGAGCCGGGCAGATTCCGGGAGGCTGTGCTGGTGCACACGGATCACCCCTCTTACCCGTCGCTGCGGATTCCCGTGAACGTGCTGGTGAAAACCGAGGTCTACGTGAGTCGGGAATCGGTGCAGTTCGGTCGTGTGAGCTTGAATCAATTGAAGGCTGCCCCCGGATTGATCGACCTGCTCACTCAAACCTTTCTCGTGAAAGTTCAGCGGGGGACGTTGGCGCTGCGTTCGCTGGAGTGCGATGTGCCGGGCCTGAAGGTCACGCAGACTCCTCCTTCGGGACCTGCCGAGGTGTTCCGCATCGACGTCGCGCTCGACAGGAACCAGTTGTCCCCCCGGCCTCTGACAGGATGGATGAAGATCCGCACCTCTCATCCCCGTTTCCCCGAACTCCGTGTCCGAGTTGAGGGGGAACTTCGCTAGCCGTCCGGATTGCCCTCTGCCCGTCGCCGACGACCCGGCGATAGCGGTGGTGGCAGGACCACCGCCTCCCCGTGACGAGGCGCGCACCAGCCTGCCAGTTCGGAAGGACGCAGCGGTTTCCCTCAAGGTTGCGCATTGAGGCGGGAGATCCGGAACAACTGTGCTCTGTTCTCACTCCTGCCCCCTCGGCCGCGGACTCGCCTCCGCCTCCGCCGGCCCCTCGTACTCCAGCTTCAGCCCCCAGTC
>DAHVTI010000516.1 GCA_027324255.1 Bryobacterales bacterium | reverse complement strand
TCTCCAGATGAGGCTCGGCGAAGGGACCGGCGCGGCGCTGGCCATGAATCTGGTCCAGGCCTCTGTCGCCGCCTTCACGCAGATGGCGACCTTCACCTCCGCCGGCGTTTCGGACGCCGTACAACCGGTAGTCACCATATGAGATCGCTGGCGGCATCCATCGCGTTCCTCACGCGCATTCCCGTTCCTGGCGGCGGCAGCTACAACGCCGAGGATGTCGGCAAGTCGGCGCGCTGGTTCCCTGCGGTGGGGCTGCTCATCGGCGGGGTCTACGTCCTGATGCTGCGCCTCCTCGCTCTCCGCTTCCCGCCCGGCGTGATCGCCGTGTTGATTGTATTGGCGGAGGCGTTACTGACCGGCGCGCTTCACATGGATGCCTTGGCGGATATGGCGGACGGATTAGGCGGGGGGCACACGCGCGAGGATATCCTGCGCATCATGCGGGACCACGCCATCGGCAGCTATGGCGCCACCGCCCTGATTCTCCTCGTCGCCCTGAAAGTAACGGTAGTCAGCGCCCTGGTGCAGCGCCAACAGGCTGTACCCTACCTGATTCTGGCCCCGGCGCTGGGACGGTGGTCCATCGTCCCGCTCTGCCGTTTCCTCTCCTATGCGCGCGAATCCAAGGCCGTCGCAAATCACATTGGGACCGTGGAGTTGGTGTGGGCGAGCCTGATTGCTGTGGGTGCCGCGGCATTTGCCGCATCATGGCACGGCCTTGCCTGTTGGATTGCTGTGGCTGCCATGACCACCTGGTTTGGTAGATTCTGTTTCCGCACGATCGGCGGCATCACGGGCGATACGCTCGGCGCGAACGTGCAGATTAGCGAGAGCATCGTGCTTCTGGCAGGGCTCGCTTTATCGTGACCAAATGAACGAATCACCCGAAACGACCGTCACCCGGCTCTGGTTGATCCGCCACGGCGAGCCCGATCCTGAAGTTCGCGGACGCTGCTATGGCCGCCTTGATGTCAGCCTTTCGGCTGAAGGGCGGCGGCAACTCGAGTCCGTGGCGAAGCGGTTGGCATCCGAACCGCTCTCAGCCATTTACACAAGCCCTCGAAAACGGGCACTCGAAAGCGCGGAGATCGTCGCCGCCCCTCATGGCTGCGGCGTGCAGATCGAGCACGATCTGCACGAGATCGACTTCGGCGACTTTGAAGGGCTGACCTACGACGACATCTCGAAACTGTACCCTGAACTTTATCGGCAATGGATGGAGCAGCCGACGGAGGTGGAGTTCCCCAACGGCGAGAGCTTTTCGATGATGAAATCCCGAGTGACGAAGGCGGTCGCCGCGTTGCATGATCGCCATGCCGGCCAATCCGTGGCTTTAATCACGCATGGAGGGGCGATCAGAATCGTGCTGGCGGACGCTCTATCAGTTCCATCCGCCAACGTTTTTCGAATCGCGCAACGCTACGCTGCCATCAACCTGATCCGCTTCGTGGGGAGTCACCCGGTGGTCGAACTGGTCAACGGAGTTCTCAGTTGAGTAGAATTCTACCTGCGTTTCTCTGTTTCGATTTCGGAACAGGGCAGGATTCCGGGCGTTTGCGTTTTGGGGAAGCCATCCGGGATTCTCCATTTCCATTCAGTAACACGGTTCCTCTCGGCGGCCCCTTCCTCTCGAATCACCGTCTCAACGGGACGGGACCCTTAGGCTTGGTATCAGGCTCAGCCCCGCCCGCTTGGCGGGGCTTCTGATTGAGTGAAGGGAGTGAAGGGCTTGCTTGGGGGGGAGTTACCGGTTCACGATGCGGAGAACCATCTGAGTGCCGCTGTCGAGGTGGACGCTCTTGCCGGGCGAGGTGATGACGCTGCCCTGCGCCGAGTTCGCCGCGTCGCTGGCCAGCGACAGACCTTTCAGGCCCATCACGCCGCTGCTCGTCGGGCTCAGCGCGCCCTGGAGGCCGCCGGCGAGGTTGGCGGTGGAGCCCAAGGTGGAGTTGACTGCGCCGGTTGTACCGCCACCCACGTTGGCAACAGTACCTACTGCTGTCCTGGCCGTGGACGTGACACCGCCGAGAAGACCGCCGCCAGCGGCGCTTCCCCTGCCAGCCATGCTTCCGCTGCTAGCCATGCTTCCGCCGCCCATCGCGCCGAAGCCGTCATCGCCCACGGGGAGCGCTGAGCTGGCCGGCGCTGCCGCGAGCGCCTGCACGACGCTGTTCATCGGAAGCTGCCGGCCGTCCTTCAAGACGGCGTGGTCAAACACAAGGCCGAGGGAGGAATTGGCTTCCCCCTCGCCCTTGGGTTTCACCTCCGTAACGTGGCCGATCAGACGCGAGCCTCTGCGGATGACCACCCTGCCATCGGACTTGACGTCCTGCGCAGCGGTGGCGACGACGGGATCGCCGGGCTTGGACTTGCCTGAGTCGAGCGACTTGGCCAGGATGGCGTTTACCGTGGTGCCGGCGGCGAGGCCTCCGGCAGCGTCGGCGGAGCCACTCTCCTGATCCTTGGAGCGGCCGCTGGGCTGCGGTTCTTTTGGTTCTCTCACTTCCTTCGAGTCCCGATGACGCTCGGGCGCAGCCACGGTAGTCTGGCCGGAAGAGTTTGCATTGGCATCGGATTGAACGTTTGCCCCGGACCGGCCTGACGAAACGGAAGTATTGCCGGAGGCCGACGCCTGGCTGGAGCTCTTGACCTGTTGAGCGCCTGCGATGCACACCAGGGTCGAAAGTGTGCACAGCGCAAAGAGAGACTTCTTCATTGTTGTCCTCCCACGACTAAGTTCCCGGTTACCACGATGTTTTAGCACGCCAGGTTCCATTTTCGACATATATGACGTTGTTCTTTCGATACAGCTACTTACGGAGTTCTATTGCCGTCGCGTCACGGGCGCAGAAGGGCGGAAATTTTTCCGGTTGCGCGGCGGGAAGCAGAATTTTCTACCGCAGACTCCAGACTGGAGGGAGGGTGAAGAGTGAACCCAGAAACGGCAGTTGACGGAAGGGCATGATGGCGGAACTCTTTGCTACAAAGGGACATGTCGTTCGGCAAGGCAGTGGAGTCAGCTCACCCAGGGGGTGAGATTGAAGAGACTGGGGCAGGAGCGGAATCGGAGAGCTGCGCGGTGGAGACCTACGCGGGCAAACTGCGGATTCGATGGGACGACTCGGCGGCGGTGACGGCCCTGGGGCAGATGCCGGTGTTCATCGATTTTCTAAAGACGTCCGGGCTCTGGGATGGATTTGTGGCAGATTGTCCGTTGCGCTATAGGAGCCCCAACGCGCCGGGCCAGGTGGACGTCCTGGGCACGTTGTTGATGAGCGTACTGGCGGGGCAGTGGCGATCTGCGCACATCAGCGGATTACGCGGGGATGGCGCCAATCCGGAATTGCTGGGGATGCGGAAAGTGATGAGCGAAGACTCGGCACGGCGCGCGTTCAAGCAGGCCACGCCGGAGGAAACCGGTCAATGGCTCAGGCAGCATCTGCGCCTTCATCCGGAGATCCGAGTCGTGTCGGTGGATGCTGCAGGTGATCGAGCGACTTATGCATCTGGGGGAATGTCACTGGACCTGCGCCCCCATCGCAATAGACTCCTGCCTTGACTAGGAGGCGGACGGGGATTGGGGATACGACAAGTTCCATGTGATACAGCACGCCAACAAGGCGGTGGACGAAGCACGGCGGGATTACTTTCAGGCGATAGCGGCGTGAACAAAGATGTGTCCCAGAAAACCGGGTCCCCTATAGGGCGTGCTCGTTGGCGAGCGCGGCCAGCACCGAGTCCTCGGAGAACGGAAGGACAGAGTCTGTGGACATCCGAACTACAGGCTGATCTCGGCGGCAAGGGTCTCGTGGCTGACGAGCTGGGCTTCCTGAAAGCGGGCGACGCTACGCCTGACATCTTCGACCTGTTTATCGAGGTCTTCGTCGTTCAAGGCGCACCACTGAATGGCGTTCACATCGTCGAAGCTGAGCATCGGTGCAAGCCGCGTCAACTCTTCGTTGAGCGCGATCTCCTTTTCGTTCAGGTCTGCCACGAAATCCTCCGCGAACGAGCCGGCCGAACCAGTTCCTGCCGAGTCTTCGGGCTCACCGGCTGCCGTTCCTGTATCGGCAAAAGTTTGCCGCTCCATGAACACGCTGCTCTCTTGATTCGCGTGCGTCCTCCAAGGAGCGAGAGGCAACTCGGGATCGGAGAAGTCCTCTGGAATCGAGGCTAACAGGATTGTCTTTTCGTGTCCATACTTTACGGGTGGTATCCCTCTCGGAGAACCACGGACTCACGAATTCTACCATCCGCAGAGACGCACCGGAAGGCGATTTCGCACGGGTTTTCCGAGATGCGGGGGCGAACATGAGGCCAGGGGGCAGCGGGCGGAGAACCTGGGCCGCGCGCGAGGCGCGGCCCAGGGGGTGCTTACCGGTTGGCGGTGAAGGCGTAGGCGCCGGAGGTGAGGTGGTAGACGGCTTTGCCGTTTTCGTGCTTGAGGAACCTGACGCCTTTGGCGGAGGAGGCGGGCTTTGAGCCTTC
>DAHVTI010000503.1 GCA_027324255.1 Bryobacterales bacterium | reverse complement strand
CTCCGAATCGATGCCGGCCAGAGCGATGACGCGGCCGGGGTGGAGCTCGTGGGCTCGTTCGAGGCCTTCGACGAGGGAGCGGATGCGCAGGCCGCGCTCGAAGTGCCAGACGGTGGTGGCGCGGTTGAAGGGGATGGCCAGATAGAGATGGAAGGCGAGGAAAGCCGAGCAGAGGGCGATGCCGCCCCAGCCCGAGCGGCGGGAGAGCGCGGCGGCGGAGGCGGCGATGAAGGCGAGGCCGAGGGAGGGCACAGCGAGGTAGTAGAGGGAGAAGTGATCGCGCAGGGGCAGGAGCGGAGCCAGCGCGACGGTGAACCAGACGAGGCCGAAGGCGGCGAGGCGGTCGCCGCGGCGCCAGGCCCAGACGAGGAAGGCCAGGCCGGCGGCGCCGAGCAGCGCCGCGGAGGCGTTCCAGACCCAGAGGGGCCACTCGGTGCGGGCGGCGATGGGCTCCGCTGCCAGGGCGGCGCGCCAGTAGGAGAAGTAGGTCGGGACGATGGAGAAGTCCCAATGGCGGGCATAGACGCCCGAGGTGGGCTTGGGAGCGAAGTGGAAGTTGGCGAAAACGTACAACGCGCTGCCGGAAAAGAGCCACAGGGTGCGGCGCAGTTGCGGGCGGGCCGCCAGCCAGCACCAGGCGGCGGCGAGGGCGGGATAAACCACGTTGACTTCGAGGGCGCCGAAGCCGAGCACGAAGACGGCGCACTGGGCCCACCACCACCTGCGCCGGCCGGTGTCGAGGTAGAGCAGGAGCAGGCGAAAGGCGGCGAGCAGGAAGAAGGCGCAGAGGATCTGGTTGTAGGTGGACAGCCAGGAAAGCGGGGTGGCGAGGCCGACGCCGGCCAGCCAGACGCAGGCCGAAGCGACGGCGGCGAGGCGGGAGCCGGTGATGCGGCGGACGATGGACTGGAGCAGCAGGAGGTTGGCGCACTGGGTGAGGGCGACGGCGATGTGGAAGGGGCGGTGGTCGAGGCCGTAGCGGTCGTAGAGGAGGAGGAAGAAGAGCCTTTCGCTCCAGGGGCGGATGGTACCCTGGGCGCGGGGCTCGAAGAGGGCGCCCAGCAGGTCGCCGAAGGAGTGGACCTCGGAGCGGAGGGCGAGCCAGGCGAAGTCGTCCTGCTGGAACCAGGCGCGGAGGGCGAACCAGTAGAGCCAGACGAAGACGGCGAGGGGGATGGCGTAGAGCAGGGCGCGCCCGAGGCGGGCGGCGGCGGCCCGGCTCATGGGCGCACCAGGCGGAAGCCGAGCGCGACGACGCCGAGGTCGCGGGTTTCGGCGTCGCGGCGGGGGATGGTTTTGTCGAGGGTGAAGTCGACGATCAGGGCGCCGGCTTTCATGATTTCGGGCGCCACAGGGAAGACGGCGGTCTGCTCGCCGGCCTGCGCGGCCTGGTAGGAGCCGAGCGGGCGGCCTTCGACCGAGGCGGAGACGGTGACGCCGGCCAGCGCGGCGGCGGCGACGTCGGGGACGGTGAAGCGGAATTCGAGCCGGCCGGCGCCGGGCGCGGCGGACTTGGGGGCGGCGAGGGAGACGGAGAACTGCTGCGTGGTCCAGCGCCAGGCGTTCTGCTCGAGATTGTAGAAGCCGCTGAGAAGCTGGGCAGCGTCGCGGGGGTCGTTCATCTCGATGGAGGAGGCGAGTTCGGATTCCTCCTCGATGGTGGCGTCGGGGTTGGGGTGGTGGACCCGCTTGCAGGCCGGCGCGGCGCAAACAGCGAGCAGGAAAGCGGGGATCAGGATGCGGCGCAAGCGCGGACCTCCACGAGGCAATTATAGAAGCACGGGCCGGCGCCGATGTCGGTGAGGCGGTCAGAGATGAGGATGTTGACGTTCGACCGGCCGGGCGCGAGCGAGGGCCAGCGGACCATGGGGGCGCGCACGACGCCGGGGCGGACGGAATCGCCGACGCGGGCGGTGAGGCGGATGGCGCCGCGCGGATTGAAGACTTCGACGGGCGCGCCATCGGCGATGGAGCGCGGGGCGGCGTCGGAGGGATGGATTTCGAGCACGGCCATCTCCTCGTCCACCTCGGCCCGGAAGCCGAACGACGAATTGAGGCCGTCATGGCTTTTGGAGCTGACGAGCTCGAGCGGATAGGCGGGATTGCGTCCGGCGCCGAGGCGGCTTTCGACCGGCGGGGTGTAGGCCAGCGGCTCGCCGTCGAGGTCGGGCAGGCGGCCGGCGAAGGGGGCGGCGGGGACGTTCAGGCGGATGAAGTGCTCGCGTTCGAGGCGCTCGAGGGTGATGCCGCGGAGGTAGGGACTGGAGGAGTCGAGAGCCTGGCGGAGCAGGTCGTCGTCGGAGTCGGAGAAGCAGGGTTCAGTGAAGCCCAGGCGGGCGGCGAGGAGGCGGAAGATTTCGGCGTTGGGCTTGCACTGGCCGGGCGCGGGGACGGCTGGGCGGGCGAGTTGGAGGTAGTAGTGGCCGTAGGCGAAGTAGAGGTCGGTGTGCTCGAGGAAGGTGGTGGCGGGCAGGACGAAGTCGGCGTAGGCGGCGGTGTCGGTGAGGAAGTGGTCGAGGACGACGGTGAAGAGGTCCGGGCGGGCAAGGCCCTGGCGGACGAGCGTCTGGTTGGGAGCGACGGCGGCGGGGTTGGAGTTGTAGACGACGAGGGCCTGGACGGGAGGATCGTGGAGCGCGGTGAGGTCGTGGCCGAGCAGCGCCATGTTGAGGGTGCGGGCCGGGGGGCCGAGGTCGGGCCGCTCGAGGGCGTCGCGGTTGAGGGCGAAGGCGCCGGAGGTGGTGAGCTGGAAGCCGCCGCCCTGCTCGTCGAGCGAGCCGGTGAGGGCGGGCAGCAGGGAGATTGCGCGCACGGCACGGCCGCCGCGCTCGGAGCGCTGCACGCCGTAGTTGAGGCGGATGACGGCGGGGCGGGTGGTGGCGTACTCGCGGGCCAGGCGGACGATGTCCTCCGCCGGAATGCCCGTGAGGGCGGCAGCGGTTTCGGGCGGATATTCGGCGGCGCGGGCGCGCAGGGAGGAGGTATCACCGGCGCAGCGATCGAAACCTTCGGCGAAGATGACGTGCATGAGGCCGAGGGCGAGGGCGAGGTCGGAGCCAGGGTACGGAGCGAGGTGCCAGTCGGCGAGCGAGGCGATTTTGGTGGTGATGGGATCGATGACGACGAGCCTGGCGCCGCGGCGGCGGGCCTCGACGATGAAGGGCCAGAGGTGGACGTTGGTGGACAGGACGTTGGCGCCCCAGACGATGATGTAGCGGGCGTGGACAAAGTCCTCGGGCGCGGTGCCGAGGCGGGCGCCGTAGGCTTCCATGAGGCCGGCGGCGCCGGCGGTGGCGCAGATGGTACGGTCGAGGCGGGAGGCGCCCATGCGGTGGAAGAAGCGGCGGTCCATGGAGCTGCCCTGGAGGTAGCCGAGGGTGCCGCCGTAGCTGTAGGGGAGGATGGATTCGGGGCCGTGTTCGGAGGCGGCGCGCTGGAGCCGGGCGGCGATTTCGTCGAGGGCGGTATCCCAGGAGACCGGCTCAAAGCGGGCCTCGCCCCTGGCGCCGCGGCGGCGTAGGGGGGTGGTGAGGCGCGCGGGGTGGTACTCGCGTTCGAGGTAGCGCGCGACCTTGGCGCAGAGGAAGCCCTGGGTGATGGGGTGGGCGGGATTGCCGCGCAGGACGGAGGCCTTGCCGCCGTCCACGGTTACCAGCAGGGAGCAGGCGTCGGGGCAATCGAGAGCGCAGGTGGAGTGGTGAACGGAGGGCACTGATTCGATTATAGATGGGGGCGGCTGGAGGAGATTGCCGCGGCTTGACCGCGCGCCGCGGGGCGGCTATATTCGGGACATCCGGCTTTCCAAGGAGGATGGACGATGGCGAACGGGCGATTGACGGGCGTGTACCGGGGCATGGTGGTGAATTCCGGAGATCCGATGAAGGCCGGGCGCGTGCAGGTGCAGGTGCCGTCGGCGGGGCTTTCGGCGACCTGGGCGCCGGTGTGCGTGAGCGGAGCGCCGGGCGGGCCGTCGATGCAGCCGGGAGCGAAGGTGGTGGTGGCGTTCGAGGGCGGGGATCCGAGCTTCCCGATCGTGCTGGGGCGGCTGCCTTAGGGGTTGGCTTTGGCCTCGACACCGGCCTGGACGCGGACCTTCGCGCCGGCGTCGAGCCGGGCGAGGCCGGTGACGGCGACGGTCTCGCCTTCGTTCAGGCCCGCGACGATCTCGTATTCGGTGGGGAAGCGGTCGCCGATCTTGACCTCGCGGACGTCGATGGTATTGTCGGGCTTGACGACGTAGCTCTTATTGGTGCCGAGGACGTAGAGCACGGCGCGGTTGGGCACCACCTGGATGGTTTCGGTCTTGTCGGTGGCGAGGTGGGCGCGGGCATAGGAGCCGGGCTTGAGCACGTTGCCGGCGTTCTGGATGAGCGCCTCGACGATGAACGTTCGCTTGGTCTGGTCGACGGTGGGAGAGATGCGCCAGACCTTGCCGGTGAAGGTCCGGTCGGCGAAGGCTTCGACGGAGACGTCCACCGTCTGGCCGACCTTGACCCACGGACTCATGCGTTCCGGGACTTCGATGCGCAGGCGGATGGGATCGACCTTGACAAGGGTGAAGAGGGGGGAGTTGGCGCGGACGTAAGCGCCGACGACGGCCTGCCTGTCCTTGACGTAGGCGGCGAAGGGAGCGCGGACGGAGGTGTCGCGCAGCTTCTTGCGCTGCAGATCGAGGGAGGCCTTGAAGCGCTCGATCTCCTGCAGGAGGTTGCGGGTCTGGTTGAGGGTCTGGTCGTAGGCGGCCTGGGCGGACTGGAAGCGGGCCTGGGCCTGGTCGAGGTCGGACTTGGGGCCGATGCCCTGGTCGACGAGTTCGCGGACGCGCTTGTAGCGCGATTCGGCGTCGAAGAGGTCGGCGCGGGCGCGGCGCACGTCGGGGGCTTCGCGAATGTCGGCGAGGCGGTCCTTTTCATCGCGCAGGCCGAGGCGCTCGAGCGACTGGCGGAGTTGTGCCTCCTGTTGGGCGACGAGGTAGCGCTGCTCCTCGTCCGAGATGCGGGCCAGCACCTGGCCCTGGGTGACGAGGTCGCCGAGGTCGGCTGAAACCTGCTGCAGCGGGCCGTCCACTTCGGCGCTGATGATGGCTTCGTCGTAGGGGAACAGCGTGCCGACGCCGTCGACGGAGCGCTGGATGACGCGCGGCGTCACCTTGGCGACGCGGATGGCCAAGGGGCCCGACTCCTTTTGCTTTGTCGCGGCGGGCTTCGGGTTGCAGCCCGAGAGGGCCAGGATGGAGATGATGACACTGGAGGCGGCGGCCAAACGGAGAAAGAGCATGTAGGGTCCTGCGGCCGCGCCGGAGAGCGGGGCCAAGATAAGAAGGCGCCCGAACGGGGCGCGCCGGTTACGCGAAGCCGCTATTCTATCGAACCGCCGGGGCGCGCGTCAGCGCTATTGCGACAGCAGGAAGAAGACGCCGCTGGCCGCGCCGGTCTTGGCGGGCTTGGCGCCGGCATCGGAACCGGTGAGGGACGACGAATTCGAGTAGCCGGCAATGAAAGTGTTGCCGGCTGCGTCGAGCGCGACAGTGGTGGCCACGTCGGTGCCGGGGCCGCCGAGAATGGCGGACCAGACGAGCTGGTTCTGGGCGGTCTGGGCGGGATCGAAGCGGGCGGCGAAGATCTCCGTGATCCGGATGGGCGGAGCCTCCGCGCCCTGGATGTTCTGGAAGGGCAGGTCGGGGGACGAGGTGTAGCCGGCGATGGTGGCGGTGCCGTCGGTGGGGTGGGCGGCGATGGCGTAGGGCACGTCGCCGCTGCGGCCGCCGAAGTAGGTGCAATAGTCGACGAAAGCGGCGCCGGGCCGGGAGGGATCGAGCCGGGCGATGAAGGCATCGACGCTGCCGGCGCGGGAGCCGGCATAGGCGCCGGGGCTCACCGGAAGGTCGTCGGAGAAGGTGTAGCCGGCGACCCAGATGCGGTTCTGCGCGTCGAGCGCCATGGACTGGACGGAGTCGAGATCGGAGCCGCCGAAGTAGGAGCCGTAGACGAACGAGTCGAACGAATACTTGTCCGGGTCGATGGCGGCCACAAAGCCGTCGCCATACGACAGCGGGTAGGGGTAGGCAGCGTAGTCGCTGACGGGCAGGTCCTCCGACATGCTGGTGCCGGCGAAGTAGACCTTGCCCTGCGCGTCGAAGGCGACGGAAGAGACGATGTCGGTGGAAGAGCCGCCGAAGAAGGTGGCGTAGAGGAACGACTCGGGGAAGGCCTTCAGCGGCTGGACAACGACCACGAAGCCTTC
>DAHVTI010000399.1 GCA_027324255.1 Bryobacterales bacterium | reverse complement strand
CTCACCGGGCGCCGGCGGGCGTTCGACGGGAGCGTCTCGCTGCCGCCGTACGGTTCGGTAGTGATCGTGGCGGGCGAAGGGGCGGGGGCCGCGTCGGCGTTGCGCCCGGGCGCTGAACAGGAGCTGGACCTGAGCGGAGGCTGGCAGGTGACCTTCCTGGGCACGGGGCGCAAGGTTTCGATGGAGACTCTGCGGTCCTGGACCGAGGACGCGGGGACGAAGTTTTATTCGGGCGTGGCGGCGTATGAGAAAGAGATCCGCGTGGGGCGGGAGATGCTGGGTGCGGAAATCGATTTCGGGGCGGGCAAGCCGCTGCCTTCGGGCCCGCCGCGGCAGGCCGGGATGCGCGCCTGGTACGAGGGCCCGGTGCGGGACTCGGCGGTGGTCTACGTCAACGGCAGGAGGGCGGGGGCGGTGTTTGCGCCGCCGTACCGCCTGGACCTGACGGGATTTTTGAGAGAGGGCAGCAACCGGCTGCGGATCGAGGTGGGCAACACTTCGATCAACGGTCTGGCGGAAAAGAGCGAGCCGGACTACCGCGACGTGACCGCGAAGTACGGCGAGCGCTTCCAGATGCAGGACATGAAGAACATGAAGCCGGCGCCTTCCGGGCTGCTGGGCCGCGTGCGGCTGGTGGCGCGATGAGGGCGAGGGTACAGGGGTTGAACGAGCGCCGTGTGGGAACCGGCGCGCTGGGAGAAAGTCAAGAAAGGAACTGTATGAGGCATCGCATTTTCTCGCTTATTGCGATTCTCTGCCTGCTGGCTACGGCAGGCTGGGCACAGGACGCGCGCGGAACCATCGTGGGCACAGTGACGGATGCGTCGGGGGCGATCGTGCCCGGCGCGACCGTGGAAGTAACGAACACGGCGATGGGCACGAAGCTCTCGCTGAAGACGAACGAAGCAGGGCTGTATTCGGCGCCCTACCTGATTCCGGGCACCTACCAGGTGAGGGTGGAGGTGGCGGGGTTCAAGAAGTTCGTGCGCGACGCGATTGAGCTGCGCGTGAACGACCGGCTGGAAGTGAACATCCAACTGGAAGTGGGCGCGGCGGAGCAGAGCGTGACGGTGACGGGCGATACGCCGCTGCTGTCGACCGAGACGGCGTCGATGGGCACGGTGGTGGACGGCCGGCGAGTGACGGAGCTGCCGATTCCGCACGGCAACCCCTATTTTCTGATCGGCCTGGCGGCGGGCGTGTCGTTCACGCGCGACCCGCGGCTGGACCGGCCGTTCGAGCCGACGCACATCGTGGGCTACACGATGGACGGGACGCGGGCCAACCGCAGCGACGTGACGATTGACGGCGCGGTGAGCACGGCGACGGCGAACAACGGCGAAGTGATCGCTTCGTACGTGCCGCCGGCGGACATCGTGCAGGAGTTCAAAGTGCAGACCGCGACCTTCGACGCCGCCTTCGGGCAGACCGAAGGCGGGGTGACCAACATCAGCATGAAGTCCGGTACCAACCAACTGCACGGCACCGGCTACTACACGAACATGACGCCGGGGCTGTTTGCGAACGACTTTTTCGCCAACCGCACGGGGACGCCGCTGGCGGACTTTTACTATCACCGCTGGGGCGGCTCGCTGGGCGGCCCGGTGTACATCCCGAAGGTGTACGACGGGCGGAACAAGACGTTTTTCCAGTGGGGCTATGAGGGGATCCTGGAAGGCCGGCCGCGCAACAACGGCACGCCGACGGTGCCCACGGATGCCATGAAGGGGGGCGACTTCTCCTCCCTGCTGAAGGTGGGGGCGAACTACCAGATCTACAATCCGTTCACGCGGCGCTCCGTTGCGGGCGGGCGGTACCAGCAGGATCCGTTCGCCGGCAACATCGTGCCGTCGTCGCTGTTCAACCCGATCGCGAAGAAGGTGCTGGACACCTACTATCCGACGCCGCTGCAGGCGGGCAACGCGGACGGCACGAACAACTACCTGCGGCCGGATCTGCTGGAAGAGGCCGACTACTACACGCATTCGGTGCGCGTGGACCACACGCTGACCAACGCCAACCGCCTGTTCGCGCGCTATAGCTGGTACGACAGGACGAGCACGTACAACGACTACTTCAACACGGCGGCGACGGGGACGCTCTTCTGGTTCCGGTCGAAGGCGGCAGTGATCGACGACGTGTGGAGCCTGGGGCCGACGATGGTGCTGAACGCGCGCTACGGCTACAACCGGTTCATCCGCGGGACGGACGGCAAGCCGGGGAACATCGGCTTCGACCTGACGTCGCTGGGATTCCCGGCCGCTTACAACAACGCGATCTCGCCGGACCTGCGGCGCTTCCCGCGCTTTGAGATGTCGGGCTACCAGAACACGGCGCAGGGCGGCGAAAACCGGCCGAACGACACGCACAACATCGCGGCGACGCTGACGAAGATGCTGTCGAAGCACTCGATCCGCACGGGGGTGGAGTTCCGTTCCTACCGCGAGACGGACAGCTTCTTCGGCAACGACCAGACGGGGCGCTACATCTTCGATGCGACGTGGACGCGCGGGCCGCTGGACAACTCGCCGACGGCGCCTGGCTCGCTGGGCCAGTCGGTGGCGGCGTTCCTGCTCGGCCTGCCGAACGCGAGCAGCTACAAGGCGATTTCGGCGAACTACGCGGAGCAGTCGACCTCATGGTCGCTGTTCGTGCAGGACGACTGGAAGGTGACGCCGCGGGTGACGCTGAACGCCGGCCTGCGGTGGGAATACGACGGGCCGCTGACGGAGCGCTACGACCGCAGCGTGCGGAACTTCGACGCGAGCTACACGCAGCCGTTTGAAGCGGCGGCGCGCGAGGCGTACGCGAAGAACCCGACGGCGGAGATTCCGGCGGCGCAGTTCACCACGAAGGGCGGCCTGACGTTTGCCAACGTCAACGGCGAGCCGCGTGAGCTGTACACGACGCCGAAGAACAACCTGATGCCGCGCTTCGGGTTCGCCTGGCAGATGAACCCCAAGACGGTTTGGCGCGGCGGCTACGGCATGTTCTTCGGATTCCTGGGGCAACGGCGGAGCGACGTGATCCAGAGCGGCTTCAGCCGCAACACGCCGTTCGTGCCGACGCAGGACAACGGGCTGACGTTCCTGAACAACCTTTCGAATCCGTTCCCGGACGGGTTCCTGGCGCCGGTGGGCGCGGGGCAGGGCTACCAGACGCTGGTGGGCAGCGGCGTGAGCTTCTTCAACTCGAATCCGCTGCGGCCGTACATGCAGCGCTGGCAGTTTGGCGTGCAGCGCGAGATCGGCGCGGGCTACGTGGTGGACCTCGCCTACGTGGGCAACCGCGGCACGGCGATCGAGATCGGCCAGAACTTCAACTTCACGCCGCAGCAGTACCTGAGCCACAGCCTGCTGCGCGACCAGACGACCATCAACTACCTGAGCGCCAACCTGCCGAACCCGTTCCGCGGGCTGATGCCGGCGGGCGCGTCCAGCACGTACACGGGCGCCAACCTGTCGCGCGAGCGGCTGCTGCGGCCGTTCCCCGAGTTCGACGGCGTGAGCGCGTCGCGCTTCGACGGTTACTCCTGGTATCACTCCATGCAACTGAACGTCGAGAAGCGCTTCAGCAAGGGCTACACGCTGGGCTTCAACTACACGTTCTCGAAGTTCATGCAGGCCACCGAAACGCTGAACTCCAACGATCCGCGGCCGGTGGAAGTCATTTCCGACCTCGACCGCCCGCACCGCATCGTGGTGAACGGCATCTGGGAACTGCCCTTCGGCAAAGGCAAGAAGTGGGCGGGCTCCCTGAATCCCATCGCCAACGGCATCATCGGCGGCTGGCAGCTTTCGGGCGTCTACACGTTCCAGAGCGGCTCGCCCATCAACTTCAACAACATCATCTTCACGGGCGACGTGAACAACCTGCGGCTGCCGGGCGATCAGCAGACGGTGGAGAGGTGGTTCAACACGAGCGCCGGGTTTGAGAGGAACTCGGCCCTGCAGCTCGGCTCGAACGTGCGGTGGTTCCCGCCGCGGTTCAGCTTCCTGCGGGCCGACACGATCAACAACTACGACCTGTCGGTGGTGAAGAACACGCGCATCGGGGAGCGGCTGAACGTGCAGTTCAAGGGCGAGTTCCTGAACGCGCTGAACCACCCGCTGTTCCCGGCTCCGAACACGACGCCGACGGCGACGGCGTTCGGCTCGGCGGTGGCCTCGACGCAGGCCAACTACCCGCGCCGGACGCAGTTGACGGTGAAGTTCCTGTTCTAGCAGGGACATTCAGAGGCTGAAAGAGCGGCGGCTCCCAGCGGGGCCGCCGCTTTGCTGTTCAGGGCAGGGGTCTCAGCGGACGGGGACCCAGACGGTCATGCCGGCGGGGCCGCGGTCGTGGAAGGCGTAGTAGGGGACGAAGGTGAGGTTGGTGGGGCGAGCGGGGACGGCGGGCTGGAAGGAGTAAAGCGGCGCGGCGTCGAGCGGCCGCGTGTAGGCGAGGCCGCGGTGGGTGAGGACGGTGACGCCGCCGAGCAGCGCGGGTTGGAAGCGGGCGGCGATGGGCGCGGCGTGGTCCAGGGCCACGTCGAAGACGGAGGGGCCGGGGTTGTCGGGCTGCTCGAGCATATAGACGAGGGGGCCGCGCTGGAGTGCGGCCTTGCCGTTGTCCTCGGGGACGCGCGGATTGGCGTAGACGAGGCGGGTTTCCATGTCGAGCGTCAGGGCGACGGTATCGCCGGGCGTCCAGACGCGCTTCAGCGCCAGGTAGGCGCCGGGGGCGGGGGCTTCGGGCGCGGGCCTGCCGTTGATGGAGAGGCGCGTCTTGAGCGACCAGTCCGGGATGCGCAGGAACAAAGTGAACTCTTCCTGTTTCGAGGGGCGGAGCGTGATTTCGACATCGCCGCGCCAGGGCTGGCCGGTTTTCACCACGGCTTTGAGCGGGGCGCCGGATTCGAGGCGCCAGTCGAGCGTGGAGTTGTCGTAGAAGTGGACCCAGAGGCCCTCGCGCGAGGTGGAGTAGTAATAGGCCCCGAGGGCGGCGAAGGTACGCTGCAGGTTGGGCGGGCAGCAGCAGGTGTCGTACCAGGGATTGCGGATCCTGTCCTTGGCGGTGGCGGCGAGCGGGTTGCGGTAGCAGTAGAGGGTGCCGGAAGACGACATGCCGCTGTTGATGCCGTTGTAGAGGGCGCGCTCCATCGGGGCGGCGTATTTCGCCTCGCCGGTGGCGGCGAGGAGGCGCTGGTTGAAGAGCAGGCCGGCGATGGCGGCGCAGGATTCGGTGTAGGCCTGGCGGTTGGGCAGCTCGTAGGGCTCGCCGAAGGCCTCGTCTGAGGGGCGGGAGCCGACGCCGCCGGTGACGAACATCTTGGAGGAAGACAGGTCGGCCCAGAGGAGGTCGAGGGTGCGTCGGAAGCCGGGGTCGCCGGTCTCGAGGTAGTAGTCGGCGGCGCCGGTGGCGGCATAGAGGGCGCGGACGGCGTGGCCTTCGAAGGCGGTGCGCGAGGTGAAGGGCTGGCCGGAGAACATGTAGGCGAGGTCGCGCGGGCGCAGCTTGAGCCGCTCCTGCTCGACGCCGCTGAAGAGATAGGCGGCGAGCTGGAGGCACTGGCGGTTGCCGGTGGTGCGGTAGAGCTCGGCGAGGGCGAGCTCGAGTTCGGGGTGGCCGGTGAGGAGAGGACGTTTGGGCGCGGGTCCGAAGTCGCGCAGGAGGTAGTCGACAAAGCGCTGGGCGCCGTCGAGCAGGGTGCGCTTGCCGGTGGCGCGGTAGTAGGCGATGGAGGCCTGGATGAGGTGGCCGAGGCAATAGAGCTCGTGGCCGGAGGTCTGCTGCCGCCAGCGGAGTTTTTCGCGCTCGCCGGTGAACCAGGTGTTGAGGTAGCCGGACGGCTCCTGGGCGGCGAGGATGGTGGCGATGGTTTTGTCGAGGGTGGCTTCGAGCTGGGGGTCGGGGCGGACGGCGAGGCTCCAGGCGGCGGCTTCGAGCCACTTGTAGAGGTCGGAGTCGGTGTAGAGGGGGCCGCGGCGGGCGACGGCGGGGGCTCCTCCGGCCGGGGGTCCGGAGAGGCGGCGGAAGTTGTCGAGGGTGCCCTTCTCCTCGAGCAGAGCCAGCAGGGTGGGGATCGAGCGGCCGATGGCGACGTCCTGGCGGGCCTTCCAGAAACCGGGCTGGAGAGTGACGGAGCGCACGGGGACGGGGTGGAGGCGGGCGTGGGGGCTGGCGGCGAGATGGAGGAGGCCCTGGTCGCGCCAGGGGGTTTGGGCGAGGGCGGGAAGGCAGAGGGCCAGGACGGCCAGAGTCAGGCGCATGGACTGGTTGTATCAGATGGGAGGGGCGGTGGGATTCCGGAGCCGGGGTAAAGTCCGGCTCCGGTACAGGCTGGGCGGAGGTTCATTTGCGCCCGGCCTGGTAGTCGAGAACGATGCCGCGAATGTCCTGGATGGTCTTGCCCCGGTCGTGGATCCAATCGCGGACGGGCTGGCGGGGGTCGGTCGAGGCCGGGGCGCCGAGGCGCTTGAGGATGTAGTCCTTGGGGACGCCGGTTTTGAGCGAGACCTCGTTGAGGGTCATGAAGCCCTTGACCTGCTCCTCCTCGCCGGGCTTGTGATCCTTTTGGCCGGCGGGGCGTTTGGCGGCGGCGGCGGGCGGCTCCTGGCCGAGGGCGGCGGCGACGACTTCGCGCATCTTGTCGGGGTCGAAGTCGAGCTTGTAGTCCTGGGCGATGCGGTTCATGCGGAGGTCGGGCTTGACGGTGCGGGGCAGGCCGGAGGCGGCGTAGAGCTGATCGAGCGGGATGTGGTAGCCGCCGCTGAGGTCGTTGAGCGACATCCAGCCGCGGATCTGGCCGGGGTCGAGCCGGCCGGCGTTGCCGGTGAAGGAGACCATCTTGGGCTGGGTCTGCCAGTGGCCGGCGAGCTGGCTGACGCCGATCATGAGGGCCAGGCCGCCGACGAGGGCGGTGGCGTAGGCGGAGTGAGAGAAGGTCCACTTCGCGCTCTTCAGGGAGAGGACGTTGGGCTTGGGGCAGTGGACGACGCAATCGAGGCAGTGGTTGCATTCGGCGTCGCGGACGGTGTTGGTGGAGAGGAAGTCGATGTTGGCCCAGCACTTCTTCTGGCAGACGTTGCAGCCATTGCAGCCGTCGCCGCTGCGCACCACCTTGGCGAGGCCGAGTTTGCCGACGATGCCGATGACGGCGCCGAGCGGGCAGGCGTACTTGCAGAAGAAGCGCTCGTACTTGAGCGAGCCGAGCAGGACGACGCCGAGGACGGCATAGGCGTAGGGCATCTCGTCGAGGCCCTGGCCGAGGTGGAAGAAGGCCAGGAAGGGATCGTAGGGGCGGAAGACGAGCGTGCCGAGGTGCCAGGTGAAGCCGATGATGACGGCCAGGATGACGTACTTGAGATAGCGCAGGCGGCGCTCCCAGGGGCCGGAGGGGTTGTAGGACTTGCGGAAGATTTTGCGGCCGAGCAGGCCGAGCCATTCCTGGATGGAGCCGAAGGGGCAGATCCAGCCGCAGAAGCCGCGGCTGAAGAGCAGAGTGAGCACGAGCAGCGCGCCGGCGATGATCATGGCCGAGGGCTCGATGCGGCGGATGTAGCCGCCGGTGGTGAGGAACTGATAGAGGCTTTCGACGCCGCCGAAGGGGCAGTAGGCTTCGACGGAAGGCGTGCCGCGCGGGCCGCCGCCTTTCACCTGGTGGTCATAGGCGACGTGCAGCAGGAAGAGGAAGAAGAAGAGCATGACCGCGTGGCGGATGGCGCGCGGGGAACGGTACCACGGCTGGCGGCCGGGCTTTTTCGGGGGGGCGGTTTCGATCCGGACGATCATGGAGTTGAACCTCGACGGGAGGGAGAGCAAGCGCCGGGCCAGATGCCTGTGGCGTGTTTTGAGCCACTTAGACGGAGGGGGGTGCAAACGGTGCGCGGACGGGGCCGGGCGGAACGCAGCGCTTGCGCGCGGGTCCATATAATGGAGGCCGATGCCGCTCGGACGACGCAACTTTCTTCAATCGCTGGCCGCGGGCCTGGCACCCGCCGCCGGCCGGCCGAACCTGTTGTTGATCCTGGCCGACGACATGGGTTTTTCCGACCTGGGCTGCTACGGCGGAGAGATCCGCACGCCGAACCTGGACAAGCTGGCGGCGCGCGGCGTGCGGTTCACGTCCATGCAGAACTGCGCGCGCTGCTGCCCGTCGCGGGCGAGTCTGATGACCGGGCAATACCCGCACCGCGCCGGGGTCGGGCTGATGGACGGCGACCGGAAACTGCCCGGCTACCGCGGCCACCTGCAGCCGGACTGCGCCACCATTCCGGAAGTGCTGAAGCCGGCGGGCTACACCACGCTGATGACGGGCAAGTGGCACCTGTCGAAGCCGGGGCCGACCGAGCGCGGCTTCGACGAATACTACGGGCTGTTCCACGGCTTCGACAGCCATTGGGACGAGAGCAAGTACACGCGGCTGCCGGCGGGGCGGGCGAAGCGCAGCTACGGGCCGGGCAAGTTCTATTCGGCCGACGCGATTACCGACCACGCGCTGGACTTCCTGGCCGGCGCCCGCGGGCAGGCCAAGCCGTGGTTCCTGTACCTGGCCTACAACTCGCCGCACTTCCCGCTGCACGCGCCCAAGGAGCTGATCGACAGCTACATGGAGACCTACCGCCAGGGCTGGGACGAGATTCGCGCGGCGCGCTACGAGCGGCAGAAGCGGATGGGCATCGTGGACCGGCGCTGGGCGCTGTCGCCGCGCGGCCATGTGCCCGCCACGCGCTTCACCACGATGAACGGCTGGGCGGGCACGCCGATTCCGGCATGGAAGGAGCTGGATGCGGACCGGCGCGAGGACCTGGCGCGGCGCATGGCGATCTTCGCCGCCATGGTGGAGCGCATGGACACCAACATCGGGCGCGTGTTCGCAGACCTGGACAAGAGCGGGGAGGCGGACAACACGCTGGTGCTGTTCCTGTCCGACAATGGCGCCTGCGCCGAATGGGACCCGCGCGGCTTCGACGGCCGGAGCGGCCCGGAGAACGTGCTGCACCGCGGCGCGGATCTGGAGAAGATGGGCCAGCCGGGGTCGTATCACAGCTACGGCACGGGCTGGGCGAACGCGTGCAACACGCCGCTGAGCCTGTACAAGCACTACGGGCACGAGGGGGGCACGTCGACGCCGTTCATCGCGTCGTGGCCGCAGGGGGTGAAGCGGCGGGGCATCGACAGGCGGCCGGCGCACATTTTTGACATCCTGCCGACGCTGGCCGACGCGGGCGGGGCCTCGTATCCGAAAGAGCGCGGGGGAGAGGCCATTGCGCCGGCCGAAGGCATCAGCCTGCTGCCGGCCTTCCGCGGAGAGAAGACTCCGGCGCGCACGTTTTTCCTGGAGCACGAAGAGAACCGCGCCGTGCGGCAGGGCAAGTGGAAGGCCGTCACGGTGGGCAGCGGCGAGTGGGCGCTGTACGACGAGGAGGCGGACCGCACGGAGACGCGCGACCTGGCGGCGCGGGAGCCTGCCAGGGTGAAGGCGATGGCGGCGCAGTGGGAGGAGTGGGCTCAGCGCGTCCACGTGTTCCCGCGGCCGGGGGCGCGCTAGGCGAACTTCAGGCCCATGCCGGCGGCGACCTTGCGGATGTAGTTGGCGCCCTCCTCGTACTCGGCGGCGGTCTTGAGATGCTCGAGCATGAGCGGCACGGGGGCGGGCAGGGCGGCGAGGCCGCGCAGGTAGGGCGGGTAGTCGATCTTGCCGCGGCCGGGGATCACTTCGACGAAATGGACGTTCATCTCTGGGATCCAGTCGAGGTCCTTGGCGTGGCAGGAGACGATCCAGCGGCCGAGCTTGCGGAAGCACTCGGCGGTGAAGGCGGCGTTGTTGTAGAAGCGCCTGGGGGAGTTGATGCCGTTGCAGATGTCGATGTGGACGCCGAAGGCGGGGCGGTCGATGGCCTTGAGGAGCTTCAGGTAGGAGTCCGGCGAATCGGGCAGGTTCCAGCCCATCATCTCGTAGGCGAACTTCGCGCGCTTCGGCTTGACGGCGTCGATGATCTTGCGGGCGTTTTCGACCGAGACGTCGAAGAACTCCTGCGTGACGTTGCGCGGATGGGGGCCGTACCAGACCTTGTCGTGGAAGGAGCCGGCGATATCGACGCAGCAGCGGGCGCCGGTGGCGTCGGCCACGGCCAGGCCGTCGGTGACCTTCTGGAGGTTCTGCTGGCGTTTGGCCGGGTCGGCGTCGAGCAGGTTCAGCCAGACGCCGACTTCGGCGAGGACGACTTTTTCGGCGGCGAAGGCGGATTCGATGGCCTGGAGGCGGGCGGAGTCCTGGGGGGTGGCGCGCGGGCAGTTGGCGGTGTTGTAGCCGAGGCGGCGGGCCTCGCGGGCGAGTTCGCGCGGGTCGTCGGACTTGAGGAAAAGGGGGCCGCCGAGCAGGAGGGGCTGGGCGGGGGCCGCCAGGGCCGTAGGGGCGGCGGCTGTGGTGGTGAGGAATTGCCTGCGGTTCATGCGTCTTGGCCTCGTTGCCGCTGATTGTACACCTTCGCGCCGCACTGGTATCCTGAAGGGGTTCCCGCCTTTGGCGCCCTTCTGGAACGGGCCGGTAGCTCAGTGGTAGAGCATCTGACTTTTAATCAGGTGGTCGCGGGTTCGATCCCCGCCCGGCTCACCAAATCCTCGCTTCCCGTAAGATGAAACAGGGAGGAATCTCAGCGTGACCGTTCGCGCCATCGTCCACAAAGCCGAAGAGGGTGGATACTGGGCGGAAGTCCCTTCCATCCCGGGCTGCGCTACCCAGGGCGAAACCATCGAAGAGCTCACCGCCAATCTCCGCGAGGCAATCGCCGGATGCCTCTCGGTTCCAGTGGATGAATCCACCGCCGACAAGGACGCACAGATCCTGGACATCGCGGTGTGAAGCCCCTTT
>DAHVTI010000362.1 GCA_027324255.1 Bryobacterales bacterium | reverse complement strand
TGCGGGGCTCGAAGGGGTGCTACTACGAGGGCGGGATCCGGGAGCCGATGATCGTGAAGTGGCCGGGGCGGGTGAAGGCGGGCACGACATGCGGCGTGCCGGTGGCGAACGTGGACTTCTACCCGACCTTCGTGGAGGCGGCGGGCGGGGCGAAGACGGCGGGGCAGGCGCAGGACGGCGAGAGCCTGCTGCCGCTATTCGCGGGGGGCAAGCGGCTGAAGCGGGAGGCGATCTACTGGCACTTTCCGGGCTACCTGGACGTGGCGGTGCCGCGGGGGCGGGACGCGGATTTCCGGACGCGGCCGGTGAGCGTGATCCGGAAAGGGGACTGGAAGCTGCTGCTGTACCACGAAGAGTGGCAACTGGACGGGGGCAGGGCGAAGCTGGACACGAACCGCGCGGTGGAGCTGTACGACATGGCGGAGGACCCGGGCGAGCGGCGCGACCTGGCGAGGGAGAACCGGGGCAAGCGCGAGGAACTGGTCAACGACCTGCTGGGGTGGATGCGGGCGACACGCGCTCCGCTGCCGGAGCAGCGGAACGCGGAGTACGAGCCGGGGTAAGAGGGGCGCGGGGTCAGGAGGCGAGGGCGGCGCGGTCCTTGGCGAGGATGTGGTCCTCGAAGCCGTAGTCGACGGCCTTCTTGTGGTGGCGGAGGTACCACTTGTAGGTCTCTTTCAGGCCCTCGGCGAAGGAGGTGGGCTTGAAGTGGAGGACGCGCTGGGCCTTGCTGATGACCATGGTGATGGGCGGCAGGTCGAAGTACATACCGAAGTAAAGGTTGGGGCCCATGGGGTGGCCGCCGGAGCGGAGGATGCGCTCGCGGGGGATGCGGACGACCGGGACCTGCTTGCCGGCGGCGGCGAAGTAGGCGTCGATCAACTCGGCCTGGGTGAGGGGGCGGGCGTTGGAGATGTTGAAGGCGTGGCCGACGGCGCCGGGGGCCTCGGCGGCGCGGAGGCAGGCGTCGGCGATGTCCTTGACGTAGGCAAACTGCATGAGGCGGCGGCCGTCGCCGGGGAGGATGATGGAGCGCTTGTCGCGGATGCGGTCCCAGAAGAACTGTTCGCGGTAGATGGGGTTGCCTGGGCCGTAGACGAAGGGGGGGCGGATGGTGACGACGGGGGTGCCGTGGCGCTGGTGGAGGCGGAAGAGGGCGCGCTCGGTCTGGGCCTTGTTGCGGACGTAGGGATCGGGGTGGTCGTCGGGGGCGAGGGCGTCCCCTTCGTGGTGGTTGAGGCCGTCGCCGTAGGCGGCGACGGAGGACATGTAGACATAGCGGCCGATGGAGCCGGTGAGCGCGTGGGCGACGTTGCAGACGGCCCTGGCGGGGGTGCCGCGCTCCCAGTCGTAGGCGAGGTCGAAGACGGTGTCGAAGCTCTGGCCGTTCACGGCGGAGAGGACCTGGGCGGGATCGTTTCGGTCGGCCTGGAGGTTGAAGACTTTTTTGCCGAGGTCGTGGGAGGGTTTGCGGTGGAGGATAGTCACCTCGTGGCCGGCCTTGAGGAGGCTGGCCACGAGGTGACGACCGATGAACTGGGTACCGCCGATAATGAGTGACTTCATCGTTTGTGTTGGCTCCCCCGGACTAGTCGTAGTACTCCAGCCCCAGGTGAGTGATGAGGTCTTCGCCGCGCATCCAGCGGAGGGTGTTTTTGAGCTTCATGAGTTGGATGAAGATGTCGTGCTCGGGGTAGAGGCCGGGAGCGTGCATGGGGGCCTTGAAGTAAAACGACAGCCACTCCTGGATGCCGCGCATGCCGGCGCGCTGGGCGAGGTCGAGGAAGAGGATGAGGTCGAGGACGAGGGGCGCGGCGAGGATGGAGTCGCGGCAGAGGAAGTCGATCTTGATCTGCATCGGATAGCCGAGCCAGCCGAAGATGTCGATGTTGTCCCAGCCTTCCTTGGCGTCGCCGCGCGGGGGGTAGTAGTTGATGCGGACCGCGTGGTAGAGGTCCTTGTACAGCATCGGGTAGAGGTGAGGCTGAAGGATGGAGTCGAGGACGCTGAGCTTGGTCTCCTCCTTGGACTTGAAGGAGCCGGGATCGTGGAGGACTTCGCCGTCGCGGTTGCCGAGGATGTTGGTGGAGAACCAGCCGCTCATGCCGAGCATGCGGGCCTTGAAGCCGGGGGCGAGCAGGGTCTTCATGAAGGTCTGGCCGGTCTTGAAGTCCTTGCCGCAGACGGGGAGGTTGCGCTCGCGGGCGAGGTCGAGGAGGGCGGGGATGTCGTGGGTGAGGTTGGGGGCGCCGTTGGCGAAGGGGATGCCGCTCAGGAGGGCGGCGTAGGCGTAGATCTGGGAGGGGGCGATTTCGGGGTCGTTGCGCTTCATGGCCTCCTCGAAGGAGGCGAGGGTCTGGTGGACTTCCGACGGCTTATGGAAGACCTCGGTGGAGCCGCACCAGATCATGACGGAGCGGGCGACCTGGTTGGCCTGCTGGAAGTTTTTGATGTCTTCGAGGAGGGCCTGGGCCTTATCGAACTTGGTGCCCTGGGTCTTGACGTTGGGGCCGTTGATGAGTCGGACGTAGTCCTGTTCGAAGACGGCCTTCATGGGGCGGATGGCTTCGAGGGGCTGGCGGACCTTTTCAAGGAGGGAGGCTTCGAGGACCTGGGCCTTGGAGGCGGCCTGGTAGGCGGAGTCCTCGTAGATGTCCCAGCCGCCGAAGACGAGGTCATCGAGGTTGGCGAGGGGGACGAAGTCCTTGATGTAGGGAGAGCGGTTCTCCGTGCGCTTACCGAGCCGGATGGTGGCCAATTGAGTGAGCGAGCCGATGGGCTGGCCGATGCCGCGCTTGATCGCCTCCACGCCGGCCATGAAGGTGGTCGAAACAGCGCCGATGCCGGGAATGAGGACACCGAGCTTGCCCTGGGCCGGGGCGATCTTCACATTTTCCTGATTGGACAAGGGATTGCACTCCTTCGGGGAACCGCACATGGGAGAGTGATTGGGATTCCTCTTCCATCTTACCAGCCTCGGGTGGAGGAGGCTCGGAGAGGGGGCAGGCGAAGGCCGGCCTGGCGGCCGGCCGCAGGCGTGGCCGCCTGCCCCCACGGGGGGCGTTGTTATACTGGGGCCGATGAGCGGGCGAGCGCCGGTGACGATTCCGACGGTGGTGGCGGACGATGAGGCTCCGGCGCTGGACGAGCTGCTGTTCCTGCTGAAGGAGTTTCCGGAGATCGAGGTGGTGGGAACGGCGGGCAACGGGCTGGAGGCGGTGGAGCGGATTGAGGCGCTGGAGCCGGACCTGGTGTTTCTGGACGTGCAGATGCCGGGGCTGGACGGGCTGGGAGTGATCCACAAGCTGAAGCAGGGAGGGACGCCGATGCCGGCGTTCGTGCTGTGCACGGCGTACGAGCAGTACGCGCTGGAGGCGTTCAAGCTGGAGGCGCTGGACTACCTGTTGAAGCCGGTGGAGCGGGAGCGGCTGGCGCTGACGGTGGAGCGGGTGAAGCGGGCGATGCTGGAGCCGGAGCCGGAGGGTGCGCCGGCGCCGGCGGCGGCGGCGCGGACGAAGCTGCTGGTGCGGAGCGGGGGCCGGAACCTGATTGTGGACGCGTCGGAGGTGATCTACGCGACGATCGACGACGGGCTGATCACGGTGGTGACGACGGCGCTGGAGGGGCAGGCGAACTACCGGACGATCGAGGAGCTGCAGTCGAGCCTGGACCCGTCGTGCTTCTGGCGGGCGCACCGCAGCTACCTGGTGAACATCAACCGGATCCGGGAGGTGGTGCCGTGGTTCAAGTCGAGTTTCCAACTGCGGATGGACGATAAGAAGGGCACGGAGATTCCGGTGAGCCGGGTGCAGACGAAGCGGCTGCGGGAGATGTTCAAGCTGTAGGCGATCAGATATTGATGCCGCAGCGCCAGAGGAGATAGCCGAAGGCCTGGCGGAGGTGGAGCCAGCGCTCGCGCCAGGTGCCGCGGGAGGCGGAGGGGCGGGGGGCGCCGAAGACCTGCATGCCTTCGTTCTCGAGGATCCGTTTGGCGCGGAAGATGTGGTAGCCGTCGGAGACGAGGATGGCGGAGTGGAGGTTCATGCGGCGCATGATTTCGGAGACGGTGAGGATGGTTTCGACGGTGGAGTCGGCTTCGCTTTCGACGACGATGGCTTCGGCGGGAATGCCGCGGCGGACGAGGTAGTCGCGGCCCACCTGGCCTTCGGTGTATTGGGGATCGCCGCCGGCGCCTCCGGAGGTGAGGATGAGGGAGGCGAGTCCTTTGCGGTAGAGGTCGAAGGCGTGATCGAGGCGGGCCTTGTAGACGGGGGAGGGGCGGCCATTGTATTCGGCCGCGCCGAGGACGAGAATGATGTCGGCGCTGCGGGCCTCGTCGATGGAGGATTGTGTGGCGATGCGGTCAGAGAGCACGAGGAGGTAAGCGGCCAGGGGGAGGCCGGCGGCGAGCACGGCAATGGCGAACCACCTGCGCATCGTACGATATTGATTCTATCCCCTATGTCCAGGGCCATCGTCATCACGAGCGCGCGCAACCCGCTGCTGAAAGAGGTCCGGCGGGCGCTGGCCAAAGGCACGCTCACCGAAGACGGGCTGTGCGTGGCGGAGACGTTCCACCTGCTGGAAGAAGCGCTGAAGTCGGGGCTGGAGACGCCGGTGGTGATTGCGGCGGAGAGCGTGCGGGAGCCGGTGGAGAGGCAGATTGGGAGCCTGCAGGGGGTGCGGCTGCTGACGGTGGCGGACGCGGTGTACCAGGAGATTTCGGCGACGGAGGCGGCGCAGGGGGTGATGGCGCTGGTGCGGCCGCAGCGGTGGAGTTTCGAGCACGTGTTTCGGGGGCGGAGCCTGGTGGTGGTGCTGGACGGGGTGCAGGACCCGGGCAACGCGGGGACGATGGTGCGGGCTTCGGAGGCGTTCGGGGCGACGGGGATGTTGTGGTTGAAAGGCACGGTGAGCCCGTGGAACGCGAAGGCGCTGCGGGCGAGCGCGGGGTCGCTGTTCCGGGTGCCGGTGATGGAGGGGCTGGACGCGGGGATGGTGCGGGCGGCGTTGAAGCAGAGGCGGGTGGACGTGTACACGGCGGTGCCGCGGGGCGGGGTGGCTCTGCACGAGGCGGACCTGACGAGGCGGTGCGCGTTGGTGATCGGGAGCGAGGGGCGGGGGATCAGCCACGGGATGAACGGGGCGGGGGTGGACCTGCACATTGCGACGAGCGGGGTGGAGAGCCTGAACGCGGGGCTGGCGGCGGGGATCCTGCTGTACGAAGCGTGGCGGCAGAGGGCGACGGCATGAGCCTGTTCGAGCCTGCGCCGGGGCTGGGCGGAGAGGTGAAGAGCGACGCGCAGCGTCCGCTGGCGGAGCGGATGCGGCCGGAGCGGCTGGAGGACTACGTCGGGCAGGAGCACATCCTGGGGCAGGGGAAGCCCTTGCGGGTGCAGATCGAGAAGGACCGGCTGACATCGATTATTTTGTGGGGGCCGCCGGGGACGGGGAAGACGACGCTGGCGACGCTGATCGCGCGGCAGACGAAGTGCGCGTTTGTGCCGTTCAGCGCGGTGCTGAGCGGGATCAAAGAGATCAAGGAAGTGATGGCGCAGGCGGAGCGGCACCGGCGGCAGGGGCTGCGGACGGTGCTGTTCGTGGACGAGATCCACCGCTTCAACAAGGCGCAGCAGGACGCGTTTCTGCCGTACGTGGAGCGGGGCGACATCATCCTGGTGGGGGCGACGACGGAGAACCCGTCGTTTGAAGTGATCTCGGCGCTGCTGTCGAGGTCGAAGGTGTACGCGCTGCGGCCGCTGAGCGCGGAGGAGACGGTGACGCTGCTGAAGCGGGCGCTGGAGCTGCTGGGCGTCTCGGCGGAGGGGAGCCTGCTGGAGCAGATTGCGGTGTATGCGGGCGGGGACGCGCGGACGGCGTACAACATCCTGGAAATAGCGAGCGCGGCGAGCGAGGGCGGGGCGCTGAAGGCGCAGGCGGTGGAAGACGCAGTGCAGCGCAAGATGCTGCTGTACGACAAGGGCGGGGAGGAGCACTACAACCTGGTTTCGGCGCTGCACAAGAGCGTGCGGTCGTCGGACCCGGACGCGGCGCTGTACTGGCTGGCGCGGATGCTGGAGGCCGGGGAAGACCGGATGTACATTGCGCGGCGGCTGGTGCGGATGGCGGTCGAGGACATCGGGCTGGCGGACCCGCGGGCGGTGGAGCAGGCGGTGGCGTGCATGCAGACGGTGCACCTGCTGGGAGTGCCGGAGGGGGACCAGGCGCTGGCGCAGGCGGCGATCTACCTGGCGGCGGCGCAGAAATCGGACGCGGCGTACCGGGCGTTGAACGCGGCGCGGGAGGTGGTGCGGACGACGCAGGCGGAGGCGGTGCCGATGCAGTTGAGGAACGCGCCGACGCGGGCGATGAAGGAGTGGGGCTACGGGGCCGGGTACGAGCACGCGCACCAGCAGCAGGACGGGCTGACGGCGATGGAGTGCCTGCCGGAGGCGCTGGCCGGGACGCGGTTTTACGAGCCGACGGAGCGCGGGGTGGAGGCGCGGATCCGGGAACGGCTGGAGGCGATCCGGCAGTGGCTGGCGGAGAAGCGGGCTACTTCTTCTTCCAAGCCGTGACGGTGATTTCGATCCGGGCGGGGGGGACGAGCTTGATGCCGCCGACGGTGGTGCGGGCGGGGCGAGGCTCGGGGAAGTAGGTCATGTAGACCTGGTTCATGCGTTGGAAGTCGCCGATGTCGGAAAGGTGGACCTGGACGGAGACGGCGTCGGCGAAGGTGTAGCCGGCCTTCTTGAGAATGGCGTTGACGTTTTCGAGGGCCTGCTTGACCTCGGCCTCAAAGGTGGGGGGGTACTGGCCGTCCTTGTCGCGGCCGACCTGGCCGGCGCAATAGAGGGTGCCGCCGGCGAGGATGCCGGGAGAGTAAGGGCCGGCGGTGGAAGCGCCCTCCGGGAAGACGGCCTGCTTGTCGGCGGCGAAGGAAAGGGATGCAGCCAGGAAGAGAAGGGTGATGGGCAGTCGCGTCATAGGACGATGATAGCCAATTCTTACCGGGGGCATAGTACACGCGTACCGCACTGAAAATGAACCGCCAGCTTCTTGATGAGAAAGGGGTTGAGAGGCGATGATGCGATGTAGGAGACGCGCCCATGATGCACTTTGGAACAGAGCCAATCCAGCCCGCGATCAGAGACGGGGCCGAGCGGCGGACGTCGGATCGTTTTCCGATCGAGCGCGAGATGCGATTCAAGATGCTGAGCAAGAGACTGGCGGACGAAGCCGGCAGCGGGATGACGGTGAACATGAGCAGCGGAGGTGTGCTGTTCCAGACGGACAAGACGCTGATTCCCGGCAAGCGGGTGGAGATGGCGATTAGCTGGCCGGCGCAACTGGACAACCGGTGCGCGCTGAAACTGATAGCGCGGGGCCGGGTGGTGCGGTCGGAGAGCGGGATGACAGCGGTGGAGATCCAGCAGTACGAATTCCGCACGCTGGGGGCGCACGGGCTGGCGATTTAGCGAAATCAACAGCGAGATCAAGGAAAGGGCTCCGGTCGGCCGGGGCCCTTTTTCCATTCCGGGCGGGGTACTGGCAGAATGGGAGGACTGGAGGATTCCTTGAAATACCTGGTAGCGGGTGCGGCGGGATTCATCGGGTCGCACCTGTGCGAGCGGCTGGTGGAGCAGGGCCACGAGGTGGCGGGCGTCGATAATTTCATTACGGGCGACAGGCGAAACCTGGCGAGCCTGGAGGGGCACGCGAGGTTCCGGCTGGTAGAGCACGACGTTATCGAGCCGCTCCAGTGGGCGGGCCGGCTGGACGGGATCTACAACCTGGCGTCGCCGGCGAGCCCGAAGGACTACCTGGAGCATCCGATCGAGACGCTGCGGGTGGGGTCGGAGGGGACGAGGAACCTGCTGGAGCTGGCGCTGCGGCACGGGGCGCGGTTCCTGCTGGCGTCGACGTCGGAGTGCTACGGGGATCCGCTGGAGCATCCGCAGGTGGAGACGTATTGGGGGAACGTGAACCCGGTGGGGCCGCGGTCGTGCTACGACGAGAGCAAGCGCTATGCGGAGGCGGTGACGATGGCGTACCACCGGAAGCACGGGGTGCGGACGAACATTGCGCGGATCTTCAACACGTACGGGCCGCGGATGAAGCTGGACGATGGGCGGATTGTGCCGGCGTTCGTAGACCAGGCGTTGAGGAAGCGGCCGATGACGGTGTATGGAGACGGATCTCAGACGCGCTCCTTCTGCTACGTGTCGGACCTGGTGGAGGGACTCACGCGGCTGGCGGAGTCGGACGAGAGGGATCCGGTGAACCTGGGGAACCCGGCGGAGATGACGGTGCTGGCGTTCGCGGAGAAGATCCGGGCGATGGCGGGGTCGAGTTCGGAGATCGAGTATCACCCGCTGCCGCAGGACGACCCGCAGCGGCGGAAGCCGGACATCGCGAAGGCGCGGCGGCTGCTGGGGTGGCAGCCGGAGGTGGGGCTGGAGGATGGGCTGCGGCGGACGATGGAGTATTTCCGGACGAAGCTCCGCGCGGGGTGATCAGTCCGCGGCGACGGCAGGCACGGCGGCGGGAAGGGGGATAGTAGCGGGCCGGGCGTCGAGGGGGCCTTTGGCCTGGCGGACGAGGCGATCGCATTCTTCGCGAAGCTGGCGGAGAAGGGCGGCTTGCGCGGGTTGGCCGGCGAGATTGTGGGATTCGTCCGGGTCCGACGTGAGGTGGAAGAGTTCCTCGTAATCGGGATTCAGGCCGCGGACCGAGGCGGTGAGCCAGCTTTCGTAGGCGCGGGCCTGGGCGGGGGTGACGCCGTAGGCGGCGGGGCCTTCGGCCTTCCGGAACAGAGCACGGTCCGTGGCGAAGTAGCGGATGTACTTCCACTCGGAGGAGCGGACGCTTTCGACGCGGGGATTGCCGAAGACGGTGGACCAGAGGCTCTCCGAGAAGGCGAAAGTGCGCCAGGGCACGTTGCGGCCTTCGAGCAGGGGCACGAGGCTGTGGCCCTGCATGGAGGAGGGGGCGGGGCGGCCGGCGAGGTGGAGCAGGGTGGGGGCGACGTCGATGGACTGCACCTGGTGAGGGAGGCGGAGGCCGCGGCGGGATTCGGGCTGGCGCGGGTCCATGACGATCATGGGGATGCGGAGGCAGGGCTCGTAGTTGAGGGCCTTGCCGCCGAGGCCGAACTCGCCGGCCATGATGCCGTGATCGGAGGCGAAGACGATGACGGTGTTGCGGTGGATGCCGAGCTTTTCGAGTTGGGCGCGGACGGCGCCGAGGACTTCGTCGATGCCGGTGATGGTCTGATAGCAGCGGACGGTGTGTTCGCGGAGCGAGGCCTCGGTGTCGACGTAGTCGTAGCTGTGCTGGCGGTATTGCGCGTAGAGGACATCGGGCGGCAGCTTCGGCGCGCGGATGGCGGCCTTGGGGGTGTAGTGAGCGGGCAGGGCGTAGTGGGCGATGCGGTCGCGGTAGGCGGTGCGGTAGAGGTCGCGATCGGTGGGGAGCTGGCGCATGGAGCCGGTGCCGGCGCGGTGGGGGAGGTTGAAGCAGAGGGAGAGGCAGAAGGGCCGGCCTGCGGGGCGGCGCTGGAGGAAGGCTTCGGCGCCGTCAATGAAGGCGGCGTGGGAGTCGAGGAAGCTGAGCGCGCCTTCCTCGAGGACCTCGGGCTGGGTGTCGGCGTGGGCGGCTTTGAAGATGGGGCTGCGCTTCTTGGGATAAAAGGTGAGGTGGCCGTGGGCGCCGTACCAGAAATCGAAGCTCTTCTCGAGGATGCCGCTCTGGTAGCCGGCGGGGCCGAGGGGGACATGGTTCTTGCCGACGTAGCCGGTGAAGTAGCCGGCTTTGCGGAGCAGGATGGGGTAGCTGCTCTGCCAGGCAGCAGGGGAGAGAGCCGTCCCGGAGTTGAAGTTGACGCCGTGGCGGCGCTCGTACTGGCCGAGGAAATAGCAGGCGCGGCTGGGGGTGCAGATGGCGCTGGTGACGGTGGCCTGATCGAAGAGGACGCCGTCGCGGGCGAGCAAGTCGACGTTGGGGGTGCGGATTTCGTCGTTGCCGTAGCAGCCGAGGGCGTCGCGGCGATGGTCGTCGGTGAGGAGGAAGACGATGTTGGGAGGCGCGGGGGCGCCGCGGGCGTAGGCGGGCGCGGAGAGCAGGGCTGAGAATTCGCGGCGGGTCATACGGGCTACTTTTTGGATGCGGGCGAGTTGAGCGAGTCCCAGGACCACTTGTCGTCCCAGCCGGTTTTGCGCTGGCGGTCCATTTTTTCCTTGTTGAGACGGATATCGACGCCTTTGACCCAGACGTAGGAGCCTGTGGCGGCGGGGTCGGTGTGGAGGGGGCCGTCGAGGTCGAGGGCGATGACGTTGACGTAGGGGCCGGGGGGCTGGGCGGGGACGCTGACGGTGACGGCGCCGGTGGCGGGGTTGTGCGCGACCTTCAGAGGCGAGCGCTTGGGATCGGCGAGCAGGTACGCGCCGCGGACGGGGGTCTTCAAGCCGGGGAACGAGATGCCGGCGGGGTTCCACTTGAGGACGTGGAGGTAGAGGCGGCCGGGCTTTTGGGAGATGGAGCCCCACTCGAAGTCGAAGTCGAAGGGGCCGGCGGTAGTGCCATATACGGCTTCGCCGTTCACCTTCAACCACTGGCCGATGCCGCGCAGGCGCTCGACCTCTTCCGGGGTGAAGGCGCCTTCGGGGGTAGGGCCGACGTTGAGGAGCATGTTGGCGCCGCGGCAGGCGGTGAGGGAGAGGCGTTCGAGGAGGTCCTGGACGGATTTCCAGTTGCTTTCGTCGTGATCGTAGCCCCAGTTGTCGCGCAGGGTCATGGGGGTTTCGACGTCGCCGGTGACGCGGGCGGGGGGGATGCGGCGGTCGCCTTCGCTGCGGTAGTCGGCGATGCTGGCGTGGCCGCCGAGGCGGCCGCTGACGATGGTTTCAGGCGAGAGGCGCTTGACGAGCTCGCCGTATTCGGTGTTGATGTCCTTGTACTGGTCGCCGACGTCGAACCAGAGGAGGGACATGCGGCCATAGCGCGTGAGGAGTTCGGTGAGCTGGCCCTTGACGAGGCGGACGTATTCGGGCGGGGGCGGGGGGAGGTTGCGCCAGGCGCGCTTGCGGTTTTCCCAGTCGAGGCTGTGGGAGTAATAGACGCCGAAGCGGATGCCCTGCTTGCGGCACTCGGCGGCGAGTTCGCCGACGACGTCGCGCTTGAAGGGGGTGGCGTCGACGATGTTGTAGGGCGTCATCTTCGTGCCGAACATGCTGAAGCCGTCGTGGTGCTTGGAGGTGATGACCATGTACTTCATGCCGGCCTCCCGGGCGATGCGGACCCACTCGGCCGCATTGAACTTCACGGGGTTGAAGCGGGCGGCGAGGCCCATGTACTCTTCGCGCGGGATGAGGGAGCGGAAGTAGATGTGCTCGGCGCTGCCGCCGCCCATCTCCTTGCCGTAGTCCATGCCATTCCACTCGCCGCCGAGAGCGGAGTAGATGCCCCAGTGGATGAACATGCCGAAGCGGGCTTCGCGCCACCAGGCCATGCGCTGGTCCTGGGGCTGGGGCTGGGCGGCGAGGACGAGGGGGACGAGGAGGAAGGCTGCGGAACGGAAAGTCATCATGGGGGTTCTCCTGGATGAGGTCAGCGGGGCGGCGGCAGGGCGCGCTTGCGGGCGTCCGTCACCTCTTCGTATTCTTTTTCGACGTTGGCGGGATGGGCGTCTTTCCAACGCGGGGGGATGAGTTGGGCGTTCCAGCGGCCGTAGAGGCGCTGGAGCTCGGCGACGATTTCGGGCTTTTGCAGGGCGAGGTCGCGGCGCTCGTTGGGGTCGGCTGCGAGGTCGAAGAGTTCCGTGCGGCCGGCGGCGGCGCGCTTCACCAGCTTGTAGCGGCCGTTCCGGACGGCGTAGCCCTGGCCTCCGATGACGCGCCAGTAGAGGGTGTCGTGGGGAGGGTAGGAATTAGAGCCGGTGAGGTGCGGGAGGAGGTCCACGCCGTCGAGGGGCTTTCCGTTGGAAGCAGCGGCGCCGGCCGCGGCCATGGAGGTGGGGAAGATGTCGAGGGCGCTGACGGGATGCGGATAGGTGATGCCGGCGCGGAGCCTGGCGGGCCAACTGAGCAGGAAGGGCACGCGGACGCCGCCATCGTACACGACGCCCTTGTGGCCGCGGAGGGGGCGGTTGTCGGCGACGTCGCGGCGGCCGCCGTTGTCGCTGAGGAAGAAAACGAGGGTGTCTTGGCGGAGGCCGTTGGTACTGAGCGCCCGCATGACGCGGCCGACGCCGTCGTCCATGGCGGCGGTCTGGGCGGCGTAGACGGAGCGGGCGCCGTACTCGATGTGCTGTGTGCGCTCGAGATATTTCCGCGGGGCCTGATTGGGAGCGTGGACGGCGTTGTAGGCGAGATAGAGAAAGAAGGGATTGGCGCGGTTGCGCTGGATGAAGGAGACGGCCTCAGTCGAGAAGTCGTCGGTGAGATAGGAGATCTGATCGAGCGGCACGGGCGCGCCGTTGCGGACGATGCGATGGCGGGGCTGGCGGGGATTGGGGAGGCCGTAGTAGTTGAAGCCGCCGCCGGAGAAGCCGAAGAACTCGTCGAAGCCGCGCTGTTGGGGCAGGAAGCGCGGTGCGTCGCCAAGGTGCCATTTGCCGATGGCGGCGGTCCGGTAGCCGGAGCGCTTCAGCACAGTGGAGAGGAAGACCTCATCCGTGGGCGTGCCGGCGGTGTCGTCGTCAGGCAGAAAGCCGGGGTTGGCCTCGTGGCCGAAGCGCTGCTGGTAGCGGCCGGTGAGGATGCCGGCGCGCGAGGGGCTGCAGTAGGGGTGGGTGACGTAGCCGTTTTCGAAGCGGACTCCGGAGCGGGCGAGGGCATCGATGTTGGGGGTGTCGAAGTCGCGGCAGCCGTTAAAGCCGAGGTCGGCGTAGCCGAGATCGTCGGCGAGGATGACGACGACGTTGGGCTTCGGCGCGCCAGGCGCGGCGGCGGCGAGGGGCGTCAGGCTGGAGAGAAGAAGCTGGCGGCGGGAGGTGAGAGAGCTCATCCCTTCACCCGCTCGACGTAGACGTAGTAGGCGCCGCGCTCCGTGCCCTCGGGGCCGTAGAACCAGGTTTGGAGCTCGGCGGGGCCGGCGGGCAGGCGGACCGTGAAGACGGCGGCCTTGTCGGTTTCCTTCACGGGGCAGTCCTGGTCGAGGGCGCCGATTTTGAGGCGGGCCTTGGCGGCGGCGATGGCCTGGCCGGGCTGGGTTTCGCGGTTGGGCTGAGCGTCGCGGTAAGGGGCGTTGATGGGGGTGTCTGCTTCGACGGGCCAGCGGCGGAGCTCGATGCGATACTGGCCGGCGCGGGCGACGTCGACGGCCCAGAAGCCGTTGGCGGCGGGGCCCTGGCGGATCTGGCGCTGGTTCCAGGCTGCTTCGGAGCCGGCGCCGTGCCAGTCGTGACTGCACAGGCGGACGGAGTTGGCCTTCTCGTGGCCGACGACGATGCGGACGTAATCATCGCCGCGGCGGGAGACTTCCTTCCACCACGCCTCGTACTTTGCCTTGAGGCTGGCGACGACCTGGGGGTTCTGCGCGGCGACGTCCTGCTTCTGGCCGGGGTCGGTGCGGATGTCGTAGAGCTCGAGCCTGGAGGGGGTGCCGTCCATGGTGGGACTGACGAGGCGCCACTGCCGGGTCATGACGGCGGCGTGCTTCCAGGGGACGAGTTTTTCGAGGCGCTGGGAGTCTGTGACGAGGGCGCGGTCGGGCCAATCGGCGGACTTGCCGTCGAGCAGGGGGCGGAGGGACTTGCCGTGGAGCGGCGGGCCGGCGGGGCGCTGGAGGCCGCAGAGGTCCAAGAAGGTGGGCAGGACGTCGACGTGGGCGGTAAGGGTGCCGATATCGCGGCCGCCGGTGACGCCGCCGCCGGGCCAGTGGATGAAGAAGGGCACGCGGTGGCCGCCTTCGTACGGGCTGCCTTTCTGGCCGCGCATGCCGGCGTTAAAGACCTGGGCGCCGGAGGAGGTGCCATTGTCGGTCATGAACACGAAGATGGTGTTTTGTTCCAGCCGGCGTTCGCGGAGGAACCGGACCATGCGGGCG
>DAHVTI010000350.1 GCA_027324255.1 Bryobacterales bacterium | reverse complement strand
CCTGCCCGCCCGCTTCCAGCACGCTCAGGTAACTCACGAACCGCTGCGCCGTGCCCGGCACCGCCCGCACCGGTTCCGGCGCGCTCCACGCGAACGTGGCCGCGGCTGCCAGCGAGAGCAGCACTTTCGCCCGTTTCCTTCTGTTCTGCATGGGCCTCTTCACACCAACTAAGACGGTTGAAACCTACCCGTGGTTGGTCAGAGCCGCTTTAAGATCTGTAAAAAGCCGCCGCGCCGCTTCAGCCTCTCCGGCCCCGGCGCGCCGCTCTTCGCCCTTCCCCACCCACCAGTCCTCCCCGCCGCGCCGCACCAGCGCCGCAAAGCCGCCCTGCTCCACCAGCTTCCCCGGCGACCCCACCGCCCCGAACCCCTCTCCCCGCCGCTCCACCAGCACCACGCACCCCTCCCGCGCGAACACGAAGTACGGCCCCGCTTCAGCCGCCGGAATCATCTCGATCCCCGCCGCCGCAATCCGCTCCAACTGTCCCAGCAACTCTTCCTGCATCGCGCACCTATCCCCGCGAATTGTGGAGCAGTCCTCCAGGCCTGCGGCGGGACCTCCAGGTCCGGGCCCGCCCCCTCCCCTTTACGTCTTGTACCGTCCGAAATCCTCGTCGTTCAGCCCTTCCAGCCACCTTCTCAGCTCGTCGTTGCCCGTCTTCTCCGACACGTTCGCTGCGCTCTTGGCGTTCTTCAGCACCTGCTCGTCGACGTAAATCGGGCAGTCCAGCCGCAGCGCCAGCGCCAGCGCGTCCGAAGGCCGCGAATCGATCGAGATCGCTTCTCCGTCCCGCCGCAGCCAGATCACCGCGTAAAATGTATCGTCCCGCAGCTCGCTCACCACCACCCGCTCCACGCCCGTCTCCAGCCCCGTCAGAACGTTCTTGATCAGGTCGTGCGTCATCGGCCGCGGCGTCGTCACTTTCTCGATCTCCAGCGCAATCGCGTTGGCCTCGTAGATCCCCACCCAGATGGGCAGAATCTGCGTCCCCGCCGTGTCCTTCAGGATCACGATCGGCATGTTCGTCACCGGATCCATCATCAGGCCCCGGATCTTCATTTCGATTTCCATGGACTCCGCCCTCCTCACACCGCTATAGCACATTCGCCGGCCAGGGAATTCGGACCCGCCCTCGTCACCCGCACCGGCAGGTAGCGCCCGATCATCTGCTGCCGGCTCGCCTCGCCGCCGGTGGTGAAGTTCAGCACCCGGTTCTGCGTCGTCCGCCCGATCCACTGTTTCGTCGTGCTGTTGAACCCCTCCACCAGCACCTCCTGCTCGGTTCCGACGAGCGCCGTGTTCTTCCGGATCTGGATCGCCCGCTGCTTCTCCTGCAGGATCATCAGCCGCCGGCCTTTTTCTTCATCCGGTATGTGGTCGCCCCGCTCCAGCGCCGGCGTGTTCGGCCGCATCGAGTACTTGAAGCTGAAAATCGAGTCGTACTCCACCTCGTCCAGCAGCTTCAGCGTCTGCCCAAAATCTTCTTCCGTCTCGCCCGGGAAGCCGACGATGATGTCCGTCGACAGCGCGATGTCGCGCCTGGACGCCTTCAGCCACCCGATCCGCTCCAGATACTGTTCCCGCGTGTACTGCCGCTGCATCGCCGCCAGCACCGCCGTCGACCCGCTCTGCAC
>DAHVTI010000347.1 GCA_027324255.1 Bryobacterales bacterium | reverse complement strand
GGGGGTTTGAGACGGTGACGATTGTTTACGAGGGGGAGGTGGCGCACCGGGATTCGACGGGGCAGGGGGGCGTGATCGGGCCGGGGGACGTGCAGTGGATGACGGCGGCGGCGGGGATTCTCCACGAGGAGTTTCATTCCGAGGCGTTCACGCGGACGGGCGGCACACTGCTCATGGTGCAGTTGTGGGTGAACCTGCCGGCGAAGGATAAGATGAGCGCTCCGGGGTACCAGGCGATTCAGGCCGCGGACATTCCGCTGGTGGAGTTGGACGGGGGCGGCGGGACGGCGCGGGTAATCGCCGGGCTGTGCGGGGGGCAGAAGGGGCCGGCCAGGACGTTCACGCCGATGAACGTGTGGGACCTGCGGCTGCGGGCGGGGGCGGAGATCGAACTGGCCGGCAGGGAGGGCTGGAATGCGATGGTGGTGGTGCTGGGCGGAGGGGTGCGGGTGAACGGGAGCGCGGAGGCGCGGGAGGCGCAGGTGGCGATGCTGGCGCCGGGGGGCGACGCCCTGTTCCTGGAGACGAGGGAAGAGACCGCGGCGCTGCTGCTGAGCGGGGCGGCGATCGATGAACCGGTGGTGGGGTACGGGCCGTTCGTGATGAATACGCGGGCGGAGATCGAGCAGGCGTTCGCGGATTATCGGAGCGGGCAGTTCGGACAGATCGGCTCGTGAGCGAACCCGGGACAGAGGAGCCCCGCGGAGAGTCCAGCAGCGCGCTTCAACGGGGCAAGCTGGGGCGGAGCCGTGGGCGGCGGCGGGCAGGCGGGGCTTTCGCAGGCATGGCGGGCCGCATCGGGGGACTGAGGCGGGGCCGGCGGCGGACTGGCTGCTTCGCCATGCGGTTTTCGCGCCTGGGGGATGCCCGGAGGAGCGGATTCCGGGCGGATGAAAGCGGCTGCGAAAGTGTCGACCGCGTGTATACTACCTCAAGAAACCGGGCGCCAGGAAGGAGGGTTCCGTGGACATTCAACATCTGAAGGGCAAGACTCGCACCCTGCGGTACGGCAGCAACGGGAACGACGTGGCCGAATTCCAGAAGGGGCTGAACCTGCTGCCGTCGAGCCTGGCGCAGCTCAAGACGGACGGGATCTACGGGAGCAAGACCACGGCGCGCGTCAGGGAGTTCCAGCAAGGCAACGGCCTGGTGCCGGACGGCGTGACCGGCCCCTACACGTGGGAGCAGTTCTTTCAGTTGCTGGCGAGCATCCTGCAGGGGGGCAGCCCGCTGCCGCCCGCGGCGGCGTCGATGATCAGCGACGGGATGCGGGCGGCGATCCTGATGATCGCGCAGCAGCACCTGGGCAAGGTAAATTTCCTGTCCCTGGACGCCAACCAGAGACCGAAAGGGCTGGACTTCCTGATTCACATGTTCCAGGTGGCCGCCAACCTCCCGTTGACGGAGAAGAACTTCTTCGACCCGGTGAAGAAGATCTGGACGCAGGAGCCGTGGGTGTATCAACCCACGGAGCAGAGAAAGAGCTGGTGCGGCATCTTCTGCGTGTATTGCTACAGACTGGCGGGCGTCCCGGTTTACTGGGATCTGAAGTACGGCAAGCCGTCCGAGCCCGCTCTCAAGCTGAACAAGATCGGCAAAGGGCTGAGCCCCCAGCAGTGGCGCAACAACATCCGCCTGGCCGACATCGGATGCGTCACGAAGAAGAACCACCATTTCCTGATCGAGGAGATCGGCAGCGGCCCGGTGCCGCGGTTCACGACGATCGACGGGAACCAGGACGCGGGCGCGATTGTACGGTACTGGAAGACCGACGCGAAGGCGCACCACGTGGAGGGCGGGACAGGGTTCAACTACTACTCGATCGGCCTATGAGGCGGGAGAACCTGTCTCAACGCTCGAGCAGGGCCAGCAAGGCGCGGGCGAGGAGGCTCTTCAGCCTGGCGAACAGCGCGGGGGAGGCGGTGTGCAGCAGGCCGGCGGCCAGGATGGCGGCGCCGAGCAGGGCCGTCAGCGCGCCGCCGAGGCGCTCCGGCCAGCGGGAAACTTTCCGTTCCCGGCCGCGCAGCCCGATGGAGGCGCCGGCTGCCTGCGCCAGGCCGAACAGGGCCAGAATCAGGCCGGCCGCCACGGCCGCCAGCCCCGGCCAGCGGTCCAGCAGGTCCCCGGCGAGATTGTCGAACCCGCCCAACGGCTGCACCCCGTAAAAGAAAGCCGCGGCGCTCATGAGCAGAAGCAGTACGCCCCAGGCGTAGGCGCCAAGGCCGCGGTAGCTTTCGTCAAGGCCGCGGCTGCCGCCCAGGGGCACGCGGATGCGGCCCGTGGCGATGACCTGGAGCCCGAGCACGGCGGGCGCCACCGCAAAGATCAGAGCGCCGACTGGCATCAGGAAGGGCAGGGAGAGCTCATCGCTACCGACGAGGGCCAGCCCGCCAAAGACGAAGGCGGTGGTGGCGATGGCCCGGATGGGGTTCGAGCGGAACCAGGAGAACATGGCAACGCGGCCTCCTGGTCAAGTATGCCGTATCCGGCGCGGGACGGGGCGGGGCCGGGAGACGGCGCCGGTATAATCCTCGGAATGAAGATCGCCGGCCAGGATCGGACTGGGGTGCGATGAGGAACGGCGGAGACCGAAAGGCGTTGACCCGCAGGGAGGCTCTGGGGGCCGCGGCAGTGGCGGCCGGGAGTCCTTCGCGATTGAAACTCCAACCCGCAGGAGGGCAGATGAACCTGGGTGCATTTTCCGTCAGCCTGACCGTGAAGGATCTGGCGGCTTCGCGGGCGTTTTACGAGAAGTCCGGATTCCAGGCTTTCGCCGGAGACGCGTCGCACAACTGGCTGATCCTGAAGAACGGCGATACCGTGATCGGCCTGTTCCAGGGGATGTTCGAGAAGAACATCCTGACCTTCAACCCCGGCTGGGACAGCAGCGCGCGGAAGCTGGGCTCGTTCACAGATATCCGCGAACTGCAGCGCCGGCTGAAGGCCCAAGGGGTGAAACTGACCGCCGAGGCGGACGAGCAGGGCAGCGGGCCGGCGAGCTTCACGGCGGTGGATCCGGACGGCAACAGGATTCTGGTGGACCAGCACGTCTGAACTGGAGGACGTCAGGCCACGCGGCGAGGGGGGTAGTGCGTTCGCCGGGCGCAGAGGGGCTGGAAATCCAAAGGAGCAGGCCATGTCGAAGTTCGCCAAAGTCAGCGG
>DAHVTI010000320.1 GCA_027324255.1 Bryobacterales bacterium | reverse complement strand
CCACACCGGCCCGTGGTGGCAGTGATCGATCCGCAGCGTAGGTCGCCCAAGGCGGCGATCTGGCTGGCGATGTCGGCCCGTTGCTGTTCGAGGAATTCCAGGGAGTTGGGGTGCATGGTGGATTGTCCATTCCTAGCGTATTATATACGCACGGAACAACACCACAAAAAAAGAGAACCGGCCATTCCTCACTCTCACGTCGCACACCCGGAATCAGACTCGATACTCCATTTCTGTGCCAACTGGGTTAGAATGGCTGCTTGGCCTGAAATCCGCTATGGACCACTTGCTCTCCCTCGTCCTGTGCACACCCCTCGCCGGGCTGTTGGTGCTCTTCTTCCTCCCGTCTTCGAACCAGAAGCTGATCAAGCTTTGGTCGAATTTCGTCTTCCTGGCGGGATTCCTGATCTCTTTGCCCCTGTGGTTCCTGTTCGACCCGGGGAAGGACTTCCAGTTTGTCGAGAAGGCCGCCTGGATTCCGGCCCTCGGCGCTTCGTGGCACCTCGGGGTGGACGGCTACGGCTTGCTGCTGGTGCTGCTGACGACGCTGGTGGGATTCCTGTCGATCCTATGCTCGTGGTCGGCTATCGGCGAAAGGCTGAAAGAGTACTACGGGCACTTCATGGTGTTGCAGTTCGGCATGCTGGGCGTGTTCGCGGCCCGGGACTTCCTGCTGTTCTTCGTGTTCTGGGAACTGACGCTGGTGCCGATGTACTTCATCATCGCCATCTGGGGCGGGCAGAGGCGGGGCTACGCCAGCATCAAGTTCGTGATCTATACGCTGATCGGCTCGATGCTGATGCTGCTCGGCATCCTGGCGTTCTACTGGCAGCACTGGCAGCAGTTCCATGTCCTGACCTGGGACATGGGCGAACTGATGCAGACGAAGATGCCGGCGGAGATGGGCTGGTGGGTGTTCTGGGCGTTCTTCGTGGGCTTTGCGGTGAAGGTGCCGATGTGGCCGCTGCACACCTGGCTGCCTGATGCGCACACGGAAGCGCCGACCGCGGGTTCGGTGATCCTGGCGGGCATCCTGCTGAAGATGGGGACGTACGGCCTGATCCGCTTCTCACTGCCGATGCTGCCCGAGACCAGCCGCGACCCGAAAGTGATCGCCATCGTGGCCGGCCTGTCGATGATCGCGATCGTTTACGGGGCGCTGGTGAGCCTGATGCAGAAGGACTGGAAGAAGCTGGTGGCCTATTCTTCGGTCAGCCACATGGGCTTCTGCACGCTGGGCATCTTTGCCCTGAACCACGCGGGCATCGCGGGCTCGATCATCCAGCAGATCAACCACGGCGTCTCGACGGGCATGCTCTTCCTCATCGTGGGCGTGGTGTATGAGCGGCGGCACACGAGAGAGATCGCCGATTACGGCGGGCTGTTCCGGGTGATGCCGCTATTCACGGTGGTGTTCCTGATTGCGGCACTGAGCTCGATGGGCCTGCCGCCGCTGAACGGCTTCATCGGGGAAGTGACGATTATCAAGGGCGCGTACGAAGTTTCGCTGGGCTGGGCGCTGGCCTGCGGCGCGGGCATCGCGCTGGGGGCGGCCTACCTGCTGTGGCTGTTCCAGAGGACCATGCTGGGCGAGTTGAAGCACGAGAAGAACAAGGGGCTCTCCGACCTGAACTGGAGGGAGGTGGCCTACTTCGCTCCGCTGCTCGCGCTGGCGTTCTGGATCGGCCTGGGCCCGGCGCCGTTCTTCCGCATCATCGACCGGTCCGTATCGAGCGTGGTGGAGCGGGTGCAGCCCGGCTACTACCAGGCGCACGGACGCTAGCCAGGGCCTCTCGCCAGCGAAATTCTCCAGAGAAGCTACCGCACGGCGAGCCACTAATTCGGCATATGGCGAGCGTGCGAAGTGTGTTCCCAGCCGGGCATCCGTGCCATATCCTGCAGCACGGGGCCGGCGCGCGATCGTTATTCCGGAAAGACAAAGACCGGTACGTGTACCTGCAACTCCTGCGGGAGGCGGGCGAGACGCACGGCCTCAGTTTTGACGGCTACTGCCTGATGAGCGATCACATCCACCTGATCGCGATTCCCGCCGGCGAGGATTCGCTGCAGAGAGGGCTGCAGTGGGTGCAGAGAGCCTACGCCAGTTACCGCCGCGGCAGCTATGGCGGCGGGGGAAGACTCTGGCGGACGCCGCTTTGCTGCTCCCTGGCCGGCGGGCCGGACCGCTGGAAAGCGCTGGCCTATGCCGAGGTGAACCCTGTAAGAGCAGGACTTTGCGCAGCTCCGGAGGATTACGGGTGGTCGAGCGCACGCGCGCATCTCGATTCCGACAAGCCGCATCTGCTGCTGCGGATGGAAACCTGGTCGCTCGAATGGGATGCGGTCACGTGGCGCACAGCTCTGGGCAGGATGGGCGGCGACTACCTATTCTGGAGGCGGCTGCGGGAAGCCACCCGCACTGGCGGCCCGCTGGAGGCGGCGAGAACGTCCGCCTGCCTGGAGTGGCGGAGTGGGCAGTTTTTCCGATCTAGGAGTCGGGCGATGGCGGCGAAGGCGGCCGCTGCCGGCCGATCTGGACCAGCTCCGGCGCAGGCCCGGCTTGATTTTGGGGCGTGAGCGCGCCGCTTCCGAAATAGCGGTAGCTCAGGCGTTCGATGAGGGGCAGAACTGAGCGGACAATGCGGCCATGGAGCAGCAGGCTGCCGGCGGCCAGGAGGGGATGGGGGATGGCGGTGCAGCAGCGGGCACAGATGCCGATCTCGCCGGCGCGGCCGGCAGCGTGCAAGCGTCGCATCTGCTGCATGGCCGGACTGTTGAAGATGGCCGCCAGGCTTACGCGCCCGACGTTGCCAACAGGCTCGCCGTCGAGCATGTAGCTCTGGCAGCAGGGATAGACGTCCCCGTTGTGCTTCACATACACGGCGCCGCGCCAGAGGTAGTGGCAGGGGTGCTTCCAAAGGCGGCCCCCGGCGGCGCCCGGCCGCATCAGGTTGGTCTCGTCTTCCTTGACGCGGATCAGATCCACGCCAGGCACGGCGCGCCAGAAGCGGGAGAATTCCTCCACTTCGTGGCGGTTGCCGTCCATGCGGACCATCTGCACCACCACCTGCATCTTCGAGCGCCGCGCATGCTTCATCCGGCAGAAGCGCACGAAGTTGTCGCGGACCCGCTCGAACTTCGCGCCTTTGCGGTAGAACTCGAAGGTCTCCTTGCTGTAGCCGTCGAAGCTAAGCGTGATGTGCTCGAGCGGAGAATCGAGGAGGCGGGCAGCGGCCTTTTCGTCGAGCAAAGTCCCGTTCGTGGAGATGAGCGTGGAGATGCCGTGGCTGGCGCAATGGGAGATGCGGTCGAAGATGCGGGGGTCGAGCAGCGGCTCCCCGAGCCCGATCAGCATCATGTGCTCGGCGGTGGAGGCGGAGTGCGAAACGAGGGCGCGAAAGGTATCTTCCTCCATATCCTCCTTCGGCTGGGGATGGGTTTCGCGCGGGCACATCGGGCAGTAGATATTGCACTTGGCGGTGGTTTCGACGATGTACTCCACCGGCAGGGCGTTGACGCGCGCGTTCCCCCGCAGGTAGCTCCAAAGCAGCTTGGCTCGATTCCAGGCACGCATAGGCGGGAAGAGGTACCTTTATTGTAGCGAGGCGGCGGCGGCATTCATCAGGAGACTTGGTGCACAACCGCATTCGAAGGCTGAACGATGCGCCGGTAAGGACGGATGGCCGTTTCGTACTCTATTGGGCGCAGATGAACCGGCGGGTGGAATCGAACCACGCGCTGGCCCGCGCCGTCGAACTGGCCAACGAATTGAGCCTGCCGGTCCTCTACTACGAGGGGCTCACCTGCACCTACGATTACGCGAGCGACCGGATGCACGCGTTCATCCTGGAGGGGGCGCCGGAGACGGCCCGCCGGCTGGAGGGGTTGGGCATCGGGTACTGTTTTCATCCGCGGCGCGGGCGGGAGGATGCCAACGAAGCGCTGTACCGGCTGGCCGCGGAGGCCGCCTGCGTCGTGACGGACGACTATCCGGCATTCATCGCGGCCCGGCACAACGCACGAGTGCCGGAGAGGGTGAAGGTGTCCTACGAGGCCGTGGACTCCAGTTGCATCGTGCCGATGAGCGTACTGGAGAAGCGCGAATACGCGGCCTACACGATCCGGCCCAAGATCACCCGGCTGCTGGCGGAGTACCTGAAGCCGTGCCCGCAGAGCGCGGTGCGGCGGCGCTGGCAGGGACCGTCGCCGGAGTTCCACACGCCGGTCGGGCCGCAGCGGATCGCGGGACTGATGGGGGAGTGCGAGATCGACCACGGCGTGCGCCCATCGCTGTCCTATACCGGCGGGCGGCAGGCGGCGGAGCAAGCGCTGGCGCACTTCCTGGCCAGGAACCTGCGGCGGTACGCGCGCGAGAAGAATCATCCCGCCGCGCACGCCACCAGCGACTTGAGCCCGTACCTGCATTTCGGGCAGATCTCCTCACTGGAGGTGGCCTTGGCCGCGCGGAGGCACGCGGAAGAGCACAGGCTGATCGCCGACGACTTCCTGGAGGAGTTGATCGTACGCCGAGAACTGGCGTTCAATTTCGCCCGTCATACAGAGAATCCGGCTTGCCTGTCGAACCTGCCGGACTGGGCGCAGCAAACGCTGCGCAAGCACGCCGCCGACCACCGCGAGCCCACTTACACGCTCCAGCAGTTCGAACTGGCCGGCACCCACGACGCGCTGTGGAACGCCTGCCAGAAGGAACTACTGCTGCGCGGCAAGATCCACGGCTACTACCGGATGTACTGGGGCAAGAAGATTATCGAATGGTCGCCCACCTGCCAGAACGCGCTGGAAACGATGGTCTACCTGCACGACCGCTATGCGCTGGACGGGCAGGATCCCAACACCTCCACTAACATCCTCTGGTGCTTCGGCCTGCACGACCGGCCCTGGCAGGAGCGTCCGGTTTTCGGCATGATCCGCTACATGTCGCTGGAGGGCATGAAGCGCAAGACCGATGTAGAGGCGTACCTGCGCGAGATCGGCCACCTGGAGCAGACCGGGCAGGATCCATTTCGCCTGAAGCCGGAGGAGCCATGCGCATCACACTGACGGGAGCCACGGGTTTCCTGGGGCGGCAGCTCACGGAGGCGCTCCGCGGCGAGGGACATGAGTTGCGAATCCTGAGCCGGAGGATTCCCGGGGAGCCCGGCTTCTACGCATGGGACCCGCCGGCCGGCCCGCCTCCGCCGGAGAGCCTGGAAGGAGCCGGGGCGGTGATCCACCTGGCGGGTGAGCCTGTGGCGCAGCGCTGGACGAAGGCGGCGCGCGAGAGGATCCGGCGCAGCCGTGTGGATGGAACGCGAAACCTGGTGGAGACGCTGAGCCGGCTGGCAGTGAGGCCGGAGGTGCTGGTGAGCGCATCGGCGATGGGGTACTACGGATCGCGCGGCGACGAGGTATTGACTGAGGACTCGCCTGCGGGCAGGGGCTTCCTGCCGGAGGTCTGCCGGGAATGGGAGGCAGCGGCGGACGCGGCCGCGGAACTGGGCATCCGGGTCGTCAAACTGCGTCTGGGGGTCGTGCTGGGAAAGGGGGGCGGCGCGCTGGCCAAGATGCTGCCGGCGTTCCGGGCCGGTGCCGGAGGCCCGCTGGCGGGCGGCAAGCAGTGGATGTCGTGGATCCACGTGGAGGACGCAGTGCGGCTGATGGCATGGTCCGCCGGCCAGTCTTCAGTGCGCGGAGCGCTCAATGCAGTATCCCCCAATCCAATTCAAAACAAAGACTTCACCAAGGCCCTCGGGGGAGTTCTGAGACGCCCGGCGGTCTTTCCCGTGCCGCAAGCGGCACTCCAACTGCTGTTCGGCGAGATGGCGGAGATCCTGACCGGCAGCCAGCGGGCAGAGCCGCGGGTGGCCCTGGCGGCCGGATTCCGGTTCCGGCATGAGGATGTGGTGGAGAGTCTGCGGTCTCTGCTATATTGAAAGGGTTATGTCGATTCCGAATGTCCGTCGTTTCCGCATCACCGGGCCCCAGGGCCAGGAAGCGACCCTGATGGCCGTGCTGCCGAAGGGCGCCGATGTTGACACTTACCTGGCCGAGGCCAGCAAGCGTTTCGACTGGAAGGCGTGGGAAGACATGCAGCAGAAGCAGTTCAAGATCCGCGTCGGCCAGCAGAAGCAGAAGAAGGCGAAGTAACTCTCGCATTGAACCAAGTTCGCGAAGGGGCAGGCCCGCGGGCCTGCCCTTTTTGCGCTTAGCGGGGGCGAGGCAGAGGGCGCGGAGAGTTTGCCGGGCTTCGGCAGGGCGAGGGCCTTGGATAGCGGGTCGACCGAGTGTTCGCGCCGAGGCAGGTCCTTGTTGCGGTTAGCGGACGGCGCCGCGGAGGATGCGGAGGGCGCGAAGCGCTTCCCGGGCCACGGCGGGGTCGGGGTCCTTGGACAACTGGTCGAGCGGCTCAATAGCGTCGGCGCCGCCTGAGCCGGCCAGCGCCTGGGCCAAGCCGATTTTCTCGTCGGGGGTCGAGGCAGTACCCAAAGCGCGAATCAGCGCCTGACGCTGGTCTTTCTGCCGGGCCAGTTCGGCGAGGTAGGGCTGCGCTACTCCCCGCCAGGCGCGCTGGTTCAGGTTGTTGACGAGGTAACCCAGCGGGCTGAAGCCGCCCGGGTCGAGATTGCCGGCATGGACCAGGGCGAAGGCGGTGGCGAGACGGACGATAGTCTTCTGGCCCGAGGCCCAGACTTTGTCGAGGAGGGCGCGATCCTGGGGACTGCCGAGGCGGCCGAGGCCTTCCAACGCCGATGCGCGGACTTCGTCGTCCCTGTCTTCGGCGAGGGGCAGCAGGGCCTGGCGGCTGTCCGGATCGGCAATTCGGGCGAGAGCGGTGACAGCGGCACGACGGACTTGCTTGTTCCTGGGATCCTCAAGGACACGCATCAACTGGGGCACGGCTTCCCTGGAGGTCAGGATGCCGGCCGTCTCGATGGCGGCCAGTTGGACCTTCTCGTCGAGGTCGCGAACGAGGAAGGCGACGCGGTCGCCCGCGGAGCGGTCGCGGATCTTCTGGAGAGCGATGAGGGCCTCGAACATGAGGCGGCTGTCCTTGGATTTGAGAGCGTCGAGCAGCACTGGAAGGCCGTGGCGGGCGCGAAGGATGCCCAGGGCACGGGCGGCGTTGGCGCGGGAGTCCATGGAGGACCCGCTTTGCACGAGGGCGGACAGGGCTTCGACGATTTCGGCCCGCAGGGGGGTATCAGGCTCGACGACATCCTCGTTGGCCGAATCCTTCCAGCGTCCGACCACGGCGTTGCCGGCGCGCTTGAGGGAGGCGGAGATGCCGTGCTCGACGTAGCCGGGGAGGTAGAAATTCACCAGGCCGTCGGCGGCGCGGATCTGCACTTCGGGGTCGTTGTCGCGGCAGGCGGCGGTGAGGGGTTCCAGGCTGCGCTGGGTCCCGATGTCCACCAGCGCGCGGACGGCCTCGCGGCGCACCTCGGGATCGGGGTCCTGGAGATACGGCGCCACTTTGCCGATGGCCGGCGAGCCTTCCTTGGCGTAATCGCGGAGGCCCCGGATTTTCTGTTTCGACTCGTTCTGCCCCCAGGCGGCGGAAGCGGCGATGAGCAGCGCGCAAAGCGCGGCAGAAAAGAACGGGGAGAGCTTGAAGTTCATTGTTTGGCCGAAAGCGGCGTACGGCTAACGCACGAACTCGACCTGGACCTTATGCGGGATAATGCCCGCTTCGAACCCGAGATCGAGCAGTTTCTGGGCAGCCTTGGGAATCACCTCGCCGGCATCGACGGTGTAATGGTTGACGTACATGCCCACGAACTTTTCAGCGAGCGCGGGCTCCATGTCGCGGGCGAACTGCATGGCGTAGTTGAGGGCTTCCTCGTGATTGTCGAGGGCGTAGTTGATGCTTTCGCGCATGAGGCGGCAGCATTCGGTGCGGACATCGTCCGGCAGCTTGCGCAGGAGAGCGTTGGCGCCGAGGGGGAGCGGCAGGCCGTGGGCGGCCTTGAACCACTTGCCGAGGTCTACGATCTGGTGGTAACCGCCCTTGGAGAAGGTCAACTGAGCCTCGTGGATGACCAGGGCGACGTCGGCGGCGCTTTCCTTGACGGCATCGAGCACCTTGTCGAAGGGAACAATGACCGGCTGGAAATCCGGCTCCATGATCTTCAGGGTGAGGTAGGCCGTGGTCATCTTGCCGGGAACGGCAATGCGTTTCCCCTTGATCTCGTCGAGAGACATCGGGGAAGGGGAGACGAGCATCGGGCCGTAGTTGTCGCCGATGGAAGAGCCGCTGGCCAGGAGCATGTACTTGTCCGCCACATAAGGGTAGGCATGGTAGGAGATGGCGGTGAACTCATACTCGCCGGCCATGGCCTTGCGGTTGAGGGACTCGATGTCGTCGAGGACATGCTTGAACTGGACCAGCCGGGAGCGGACCTTACGGGTGGCCAGGGCGTAAAACATGAAGGCGTCGTCGGAGTCCGGGCTATGGGCGCAAACGATCTCCATTGGGGAATCTGGGTGCATAGGGGAGAAGTTTCAATATAGCAAAGCGGGGCAGCCGGCCGGTTGGCTCAGGCCGAGGCGAGAGCCTCGAGTTCGGGGCGAAGCAGATCCAACTGGGCGGAGAGGCCGGCCGCGGCCCGGGCGGCGCGGGCGAGATCGCCTTCCTTGGTGGCCAGCTCCACCTGCCAGGCGGACTCGCGCGCGGCGCCGGCGCAGAACTGGGCGAGCAACCCCTTGAGCTGGTGGGCGGCGCCCAGCACGGCGGCTGAGTCTCCGCTTTCGATGCCAGCGTGGATGGACTGAAACAGGCGCGGGTACTCATCCAGGAAGAGGCCGGAGAGCTCGGCGAGAAGAGCCACGTCGTTGCCGACGCGGGAGAGGGCTTGAGCATGGTCCAGATGGTGCATGAGAGGAGGGTTCGCAGTGGAATGAGAGACGGGCTCGAGTGGGGCCGCGGGCGCGTCGCCGCCGGCCTGGGCAGGCGGCTGTGCGTCGGTGGGGGCGGCGAGGTCCTCGATTTTCCGAATCAGAGATTCGAGCCGGATGGGTTTGCTGAGATAGTCGTCCATGCCGGCGGCCAGGCAGTTCTCCATATCCCCGGGCATGGCATGAGCGGTCATGGCGATGATGGGAACCTGGCGCGAGGTGCCCACTTCGGCGCGGCGGATGGCGAGAGTGGCCTCGATGCCGTCGAGGCCCGGCATCTGAACATCCATCAGCACGGCATCGTAGTCGCCGTGCACAACCTCCTGGACTGCGCGCTCCCCACTGGAAACCAGCGTGGCGAGGTAGCCGGCGCGTTCGAGCATGCTGAGGACGAGCTTCTGATTGATCGGATTGTCTTCGGCAACCAGGATCCTGAGCGGGCGGGCGATGACGGACGGAGCGGCCGCGTCCCTGGACGCCTCGATGGCGTCGGAGGAAGATGCGATCGGCATGGGGACGGCGAAAGAGAACGCCGAACCGGAGCCGGGCTGGCTGGAGACCAGCAGGCGGCCTTGCATCAGGTCGACCAGCTTGGATGAGATGGGCAGGCCCAGCCCGGTGCCGCCCCGCTTGCGGGTGCTCGACGCGTCCAACTGGGTGAACGGCTCGAAGATGGAGATGAGATTGTCGGGGGCCATGCCGATGCCCGAGTCGCGAACGAGGAAACGGAGCAGTGCCGATTCGGCCTGCCGGTCCAGGCAGTCCACGGAGAGCGACACGGAGCCGGAATCGGTGAACTTGATGGCATTGCCCACCAGGTTGATGAGTACCTGGCGGAGGCGCCCCGCGTCGGCGACAACGGTTTCGGGCACCTCGGGCGAGACGGTCCATTCGACCTTCAGCCCACGCGCGGCGCCGCGATAGAGAAGAGGCCGCATCAGGCGGTTGATCTGCTGCCGCAGCGGAAATGGCTCCGGGATGAGTTCCATCCGGCCGGACTCGACTTTGGACAAGTCCAGGAGGTCGTCGACGAGGCCGAGCAGCGCTTCGGCGGACTGGTGGACGATTTCGATGTACTCGCGCTGATCGGGCTTGAGTTCCGTGAGCAGGGCCAGCTCCGTCATGCCGAGGATGCCATTCATCGGGGTCCGGATCTCGTGGCTGACGTTGGCCAGGAACGCGCTCTTCGCGGCGCTGGCCATTTCGGCACTGGCGGCCATTTCCCGGGCCCATTGCGTCGTAGTTTCCAGAAACTCGTTGGCGGCCCGCAACTCCTGCTCCACCCGGACCCGGTTGGTGATGTTGCGGATGAGCATGAGGAGCGCCGGCGTACGCCCGGTCCGTTCGACAAACGAGTTCGTGATTTCAAGCCAAACGCGGCGGCCGTCGGGAAGGCCGTATTCGCGGACGAGCCGTGGCTCCACGGTGCGCCGCCCAAATTCGTCCAGGAAGCGGGCCACTTCGGCCTGCTCATGCCCGGGCCACTCGGAAAGAGCGGCGGTGAACCGCTTGCCGACCAACTGCTCGACAGGGAGCCCGACGAGCTGGCAGAAGGAGGGGTTGACGTCGAGCAGGAATCCACTCTCATCGACGAAGGCCATGGCATCGGCGGCGTTGCGCCAGACGGTCTGCAATTCCATGGCGGATTGCCGCTGCTTCTGCTCGGCCAGCACCTGCCGGGTGCGGTTCTCGGCGGTCAGGACGACGAACTCGAGCTCGCCATCTTCCGCCCGCAGGAGGCTGGCAGTAAGGGAAAGGTGGACAGGCGCGCCGCCCTTGGAGAGGATCTCGACTTCGAGCGGGTTCAGGGTCTCGCCGGCCAGGAACCGGGCAAGATCGGACTTCAGGGTGTGCACCCGCGCCGGAGCGACGAGGCGGCTGCTCAATGTCGCGCCACGGAGTTCGGACTCATGATAGCCCGTGAGCCTTTGGCAGGCCTGGTTCCAGCGGACGAGGCGGCCTTGAGGGTCCAGGACGGCGATGAGGGCGGTGGAAGTGTCGAGGACAACCCGGATGAAATCACGCTCCCGCGCAAGTGCGACCTCGGTCTGGCGCTGGCCAGTGACGTCGCGGACCACCCCCACCACGACGGGCCCCCACGGAGGTAATTCCAGAGCGGCTTTTGAAACCACGACGGTACCTTCGCCGCCCCCTGGAAGGATGTCCCGAGTGGAGATCTCGAGGTCGGCCCGCGGTAACTCTCCTGCGAGCAGAGCCCGGTCGTCTCTTTCGGACATCATCGCGACGTCCGCCGGAAAAAGGTCTTCGGCGCGCCTGCCGAGCACCGCGGAGGCGCGCTCGCCCAGCTTTGCGCGCAGGCCCCGGCTGAGGAAGACCACTTTGCCGCGCGCGTTCACGACAAACAAGGAGGCAGGAAGCGCGTCGAGGAGGCGCTCCAATTCGGGGCTGAGACTGGAGGCCGGGTCTCGAACGGCCTGGGCCGGCCGGCGCAGGAGCAGCCAGGCAAGCACAGCGCCTGCCAAAAAGCCTGCCGCGCTCCACGCTATCTGGATACTCAGATGGAAACCTCCGGGGTTCGAGGCCTCACTTCAGTTCCCTGACCCTGATGTTGCGAAATTCAACTCGGGTGCCGTGGCCGAGAAAGCCGATGTGGCCGGCCGAGCGAGCCAGGCCCGGATGCTTCTTGAGCACGGCGGGATCCTTGGCGTCGTCCAGGTTGACGTCGGTCACCACGTGGCCGTTCAGCGTGACCTTGATGCGGCGGCCCTCCGCGCGAATCTCCTCCTCATTCCAGGCCCCGTTCCGGCGCACGAAGCCGCGGCGGGCGGGGAACACGTCGTAGACGGAGCCCGTATACTGGGTGGGCTTCAACTTCATCTTCTGGTACACATCGGCCTCGTCGTCGAGGACCTGGATTTCCATGCCGGCATAGGCGGCGTCGCCTTCGAGAGGAGCGCGAATGCCGATGCCGTTGTTGCCGCCCTCGGACAATCTCCACTCCAGCCGAAGGACGAAGTTCGAGTATTCCTTCTCAGTGAACAGGTTCCCGCCGCCTTGCACCGGGCAAACGATGGAGCCGTCCTCGACGATGTAACCGGGTCCCCGGCCGTGGACCAGGGTCCAGCCTTTCAAGGACTTGCCATCGAACAACGGCACAAAGCCCGCCTCGTTCTGCCCGCGCGCCAGCGGCGCAGCGGCCAGCAGGATCATCCATTCTCGTCTCGTGGTCATTGCGATTTCAGCCCTTTCAGGAGTGCGATGCATTCCATCATCGCCCGGCCATTATGATATCCGGCCTTCCATTCGTTTGCTTTGTCCCCCGAGCCGGCCAGGAGGGGATCGACGGAGGACCACCACTCGCCCGACTGCCAGTCGATCTGGTGGCCCTGCACAAAAGCCCAGGTCTTTTCGAACACGGCCCAGTATTGCGGGTCGCCGGTAAGCTTGTACATCGTGAGAGCACTGACCAGAGCTTCGGCTTGCACCCACCAGGACTTGGTGAGGCCCGCGGCGGGCTGGCTGAAGGGTCCCCAGTACCAGAATCCACCGTCCTTGGAATCCCAGCCATACTTCATGGAGTAGGCGAAGCTGTGGCGGAAGAGGTCGAGGTAGGGCGCGACCGGAACCTGGGCGGCGGCCGCCGCATCGACGAGCAGCCAGATGTTTTCGAGGTCGTGCCCATAGCTGGCACGGGCGCCGCCGCCCTGGAGAATGGGCGTCCAGTCGAGCTTGTACTGATCGCTGCAGGAGCCGACGTCCTTGCGAAAGACCGCGTTGCTTTCGATGGTGATCAGCTCGAGCAGGCGCTCGCGGGCCAGCGGCAGTTTCGAGGCGCGGTAGAACGAGGTCATCGACTCCAGCAGGTGCAGGTGGGTGTTCATCAGCTTCACCTGGCTGTCGACGCCCATGTAGCCGCGCTCGCCCGGCGGAGTGGGGGTCCAATCCGCGTTGAAGTGCTCGCGGTAACCGCCGTAGACGCTATCGTGGGCCTTGCGCTCGAAGAGGTCGAACAGGGCGGTGGCACGGGCCAGGACATCCTGGCGGCCGGAGGCCATGGCGTACTCGCTGAGGGCGTACAAGGCGAAAGACTCGCCGTACATATTCTTCTTAGGCCGTTCTGTCTTCAGCCCGGCGGCATCGACGCTCCAATAGAAGCCGCCGTGCCGCGGATCCCACATCTTTTCCATGAGGAAGCGATAGCCATGTCCGGCGGCTTCGAGCATCCGCGCGCGGTCGCCGTAGCCTGCGCGGGCCAAACGCGCGAAGAGCCACACCATGCGGGCCTGGGTGACGATCATCTTGGGCGCATCGCCCTTCCACTCGCCGGAAGGCCCGTGGTTGAGGGTGTAGCCGCCATACTTGCGGTCGAGGGTCTTGGGATACCAGAAGGCGACAATGTTATCGCGCAGCGCCTTCTCCATCTGCGGCACAACAGCCGCGGGGGTGACGGTCTGAGCGAGAACAGGCACGGCCGCCAACACGAACAAGCCCAGCGTTCCCATGCTGGCGATTGTATAACGGAGCTATGCGACCTTTCCTGTTGCTGGCCTGCACCGGCATTGCGGCCATGAGCCTGGGCGCCGAAACCCTGCGCGTGATGACTTTCAACGTCCGGTATCCGAACCCCGGCGACGGGCCCGATGCCTGGCCTCAACGCCGGGACCTGCTGGTGGAAACGGTCCGCGCGCAGGCCCCGGACGTCATGGGCACGCAGGAACTCTTCTACGAGCAGGGGCAGTACATCGTGGAGAAACTGCCGGGCTACGCCTGGCTCGGAGTGAGCCGCCGGGGCAACCACGAGGACGAGCACATGGGCGTCTTTTACCGGAAGGACCGCCTGCGTCTGCTGGACAGCGGCGACTTCTGGCTCTCGCCGACGCCCGAGAAGCCGGGCAGCAGCGCCTGGGGCATGAGCCTGCCGCGCATGGCGACGTGGGGGCTGTTCGAGATTCGGGGAGCGGGGACGAAGTTCCTCTTCATCAATACGCACCTGGCGCACCGGGATGTGGACGAGCCAGCGAGGCAGAAGAGCGCGAAACTGCTGGCCTGCCGGATCGGGCTGCAGGATGAGAACCTGCCGGTTGTGCTGACCGGTGATTTCAACGCGCCTGCAGGAGGCCCGACTTACGCCATTCTGGCGTCGCTGATGAAGGACGCGCGGCAGGAGGCGACTGAAAAACTGGGACCGGAAGGCACGTTCCACGGCTTCCGGGGAACCGTGGGAAAAGCGCGCATCGACTGGATTCTGTACCGGGCGCCCTGGAAAGTGGAGCGGGTGGAGGCGATCACCTTTCAGCGCGAAGGCCGTTACCCTTCGGACCACCTTCCGGTGGCGGCGGTTTTTCAGTTGCCCTAATCGACGTGCGGCGGCATGTGGCGGTGGGCGGTCCACTGGAAGAGCGTGGCCATGATGTGTGAGCCGGGCCCTCGGGGCGCGTCGCGGGATTCATAGCCGGCGCCGACCGGGAAGACGCCCTGCTGACGGAGGACGTCCGCGCTGGCACAGGGCATTCCGGTGGGGGTGGTCTTGTTGAACATGCTCCGGCTGCGCCAGCGCCAGCAGTCGTTGCATTGGCGTGCTCTGCTTCATGCGGCAGTAGCCGGCCAGCGTGGTGAAACGGTGAGCGGCTTCCCCCATCAGGATGGGGCCGACGCGGGTGTGCAGTTGGAGGGCTCAGCCGGGCTCGAGTCGGAAGTGACCCGGAGGGAAGCCGGCAAGACCGCGGCCCGGAGGAGAGACTTCATGAATGTTCCACTTCTATTGCTGGGCTGCAGCTTGTCGCGTCCAGCGCGGGGTGTCATGCTGCGAATGTGGCCTTCGACCTAGACCCGATTGAAGCCAGGGTGCTCGGCTGCCTGGCGGAAAAAGACATGGCGACGCCGGAGTACTACCCGCTGTCGCTCAACGCATTGACCAACGCCTGCAATCAGAAGTCGAATCGCGAACCCGTGGTGAGCTTCGACGAGGTGACAGTGAGGGAAGCAGTGGCCTCGCTGCGGGACCGCGGGCTGGCGGCGTTCGTGAGCGAAGCGGGCAGCCGCGTGGAGAAGTACCGGCACCTCTTGAGCGAGCGCTTCAACTTCACGCGGGGCGAGCAGGCATTGGTGACCGTGCTCCTGCTGCGCGGGCCGCAGACCCCCGGCGAGATGAGACAGCGCACGGACAGGCTGCACGGCTTCGAAGACATCGAAGCGCTGCTGCACACCCTGGCCCGGTTGGCCGCACGAGAGCCGGAGCCGCTGGTGCGGCAACTGGAGCGCGTGCCGGGCATGAAGGAGCCGCGCTGGGCTCACCTGCTGAGCGGGGAACCGCCGATGGCGGCCGAGGAACCGGCGGTGGCCCACGCCGCGCCGCTGGCCGCGCGCGTGGAGCAACTGGAGTCGGAGTTGCGGACGCTGCGCGAGGAGTTCGAGAAGTTCCGGGCGCAGTTCATCTGATCTTCGCCTCGAGCTCGGTCCAGCGGGCGTAGAGACGGTCGACCTCGGCCTGGGCCTCGTTCATAGCCTGGTAGCAGTGTTCGATGCGGCGCGGATCGGAGACGGTTTCCGGGGCGTGCAGCGCGTTCCTGGCGGCTTCCAGGCTCTGCTCGGCCTCGAGAATCTTCTCCTCCATGGCATCCCACTCGCGCTGTTCGAGATAGGAGAGGCGTTTCCTGGGAGCTTGGGCCTGGGGTCTCTCCGCGGGCCTGGCGGCCGCGCGGGCGCGAAGGGTGCGATCACGGCGCTGATCGTCGACCCACGTCTCCCACTGGTCGAGGTCGGCAAACAGGCCGCAGGCTCCTTCGCCGTCAAGGCCGAGGACGCCGTTGGTGACGCTATCCATCAGGTAGCGGTCGTGCGTGACGAGGACGAGGGAGCCGGGGAACTCCTGCAGGCTGTCCTCGAGCACTTCGAGGGTGGGGATGTCGAGGTCGTTGGTCGGCTCGTCGAGCAGCAGCACGTCGGCTTCTTCGAGCATCAGGCGGGCGATGTGGACGCGGGCCCGCTCTCCGCCGGACAGGCTGCCCACCGGCTGGACCAACTGCTCCTCGCGGAAGAGGAAGCGCCTGGCCCAGCCGTTCACGTGGACCGGACGGCCCAGGTAGAGCACGGAGTCTCCTTCGGGCGCGAGGGCGCGTTTCAAAGTAATGCCGGGATCGATCTGTTGGCGCTGTTGCTCGAAATAGACGACCTTGAGCTGGTCGGCACAGCGGATCTCTCCTTCATCGGGCTGCATCTGGCGTAGCAGCAGGCGCAGCAGGGTAGTCTTCCCGCTGCCGTTCGGACCGGCGAGGCCGAGACGGCGGCCGGGGGCGAAGACGAGGTTGAGGCCTTCAAACAGCTTGCGCCCGCCAAGGGCGTGGCCGAGGTTTTCGACTTCGATGAGCTTCTTGGTCTTCCGGTCGCTGGCGGCGAAGTCGATGCGCGCGGTGGAGGTGCGGGCGCGCGACTGCATATCTTCGAGGGTGGCGATCATCTCGTTGGCCGCATCGATGCGCGCCTTGGCTTTGCGGGTGCGCGCCTTGGCGCCGCGGCGCAGCCACTCCACCTCGCGGCGCACCTTGGCCTGGAGGGATTCGCGCTGCCGGGCCTGCGTCTCGAAGTACTCTTCCCGCCTCTCCAGGAAGGCGCTGTAGTTGCCCGCGACGCGGAAGAGCCCTTCGGGGTAGACGCGGTTGAGCTCCATCATGTGCGTGGCCACGTTTTCGAGGAAGTAGCGGTCGTGGCTCACGATGACGCTGGCGAAGGGCGCGGAGGCGAGGAGTTGCTCGAGCCACTCGATGCCTTCGACGTCGAGGTGGTTGGTGGGCTCGTCGAGGAGGAGGAGATCGGGCTTGCGGACCAGCGCCTGGGCGAGCGCGAGGCGCTTGCGCCAGCCCCCGGAAAGCTCGCCGGCCAGCGCGTCTCCGGAGAGAAAGCCCGCCTGCCCTAGCGCGACCGGAACCGCGGCCGGCTCCAGGGCCGCGTGCTCCAGAATTTGGAGGACGGAACTGGCGGGTTCGAATTCCGGCTCCTGGGGAACGTAAACCAGGCGAATGCCTCTGCGGGGAGCCACTTCGCCGCGGTCGGGCAGGTCCATGCCGGCCAGGACCTTGAGGAGGGTGGACTTCCCTGCCCCGTTGGGGCCGATCAGGCCGTGCCGCTCGCCGTCGCTGACGGTGAGGGAGACCTGGTCGAACAGGGTTGCGGCGCCGAACTGCCGTCCGATGGACTGGCAACTGAGAAGAAGAGCCATGCCTCATTCCAGTGAAGCACGGTTGGGGTCCGGAACAATCCTCGGGCGCGATGTTCCATGGTAAGATTGGACTTGGAGGTGGGTCTTCCCCGGTTTCCACCCCGAGCTTCGTTCATCGTCCGCACCATTCGCCTGGCTTTGGCGAGCCGGGTCCCGCCTGCTTGCGCTTCTTCTCCCCGAAAACTGCAGAGTTTGTGGCATCGTTCTAAAAGGGATCACCCGCATCCCCGTTTGCGCGGATTGCCTGCGGGCCGCTCAGCCGTTCCAGGCGGAGCACTTCTGCCTCAAGTGCCGGACTCCGTTTCTGAACGCGCACCCGCTCAACAGCGAAGGGCTCTGCCGGTTGTGCGCCACGGGCGTGACGGCTTTCGATTCGACCTTTTCGTGCGGCGACTACGACGGGGCGCTGCGGGACCTGATCCACCTCTACAAATACCGTCGCGTGCGGCCGCTGGCCGCCTACTTCGGCGGCATGCTGTCGCGGGGGTTTCCACGGGACCAGCGGTTCGACGCGATCGTCCCGGTCCCTCAACACTGGATCAAGTACCTGGCCCGCGGGTTCGATCACACGCGGACGCTGGCGCGGGATCTTTCGCGGCGGACCGGAGTTCCGGTGATGCGGGCCCTGCGCAAGGTGCGGCACACGCCGGCCCAGGCGGGCCTGACCCGGGCCCGGCGGCGGAAGAACGTGGGGGGGGCCTTTGCGGCGCGGGGCGGCGCCAGGGTGCAAGGCCTGAACCTGCTGCTGCTCGACGACGTCTTCACGACGGGAGCTACCGCCAATGCCGCCGCGGCGGCCCTGAAGAAGGCAGGCGCGGCGCACGTCAGCATTCTGACGCTGGCGCGGGCGGACCGGTACGGAAATTGGAGAGCCGGCGCGCCGGCCCGGGTGGTTGAATCTTTCGAAGGAGCTTCCGAATGAACACGATCCTCGAACGCCTGCACAGGCCCGTCCTCGTGCTGAACGCCAGCTACGAACCGGTGAATATCTGTGCCGCGCGCCGCGCCCTCGTGCTCATCCTGAAGGGCGTGGCGATGGCGGAGGAGCACGCGCAGGGCAACTTCCACGCGCAGCGGGCGGCTTTCCCGATGCCGAGCGTCATCCGATTGCTGGAGTACCGCCGGATTCCGCATCAGAGCCGGGCGCTGTCGCGCAAGAATATCCTGATGCGGGACCGCTTCACCTGCCAGTACTGCCACAAAGTCTTCAATTCGGCCGACCTCACCCTGGACCACGTGATTCCGCGCTCGCGCGGCGGAGACACGAGTTGGGAGAACCTGGTCGCCTGCTGCCACGCCTGCAACAACCGCAAGGGCAACCGCACGCCGGACGAAGCCGGCATGAAACTGCTGCACGCGCCGCGGCCTTACAACCTGCACACGGGGCGGCACCTGATGAGACTGCTCGGACGCAGCGACGAACAGTGGAAGAAATACCTCTTTTACTGAGCCGCGGAGCCGGGCGTCACTGGGCCCGGTGGTAGTTCGGGTATTCCGGCCGCTCGTATTTCGGCAGCGGGTTCTTCTTCAGGCTGTCCAACAGAACTTGGACGGCTTTTTCCAGTTGCGGATCGCCGCCCTGACGGACCAGCGCCGGATCCTGCTCGACTTCGATGTCGGGGTCCGTGCCGTGGTTCTCCACGTCCCACTGCTTCTCGGTGTTATAGAAAGCCAGGTTCGGGGCGGTCACTCTTCCGCCGTCGATGAGCGGCGGGAAACCGAAGATGCCGACCAGGCCGCCCCAAGTGCGCTTCCCGATGACAGGCCCGATCTTCAACTTCTTGAACATCCACGGCAGGGCGTCGCCGCCTGAGCCGGCCCACTCGTTGACGATCATCGCCTTGGGCCCGAACACGCCGTTCATTGGCGTGGTGAATTCTCGGCCGGCGCGGGTGGTGAAGTAGTTCAGCAGCGGACGGCGGAGATAATCGACGATGTAATCGGCCACGAAGCCGCCGCCATTGAACCGTTCGTCGAGCACCATCCCCTCCTTGCCGACCTGGGCGAAGAACCAGCGGTTGAAGTTCGAGTAGCCCTGCACGGAGGTGTTGGGCAGGTGAACGTATCCCAGGCGCCCGCCGGACAACTGCTCCACCTTGCGCCGGTTGTCTTCCGCCCACGCCATGTAGCGCAGCGCCTGCTCGCTGGCCACGGGCACGACGGTCACTTCGCGGGCGCCGTCACCCGAGGCATTCGGCCCCACTTTCAGCACCACGCTCTTGCCGGAGGTGGCCTCGAAGTAGCTGTAGACATCCTCGTTGGCGCTGACGTTGCGGCCGTTCACCGCCAGCAGAAATTCACCGGCTTTCCCATTGACGCCGGGGGCGGTGAGCGGGGCGCGCAGGCTGGGGTTCCAGTTCTCGCCATTGTAGACCTTGGCGAACTTGTAGCTGCCGTTTTCGATGGCATAGTCGGCGCCCAGCAGGCCGACCGGAACCGACTTGACTTCCGGCATGGCGCCGCCGTTGACGTAGAGGTGGCCCACCGACATCTCGCCGAGCATTTCGCCGAAGAGGTAGTTCAGGTCGGCGCGGTGCGCGACGCCGGGCAGGAACTTCGAGTACTTCGCCTTGTAGTCGGCCAGGTTGACGCCGTGCAGGTTCGGATCGTAGAAGAAGTCGCGTTCCAGGCGCCAGACTTCGTTGTAGATCTGCCCCCACTCCTTCGTGGGCTCGACGCGCATCTCCATGTCGCCGGTCTTGATGGCCCCATCGCCGGGCTTGGGCGGCGCGGCAGTGCCGGCAATGAACCACTTCTCTCCCTGCCGGTAGAGCATCTTCTCGCCGTTGAAGGACACGTCGATGGAGCGGATGCCGTCGAGGAGCTTCTCCGTTTTGCGGGTCTTGGCGTCGTACTTGTGCAGGGTCAGGGCGGCAGGGCCGTTTTGAGGCGCGGCAGGCGCCTCCAGGAGGAAGAGGACACCGGCCTTTCCGGCGGCGAGGCCGGCGTAGTTGCGCGCCGTGCCGGGCAGCGCCAAAATGCGCTGGCCGATGCCGTCGAGGTCGATGCGCACGTCCACCGGCTTCTTTTCGGGCTCTTTCTTTGCCTCTGCTTTCTGGGCCGGCTCAGGCTTCTCTTCATCGCTTTCCGGCGCGAACGGGGACGGATCGTCGCGGCGCAGCACCACCACGTAAACGTTGCGGTTCACCAGCCGGTCCAGAGAAGACATATCGAGCCAGCCGGTGGAGAGCCCGGTATTGGTGCTGGCGGTGAAGAAGATGTGGCGGCCGTCCTTGTCCCACACCGCATGGCGCTGATCGCTGAGTCCGTCGCTGATTTGAGTGGACTTGTCGCCGGCAAGCGAGTAGACGTGCACGGCCCGCAGGAAATTGCGGCCCAGCTTGCTGTAGACGATCCACTTCGAATCGGGGGACCAGGAGGGGCTGACCTCATCGCGGTCCGGCACGTCGTAGTAGTCGGCGTCGATGCGGGTCACCTTGCCGGAGTCGAGATCGGTGTAGCTGAGTTGAAGATTCGAGTCGCGGAAGAGGATCTTCTTGCCGTCCGGCGACCAGGTGGGGGAGTAGAAGAAGGCCTTCCAGCCGAGGTCGATCCTGCGCACCTCACCCTGGCCGTTCTGGGAGACGACGTGGAGCCGGTACTCGCCGCTCTGGTCGGAGAACCAGGCGATCTTCTGGCCGTCGGGGCTCCAGGCGGGGAAGCGCTCGGCGGCTCCGCTGGTGGCCGTCAGGTTGCGCACGTCGCCTTTTTCGGCCGGCACGGTGAAGATGTCGCCGCGGGCCTCAAAGACGGCGCGGGCGCCGGTGGGAGAGAGGCCCGACGTCTGAATCTTCGGGCCGACTTTGTCGTAGTAGGGGCGGACGTTGGGCAGGTCACCGTTCAGCGTGGCAGGCACCGGCGTCACTTTGCCGGACTTCGGATCGAACAGCTCGATGGCGCCGAAGTGCTCCAGCACGATCGCGTCCGGCCCCAGGGAGGCGCTCTTGTAATCGAGGCCCGCGTTGCGGATGGCCTGCTCCACTTTCTTCGAACGGGTGTCGTAGGAGCAGAGCGTCATGGCGCCGAAACGGTCGCTCAGAAAGTAGACCTTGTGGCCAGCCCAGAGCGGATAGTAGTCGTTGGAGTTGACGCGCGGGATCTTTTCGATGCGGGAATCGGCCAGATTGGCGATCCAGACGGGGCTGGTCCGCCCGCCGGCATAGCGCTTCCAGATGGTGAAGGCCGGCGCGAGCGGCGTATAAGCCAGGCTCTTGCCATCCGGCGAGTAGGCCGCCTGATGCCCCATGGGGAGGGGCAACTCGGCGGCTGGGCCGCCCTCCGCGCTCATCGTGAAGAATTTCGCGCCTCCCGCCGGCGTGGCTCGTCCGCTGCGGAAGAGGATCTGCTTGCCGTCCGCGGTGAAGGCGAGGGGCGTATCCGGACCGGGGTGCCACGTCAGGCGCCTGGGGACGCCGCCGGAAAATGGCACCGTGAAGACATCGACGTTGCCGTCGTAGCTGCCGCTGAAGGCGATGGTCTTGCCGTCGGGCGAGACCACGGCGTCCGCTTCGACGCCGGCAGCAGTGGTGAGCCGGACCGCCTCGCCGCCCGTGCGCGGCACGGTCCAGAGATCGCCGGCGTAGGTAAAGACGATGTGAGTGCGGTTCATGGCCGGCTTCTGAAGCAGAAGCGGAGACTGTCCCCAGGCGGCGGCGCAGAAGGCGAGCAGGCAGCAGGTTCGGATCGGCACGGGCTGGACCCTCCAAATTCCCGATTGTAGCTGCACCAGACCCCTTGAGGCCGTAAACTCTTCGCTATGCGAATCCTTCTGGCGCTGCTGGCCTTGCTGGGCCAGCCCCCGGCTGAGACCGGCAACTTTCGCGACAACGACCTGGTGGAACTGGTCAAGCTGGACCCGACAATCCGGCTGGACATCCGCTACGCGCGGTCAGAGAACTTTCTCGGCCGGCCGGTGTACGCGCAAGCCCGGGCCTTTCTGCAGCGGCCGGCGGCCGAAAGCCTGGTTCGCGCGCACCGGCGGCTGAGAGCCAATGGCTACGGCATCCTGGTGCACGACGGTTACCGGCCGTGGTCAGTGACCAAACTGTTCTGGGACGCGACCCCTGAAGAGAAGAAAGTGTTCGTGGCCGACCCGGCGCGCGGTTCGCGCCACAACCGCGGATGCGCGGCCGACGTCACGCTGTTCGACCTGAAGACGGGCCTGGCCGTGAGGATGCCCAGCGAGTATGACGAGATGACGGAACGGGCATACCCCGACTACCCCGGAAGCACCAGCGGAGAGCGGAGCTTGAGGACGCTGTTGCGGGAGGCCATGGAGGCCGAAGGCTTTACGGTCTACGAGTACGAGTGGTGGCACTTTGACTACAAGGACTGGCGCCGGTACCGCATCACCGACGTGCCGTTCAGCGCGATCCGGTGAAGCGGTTGGTGCGCTCCAGCCAGGAGCGCATCATCAACGCGAAGTCGGCGGCCGTTTTCGAGGTCTCGAGTTCCTCGACGCTGTAGCGCATCTTGCGCCGCCAGTTGGGGTATTGCCAGGTGGTGCCAGGCAGGTTCTGCTGATCCAGTTCCTTGGTCAGGTCTTCCTGATTGAGCAGCATCAGCGCGGCGGGAGTGCTCATGAGGAAGCCGATGATAGCGTTGTGGAGGTCCCCGGTGAGTTCGGACCAGTCGGCCGCTTCGCGGGGGAAGTCGGGCGGGAGAAAGCCGTCCCGGATGAGCGCCTCCGTCATCCTGCGTTTCTCGGCGCGCCGTTCCTCTGTCTGCCGGTGGTAGAGCCCCTCGTCATTGAGCACACCGGCCGCGCGCCGGGCCTCGATGTCGCGGCCGGCCCAGAAGCCGGCCAGCGTCGGGAGGTCGTGCGTGGTGGATGAGACGAGGGCGCCGCTGGGGTAAGCCGAGCAGGGGAGCGGCAGCCCGTCGCCGCCCTTTTCGAAATAGAAGAGCTTGTAGCGGAGCATCCCGTACTGTTCCATCGCCTCGCGCAACCCTAAGGGCACGGTGCCGAGGTCCTCTCCCACGACGAGGAAACTACCGCGGACGCTCTCCAGGGCGAGGATTCGAATGAGATCCTGCCAGCGCTCGTTGACGTATGTTCCCTCGGCGGCGGTCACACCTTCAGGGATCCAGAAGAGGCGGAAGAAGCGCATGACGTGGTCGATGCGCAGGGCGCCGCCGTGGCTGGCGTTGCGGCGGATGGTCTCCACGAAGAGCCGGTAGCCATTCTCGAGGTGGGTGCGGGAGTTCGGCGGTGGGAAGGCCCAGTCCTGGCCCTCGGGCGCGAAGTCGTCGGGCGGCGATCCCACCCGGCAACCGCTGATGAAGAACGGGCGGTAGGCCCAGAGGTCGGCGCCACAGCGGTCCGTGGCTAGGGCGAGGTCGTGATAGAGACCGACGGGCATCCCGAGCTCGCCGGTAAGCTTCTGAACGGCTTGCAGTTGCAGATCTACCTGCCATTGCAGGTACTTGTGGAACAGAACCCGGCGCCGGTGCGTGCGAGCAAACTCCCGAACGGCTGGCGAATCCGGATCGCGAAACTCCTCCGGCCAGTCCGGCCAGATCCACAAGTTCCGGTCCTGGGCATGCAGGACTTCATCAAGCGCACTGTAAGTGGCGAAGCGGTCGAGGAGGTCGCCCTGGGCCGCGGCCCAAGCCTGGAACTCGCGGGCGCGCGGAGTCTGCGCCAGCCAGTGCTCGCGGAAGAAGCTACGGAAAAGGAGCCGGAGGACGGTCCGTTTCAGGCGGGCAACGCGTTCGTATTCGACGTATTCGGCGGAACGCAGCGCGGCCAGATCCTGCTGGAACGGCTGCGAGCGAATCAACGCCTGGGCCTTGGCCGAAGCCTGAAGGTCTTCCACCGCCTCGACGTCGAGATAGAGGAAGTTGCGCTGAAAGACGGAGAGCGGAAGGTAAGGGCTGGTGTTGTAGGGTTGCCGGTTGTGCAGGGCATGGAGTGGATTCAGGGCGATGAAACCGGCGCCCAGCGCACTGGCGGTCCAGCGGCAAAGTGCGGCGAGGTCAGTGAAATCGCCCACACCCCAATTGCGGCTGGAGCGGACGCCATACAAGCTGACAGCCAGTCCGGCGGCACGCCCGCCATTCTGGAGGATTTCGGGGAGCCACGCCCGCTCCGGGGCGACAATGATGCGCTGGCTGGCCCGGATATCAGGTCCAACGGGTGTCCGTACAGACAGTTCCAGGTCATGGTAGCCGAGGGGCAGCGGAACCGGCAGCGGCAGCGTCTGCTGCCCGGCGGCCACGACCAGGTCCTGCCGCTCGGCGCGGCCATCCTCAAAGTACAGAGCCATCGCCACTTTCGCCCCCTCCGGCGCGCGCAGGGGCACTCGCGGGCTGGGGTCTGCCACGCTGAGAACCGCCACTGGATCGAGCGGGCGGGCCTGATTCTTCCGGTGAAACTGCCGGGCGGAAGCCTCCAGGGCGTCGGGAGTCGCAGTATCCAAGCCGAACGAGTGGAGGATAGCCAGCAAGGCGGCTTCGCTCGTCCGGTGGCGCCGGCCCCAGATGTCCCAGTACTCTGTGTCGATACCGAATTCGCCGCAAAGCGGGCCGAGGAGGTCGGCGTAGGAAGATGCCATGGATTCCTTTCATTCTACCCGCCGGCAGGTGATGCATCGGGCCGCGCGTGGGATAATCTAAGGGGAAGAGGGCCATGGAAAACACGATCCGAGAGAACCAGATCCAATTGGGGGAACTGCCGGCAGGTCTTTACGATCGCATCGACCAGGAAGGGAGTTTCGGCCAGGACAGCGGCATCCTGCTGACCACGGTTGACAACGTCATTAACTGGGGGCGGAAGAATTCCATCTGGCCCATGACGTTCGGACTGGCGTGCTGCGCCATCGAAATGATGGCCATGAGCGCATCCAGGTTCGACATTGCCCGGTTCGGCGCGGAGGTATTCCGAGGCAGCCCGAGGCAGGCCGACCTGATGATCATCGCCGGCAGGGTGTCGAACAAAATGGCCCCGGTGATCCGGCAACTCTATCAGCAGATGCCTGAGCCCCGGTGGGTGATCTCGATGGGCGCATGCGCGACTTCGACGGGTGTCTTCAGCAACTACGCCTTGATCCCGGTGAACCAGGTCATTCCGGTAGACGTCTACGTCCCCGGCTGCCCCCCTCGCCCGGAACAGTTGATCTACGCGATCATGATGCTGCAGGAGAAGATCCAGAAGGAGCGCGGGACCGTCAAGCGGGTATTGAACCTCGAGTAGGATTCTGCTCGGGATTCGAAACGGAAGAAACAAGCACGGATCTTGAGGCGCCAGCGCCGGCTGGCGCTTTTTCTCTTTCAAACGCTGCCAATTCGGTCCGATGTGTTCAGTGGGAATTGAGGAGACCGGGAAAGGAGGCTCCCCTTGGAAATAAGGAGAATCGAGGGCATGGGAGACTCGCCGGCGATTTCGCTGGCTACACCACTTACCCCGCAGGAAAGGACCGAGCAACTTCAACTCATCCATGCGGTGAAGGCCGTGAATGAGGCGCAACTGTTCGGACAGAAGAGCGAACTCACGTTTACCTTCGACCGGCAGACGCGACGGACGGTCATGAAGATTGTTGACAAGGAGACGCAGGAAGTGATCCGCCAGATTCCGCCCGAATACGTTCTGCGGCTGGCTGAGGAGACAAGCCTGTAAGCGCTGAGGTTCCGAGAGCTAACCACGCTAATGACATACGATCCCTATCGAGAACACATGCAGCAGGCGATCCTCTGCGCCGACCCACTGGAACTGGTGGTGATGCTCTATGAAGGACTGGGGGAGTCTATCCAGGCCGCCAGGCAGGCTCTCCGCGACGGGGACATTGCCGGTCGAGCCAGGTCAGCCAGCCGGGCCTTGGAGATAGTGGCAGAGTTGTCCTCTTCGCTCGACCGCGAAAGGGGCGGAGAGGTCGCATCCAGCCTCGCCCGCCTTTACGAGTTCATCTCCGACCGCCTGCAGGAAGGAAACTTCGCGCAACAGGACCGGGCCTTCTCCGAAGCCGGCAGGGTGGTGTCGACGCTTCTCGAAGCTTGGCGCGAACTGCGCCCGGCGAGAGAACTGGAGCCCGTTGCCTACGGCGCCTCAAACCTCGACATGAGCCCGCTGTCTAGTCTCAGCGCCTGCGGATGACCGGAGGACCGGACGGCTCGCGAGCAGCTTCCGAGGCCCGGGTGAGTCCCCGTTCGACAATCGGCGCCAAACCTAAGCCGCCGGAAGCGGCAATCGACTGCGCCACGCATTGCTCCGCCATCTCCGTCATCGTCGCCCCCGCCTGGTCGTCCCCGCAGCCAAGCCACCCGCCGCCGTCGGACTGCCGCATGCTGCTCAACATTTGTGCGATCAGGAGCGATTCAAACTGGCTGGCAGCTTCACGAACCCGCTTCGGCTCCATGCCGGCCTGGCGGTCTCCAGCCCCAGCCGCCCAGTCGAACGGCGAGACTTTCACTTGATAATCAGTCATCGGCTGCTCCTCCTTAAATCACTTCGATTTCAGCGTCCAGCGCGCCGGCCGCCTTCAGGCTCTGCAGAATCGCAATGACGTCGCGGGCAGTCGAACCGATCGAGGTGAGCGCCTTCACCAGGTCGTCCACGGTCGCTCCCTGCTTGAGCTGAATGCCCTTTGCCTTCTCCTCCTTGACGGAGGTCGTCGTCTGCGGAACCACCATCGACTTTCCCTCGCTGAAAGGCGCCGGCTGGGAAACATCCAGGGTGGTCTGAACCTCCACCGAAAGCGCTCCGTGCAGGACGGCGATCGGCCGGATGCGAATGTCTCTCCCCGCGGCAATCGTCCCGGTACGCTCATTGACCACAATCCGCTCAATGTGGTCCGTTTCCAGAGTCAGAGCCTCAAGGGTGGCAATGAACTCCACGCTGCGGGAACGGAATTGGGGTGGAACGTCGACTATCACCACCCCGGCGCTCTCGCAGCGGGCGAGAGTGGCGGAGAAGGACCGGTTGACGACCTCCGCCAGTCGGGCTGCGGTCGTGAAATCAGACTGCCGAAGCTGGAGCCGGAGTTTCCCGTCTGGGGTAATGGATGGCGCTGGTCGCTCCACGATCGCGCCGCCGGGCACTCTGCCGGCAGTGGGATGATTCAGAGTCGTCGCGTTGCCTCCTCCCCTCCCAGCCACAAATCCGCCCGTCACGACCGACCCCTGGGCGACAGCAAAGACCTGCCCATCCGCGGCTTTCAGCGGGGTCAGAATGAGCAGGCCTCCCTGAAGGTTGGTGGCATCGCCGATCGCGGCCACCTGAACGTCGATTCGCAGCCCCGGCTGGGAAAACGGTGGCAGATTGGCGGTAATCATGACGGCTGCCATGTTGCGGACCAGCATGGCCGTGGGGGAGACCTGTACGCCCATCCGGTCAAGCATGTTGGCCAGTGTCTGGGACGAGAAAAAGGTCTGGCGCTTGTCGCCGGTGCCGTTCAGACCGACCACCAGTCCGTAGCCGATGAGTTGGTTGTCCCGGACTCCCTCAATGGCGGCGATTTCCTTGACACGCACGCCGGCTGAGACCAGCGGCAGGATTACAAGCGGCAGGATGAGTAGTTTCATGGCTCAGAAGGGGAGCAGCCCCAGGAGAAGACGGTACAGGAAGTTCGGCCGCCGGATCGCATCGTTGACGACGCCCTTGCCGTCAACCCTCACCTCTAACTCGGCCAGGCGGTCCGATGAAACACGATTCGTGGGGGAAAGATCGTTCCAGCGGAGCATTCCGCGAACCGTAACCCGCTGCCGCTCGGAATTGACCATGATCTCCTTGGATCCTTCCACGACGAGGTTGCCATTGGGCAGCACGTGAGTCACTCGGGCCGAGAGGGTTGTTTGGAGCACGTTCTCGCGGGAGGTCTCACCCTGCCCGTCGAGAGAACTGCTTCCTCCCAGGTCGGCCATCGAAGTCAGCGGCCCGTTCACTCTCGTCGGCCCGGCCAGTGCGCGCACCGAGGCGCTGACCGAGCTGGTCCGGGCGGTCTTGGTTGCCCCTTTGGACATCGCCGATGCTTTGTCGTAGATCACAATGGTGACCAGGTCGTTCTGAAGACTGGCCCGTTGATCCCGCGCCAGATCGCCGAAGCGGCCCGCCGGGTCATACAGGGATCCGGGCGAAAGGTGGCGGCTTGCGGCGGCCCCCTCAGCTTCCAGGATCAATCGATCGAGCGGTTTCACTGGATCGCGCCCCGATTTTGCCTTGGCTGCGCGATCCCCCGCTATGATCAGCGGAGCCAGACTGAGCAGCAGGGAAAGCAGCAGCGCCCGGTGTGCGGTCTTCAGCATCAGAATCCTCCAAATCCAGAACAGCGCGAGATTTTCCATCGATAATCGCCTTGAACTGCTTGCCAGAAGTCCGATTCCGAAGCAGCACGGGATCCCCGGCACTTCCGCCCGTCACGGCCTGAGCGTTCAGCTTGAGCCGGGTCGTCCCGGACTGGACCTGGACCTCGATCACCTCTCCAGGGTTCACCTCGCGCGGGGCAACCAGAAGATCTTCCGGTACGGCCGAACCTGGGGAAATGTTGCGCCGGGCACGCCGTCCGAGCAGGCGCACGAACTCAGCGGCGGGTACGGCCGAGAACAGCGACTCTTCGCGGCTCTCCAATCGGACGTCTTCGGCCGCGACAAGCTTGCCCTGCGGTATCTGCCGGACGGCGTAGACGCCCTCCCGGCGAACGGAGACCCTGACGGTTGCCCAGAAGGGTGCGCTGCGGTTCTTGTCATAGATAAGCCGGCCGCGCCACATCAGAAGAGAGCCGGGCAGCGGGTTGGGCGGACGCACCAGGCCGCGTAGCGTGAACTGCAGTTCTCCGCGCGGCATGCGCAGGCGGCAGTAGTCCACCAGTTGCAGCCTGGCGCCGGGCGGCAGAAGCGAAGCAAGAACGCTCGCCACCTCGTCCTCGCCAATGGGAGAGGCTGGCCGCTCGACGCAGAAATCGCTTATTGCACCGATGTCCACACCTCGGCGCAGAGCGAGGGCGCGGACATGCCGTCCTTTCCACCAGCGGACCAGTCCGGGCGAAGGTGCATAGCCAAGCACCAATCCCCCCGGAAGCGCGGAGAGCTCCGGCACGGCGGGAAGGATGTGGCTGACAAGGATGCGGCTGGAATCGACCTGGATGCAGCGGTCCGCGGCCGGCAGCGGCAGCGCGCAGACGGCCAGCCATGCGGCGAGTTTCATCGTGTCATGTTGTTGACTTGCTGGTACATTTCGTCAGAGGCTTTGACTACCTTGGAGTTCGCTTCGTAGGCGCGCTGGCTGACGATCAGATTCACGAATTCCTCCACCACGCTCACGTTGGATTGTTCCACGTAGCCTTGCAGCAGAGTTCCCAACCCCTCCTGCCCGCCCGGGTTCCCGATGGTCGGATCTCCAGATGCGTCCGTCGGCAGGTAGAGGTTCCTGCCGATGCTGTTCAGGCCGGCAGGGTTGGAAAAGTTGGCCAACTGGATCTGGCCGCCCACTTGGGCCGCAGACTGGCCGGGCAAGGTAAAGCTGACGGTTCCATCCGACCCAATGGTTATGCTTTGCGCCTCGGGCGGGATGGTGATCTGGGGCTCGATTGGATCACCTTCGCTCGTAACAAGGTTGCCGTCACGATCCAGGTGAAACTGACCCGCCCGGGTGTAGGCGATCTCGCCCGTGGGACGCCGAACCTGGAAGAAACCGCGGCCTTCGATGACGATATCGAGCGGATTCGAGGTGGACGAGAAGCTCCCCTGGGCAAACGAGATCCCGTTGGATGAAACGCGAGTACCCAATCCCACTTGCAGCCCGGTGGGAACGACGGTCTGAGCGCCCGCGGCCGCGCCGGGCTGCACCATCGTCTGATAGAGGAGGTCCTGAAATTGAGACCTGCGCATCTTGTAACCCACGGTGTTAGCGTTGGCGAGATTGTGGGCGATGTTGTCGACGTTGAGCTGCTGCGCGTTCATCCCGCTGGCAGCGCTGTATAGGGCGCGAATCATAATGGATCTCCTGGATCAAGGATTCACTCGAGCCACTTCTTCTACGGCCTTGCGGCCCATCTCCCCACCCAACTGCAGTGCTTTCTGAAGAGATTCGAATTGCCTCAGAACCGCCACGAGCCGAACAGCCGCCTCCGGCACCGAGTAGTTCGAGTTCTCCACCATGCCCTGCTGGACCTCCGCCTCGGACGGCACCAGCGTGCGCGCCTGACCGGTATCCAGCGCAAAATAGACCCCTTCCCGCTTGGGAGGCTGGGATTGGATCGCGTACTTCACAACTTGCAGCCTGCCGAGCGGCGAGCCCTGCTGCCGCACGGTGCCATCTGAGTCAACTTCAACAGGGAGTTCAGGATCAGCCCGGATGCGTTGCGGAGCCACGGTGGCAAATTCGTGGCCCTCCGCACTCAGCAACCTGCCGTCGCGGGAGACGTGCAGCTTGCCGGAGCGGGTCAAGAGCGGCCCGTTTGCAGAGTCCAGCAGGAAGAAGCCGTCGCCGGAAAGAGCCAGGTCAGAAGCAGACGCCGTGGGAGTCAGCGCTCCCTGAGAAAAATCAGTCCGGTGCGCCTCAATGAGCGGGGACGAGATCTGGGAGTACCCCGCGCCGTCCATCTCAGCGCCGAGGCTCTCTTCTCCCAGATAGGAGGTGTAGGCCTCACGGTCGGCTTTGAAGCCTGGGGTGGAGCTGTTCGCAATGTTGTTCGCGAGCAGGTCCAGCGCCTCGAGCCGGGCTCGCATTCCCGAGGCCGCCGCGATTGTCAGAGGATCCATGGCATCTCGCCAATCGAAATGCAATTTGACGACCAGAAAAGGAAACACTGAACAAACGGCTCCACGGGCCGATGAGATAACCAATTCGGAACATCTGGGACTGTCCCCGCGTGCCAAAACGGAACCCGGCACTGGGCGTTGAAACGGTGGCGGCCGTCATCCTCTTGAAGAAAAAGGAACACACGCTGTGGAAGTGAGGTTGCTGTTGCATCGGCGTGGCCGACTTCAACTGCGCAGCTTCGGAGCTTCTGATTTCGCCGTCGGAATTGAGCTCCCAGCAGTCCGCGCTTGCCAAGCCGCCCAGCTCCGCGGGCAGGACGAAACGCATCTCCTTTGTGAGCATGCTGCAACAACGACTTCAGGCTTCACCTGAAGCTGAGACGCAATCCTGCGATAACGGCGCGGGATCTGGCCAGGCCCGAACTTCCAACTGCACTGCAATCAGGTCGACTGCACCGCCCGCGGAGTTGCCAATTGGAGAGTCGAAGGAATGCCCTGTTGCGAAGGGCTCCACTGATGTCGAACGGGAGGAGCAGGAACGCGGAGAGGAGATCGGACTTCAGATCCTGGCCAGCGCCGTTCCTGCAATTGTCGCCGCTCCGGCGACGACCACTGGCTTCTCCTTCTCACCCCCGTGGCTGGAGGCGACGGAAACAACCTCGGGAGAACGCAGCGTGAACGGCGTGGAGGAGTTCCGCGGCAGCGAGGGCCGGGCGGGAGAGAGCACGTCAGACGCTTTCAGCGGTGACCCCGCCGGTCGGAGAGCCGAACCCGGCGCCGGCATCCCCCCGCTTTCCGCTCAGTACATTGGCCTGACTGTACCGGTGACAGATTCGCCAGGATCGCTCGGCTGGTCTGTCGGGACCGGACTGAGCTTACGGCAGGATATGAAGGCCGACGAAAAGGCGGCAGCAACCGGCCTCCCGGCAACTTCAGAAAGGACGGCTGAGGTCGGGATAGCGGTGCCCCCCCTATCAGAGTCGGTTGCCCCGCCGGTCGTCCAAGGCAGGCTTCAGCAACAGGACTCCGAGCGAGCGGCATCCGCCGGAAGGGCAGTGCCCGTGACGAGACTCCCGCTGAATTCCGCCGCCGGCCCTACAGTTGCAGGCTTGCCGGCGAATTCGGAGAACTTCGCCCGAGAGCTTCCACCGGATGGGCGGGAACTCGGGGGGAATCCAGGGTCGTCGCAAGGTTCCGGAAGAGATGACCTTTCACGACTTGCCGGCTCGCCCACTGGAGTGGAAAACGCAGTTGGCGAAAATCAGGTGGATTCCGATCATGCGCCATCAGTCCTCTCTGCCGACGGCAGGCGCCCCCCCCGCGAACCGGCCTACTTCACCGCCGCTAGGGAGCCTGCGGCGGTGGAGTCGGACGGCCTCGCCGCGTCCGGTCTTGCTCGTCAACCGTCCCGCGAATCCGGCAGAGGCGACAGTGCCTCTGCGGATCATCCCGAATCGGATCTCCGAGAGGTGCAGCCTGGGAATCCGACACAGCGCGTATCCGTGACCGCACCTCATGACTCGTCCGCTGCCATGGATCCGCACAAAGCGCGTGAGGCGGGGAGAACGGACCGGAACGCGCCCAGCACGACGCAGGCTGAACAGCTCGCGTCGGCAAAGGCCGCCCTTTCGAAACCTTCGGAACCCCGAACCGCGCTGCGCGAGCTCACCGTCAGGCTGGAAGCAGGCACCGGCCGCCGCGTGGACATGCAGTTCGTAGAAGCTCGAGGGGCGGTGAACCTGAAGCTCCGGACTCATGATCAACAGATCGCCGACACACTACGCGTCAACATCTCCCAACTGGAGTCGGATCTCAATACGCGCGGCTGGAAAGCCGAACTGAGCCCTTCTGCCGAATCCTTGAAACGGTTCTCCGGAGCCGAGGATGCCGATCGCCTGTCACCAGCGTGGCGGACGGCACCGGGTCGCGGTCAGAACTCGCCGGGAAGCCTGAACCAGACGTCGATGGGTTCCGGAGAGCATTCCGACTCTCCGCGGCGTGAATGGGACTGGTCGAGTGACGAGCAGGAGCTTGCGGAGATGGCGGCCTTGAGAAGGCTGGCAGTCAAAGGAGGACTGAAATGAGCACGGTTACGTCCGCCACAGAGACTCAAAACTGGGGGGACATTCAGGAACTGATCGGCAACCAGGCCAAGCAGCAGACGAAGGCGCCAGAGACCAGCGATCTGGCAAATGCGGAGGTCTTCCTGCAGTTGCTGGTCGCCCAACTCAAGCATCAGAACCCACTGGATCCGGCAGATGGGACCGAATTCGTCGCTCAGTTGGCACAGTTCTCGCAACTGGAACAGACCCTGGGAATGAGAGACGAACTGAAGGCGATCCGGAAAACAATCGAGAACGGCGCCGATACTTCAGCAACACAGAACCCCTAACGCAGAGAAAGACTGGAGCCACAATGTTCACATCATTTTCAACCGCACTCAGTGCTCTCGGAGCGCACGCCACCGCCATCGATGTGGTGGGCAACAATCTCGCCAATCTCAACACGCCAGGCTACAAGGCCAGCGTGGTTGCCTTCAGCGACCTGGTCACACAGTCTCTGGGGGCCGGACTGGGAGAAACCCAGGTTGGATTCGGCGTAGCCCGACCCGTGACCATCCGGCAGTTTTCACAGGGCGCGATCCAAGCCAGTTCCGGCCCACTCGACGTCGCAATCCAAGGCGATGGCTTCCTGGTAGTCCGAGAGGCGAAGAACAACAGCGTGCTCTACACGCGAGGCGGCAATCTGCAGGTCAACAAGGACGGACAACTCGTCACCGCGACTGGGTTCCGCCTGCAGGGCTGGAATGAAGTGAATGGAGTCCTGGACACTACCCAACCGGCGACGGACGTGGTTGTTCCGATAGGCTCCCTGCGGTCCCCTGTGGCGACGACCAACATTTCGTTCGACCTCAACCTCGATGCGTCGGCTTCTGCCGGCCCGCCCGCAACGACTTTCTCTACCTCGATCGAAGTCTACGACTCGCTGGGCGGCTCGCATGTCGTCTCAGTCAAGTTTGACAAGACGGCCAATGCGGGCGAGTGGGCATACACGATGGGGTTTCCTGACTCCGATCTGGCCACCCCGCCCTTCACTGCGGTCACCGGCACGATTCAATTCGACTCCTCCGGCAGGCTTGCCGCGCCGCTGGCCGCCGATCCGATGCCCTCAATGACGATTTCGGGGCTGGCAAACGGGGCTGCGGACATGAACGTCACCTGGAATCTGTACAACGGGCTCACTCCGCGTCTCACCCAGTTCTCGCAGGAGTCGGCCGTGGCCGCGAACGCACAGGACGGGTTCGCTGCCGCGCAACTGGTCAAGGTGGGAATCGGAGATGGTGGGCGGATCCTGGCTCAGTACTCCAACGGCCAGCAGGTCGCAGTGGGCCAACTGGCAATGGCCTCGATCCGCAACCCGGAATCGATGATCGCGGTAGGCGACAATAATTTCCAGCTCAGCGCCAGGTCGGCACTGCCGGCTGTCGGCCTGCCAAACTCCGGCGGCCGCGGCCAGATCATGGGTGGGGCCGTGGAGTTCTCCACTGTCGACATCGCACGCGAGTTCACCAACCTCATCGTTCTCCAACGCGGATACCAGGCGAATTCGCGGGTGGTCACCGCAGTCGATGAACTCAGTCAGGAAACCATCAACCTGAAGCGCTAGTCGCAGGGGCCGGGACGCCGTGACAGTCAGCCAGCAGATCGCACCGTTGTTGAATGTCTTCCTGGACGTGGAAGTGGAACTGGACCGTAAAACCATGAGCATGCGAGAGGTTCTTGAACTCGAAATCGGAAGTGTCATCCGCATGAGCCGGTCAGCCGGGGAAAACATTGACATTCGAATCGGCGAGGCTTTGGTCGGATTCGGGGAGATCGTCATTATCGAGGACACCATGGGCGTCCGTATCACAGACTTCAATGTCGAGGAATAACATGCCGGCGAGCGAACAGTTCTTGGCTGTCATCGTGGTTCTCGGACTGCTGTGCGGGGCGCTTTGGATCGCCAGACGAAGGGGCGTCCTGCCGCAGTTCCCCGGCGGCAACCACCGGGGACAACCGGCCTTTCGAGTGACCCATAGGATCCCGTTAACAGCACAACATTGCCTGCATGTCGTGGAAACGGGCGGAACGCCGATCCTCGTCGGCACTCATCCGGCCGGCATCGTATTTGCGCCGCAATCGGGCGCATTCGAGCAGGACCTTCGACGGGCTTGCGGGCGCGGGACAGGGAGCGCTGCATGAACGCGCGGAGGTGGATTCCACCCTTGCTGGCAGCGGCGCTTCCGCTGGCCGGAGCAGCACCGGACTCGATGCTGGGCATTCCGCTGAAGGGCGGCAGGGCGGCCGATGGCCTGGGACCATCGCTCCAGGTCGTGCTCCTGCTGACGGCCATGACGGTGCTGCCGGCGCTGTTGGTTTCGCTGACACCATTCCTTCGCATCAGCCTGATCCTGCACTTCCTCAGGCAGGCATTGGGAACACAGACTGCGCCTTCGAATCAGGTACTCATCGGGCTCTCCATGTTCCTGTCCTTGCTCATCATGACTCCTGTCATCGGCGAAGCCTACCGAAAAGGCTGGGAACCGCTCGAGCAAGGCAAGATCAACCGGGAGGAAGCCTGGGAGGCGGGATCCAAACCGCTCAAAGGCTTCCTGCTCCGGTTCGCCCGCGAAAAGGATATCGCACTGATGGTCGAGATCACGAAGGCTGCGCCGCCGAGGACTCCTCAGGATCTCGGCTTGGGGATTCTGGCGCCTGCCTACGTCCTGTCGGAACTCAAGGCAGGTTTTCAGATCGGAGCAGTTCTCTACCTTCCCTTTCTGGTGATCGACATTGTCGTCGCGTCCGTGACGCTATCGCTTGGGATGGTGCAGCTACCGCCGGTGATGGTGTCGGCGCCCTTCAAGATTCTCCTGTTCGTTCTGGTGGACGGCTGGAATCTGGTCGTCGGTTCGATGATGCGGAGTTTTCAGTGAGGCCCAAATGAACCAACAAGCTGTCGTGGACCTGGTGAGACAGACATTGATGACCGCATTCTGGCTCAGCCTGCCTCTTCTTGCCATCGGGTTCGTGGCCGGCATTCTGATTAGCCTGTTGCAGATCGTGACTTCGGTTCAGGACCCGGCGTTCGGCAGCGTGCCGCGCCTGGCTGCTTTTCTGGCAGGCATCGTGGTCCTGTTGCCGTGGATGTTGATCAGGCTCTGCACATTCACCGAGCGACTACTGGGAGAACTCAGCCGCTATGGGCGGTGAACTCAGCTTCGGTACGGGCACCTTGGCGGCCTTCCTGCTGGTCCTTTTCCGGCTGGGAGGCATGCTCGCCTTCGTTCCGATCCCGGGCTCCAGGATGGTCGCCGAGCCCGCCAGACTCCTGCTGGTCCTCTCGCTGTCCGTCGCGCTCCACCCCATCTGGCCCCGCGTGGAAACCGACGCCCTGTCGGCGGGCACTTTTGCCGTCTGGGCCGCGGGCGAGAGCCTTCTAGGAGTGGGCGTGGGTGCGTTGGTGGGGATGCTGTCCGAATGCCTGGTGTTCGGCGCCCAAACGGTGGTCATGCAAGCGGGCTTCTCCTACGCCTCAACGTTCGACCCAAGCAGCCAGGCTGACAGCACGGTTCTGCAGACCACGGCGCAACTCGCAGCCAATCTGTTGTTCTTCGCGGGCGGCGTGGACAGGATTGTCCTGAGGGCATTTGCGCGCAGCCTCGAGGTGTGCCCCCCAGGCTCCGTCGGAGTCGGATGGGAAAGCGCTGCTCAACTCGTGCGATTCGGCGGCGAGATGCTGGAGCTCGGCGTGCGTCTGGCACTACCCGTCGCTGGACTGCTCCTACTGACCGACATCACCTTGGCCCTGGTCGGCCGGCTGCAGACTCAACTCCAACTGCTTTCCCTCTCCTTCCCCGTCAAGATGCTCGGTTCTCTGGCCGCGTTGGCCATCATGGCTCCGATGATGGCGTGGACGTACCAGACTGGGCTCAACCGCATGACGGCGGTCCTGAGCTCCATCTTGAGGTAATCCATGGCTGATCGCGGACAACGAACAGAGCAGCCGACGGCACAGCGCCTGAAGAAAGCCCGGGAGGAGGGACGCTTTCCCAGCAGTCGCGAATTCGTTTCCGCTGTTCAATTCGCGGTCTTCGCCGCCTTGATCGCCGGGACAGCGTCTACGTGGTGGCCGGCATTCCGTGGCCGATTCCGCAGCCTGCTGGAACTCGCCTTCCAGGTTCCCGTCACGAAGTCGACCATCGAGTGGAACCTGAGGGTGCTTCTGTTGCCGATCGCAGGGGCCCTGCTGTTCGCCGGAACTGCGCTGACCGCCGCAATGCTGCTGGCGCAGTTGGCGTGCACGGGCTTCGGGCTGGCCCCCATGAAACTGGCCCCAGACGCCGGCCGGTTGAACCCCATCGGCCACCTCCGCGAACTGCCCCGGAAAAACCGGACAGCCGTCCAGGAAGCGGTCCTGTTTCTGCCGGTGATGCTGGTGATTTGCTGGGCAGTCATTTCTGCGAACCTGGACGCCTTTCTTCGCCTTCCCCTCCTCAGCCTGGAAAGTGCCATTGGAGTCGCCGGCGGCGCGCTCTCCCAATTGGCCTGGAAGTCGGCAGGAGTACTCCTGGCGTGGGGCGTGATAGACCTCTTTCGCCAAAGACGAAACTACATGGACGATTTGATGATGACCAAGCAGGAGGTGCGCGAGGAGTACAGGCAGAATGAGGGCAATCCGGAGATCAAAATGAAGATCCGTCGACTCAGGCGCGAGTTGCTGAGGCGGCGCATGATGTCCGAGGTTCCCAAGGCCACGGCAGTTGTCGTGAATCCAACGCACTTTGCCGTCGCTCTCCGCTATGACATGAAGGAGATGGCGGCACCTCGGGTGGTAGCAAAAGGGAAGAACTACCTGGCACTCCGAATCAGAGAGACCGCCCTTCGCCACCAGGTCGCTGTGATCGAGAATCCTCCGCTGGCACAGGCACTATACAAGCAGGTGGAGGTCGGCCAGGAGATCCCCGCTCAGTTGTACCGAGCAGTCGCGGAAGTCCTGGCGTACGTTCTCCGATTGATGAACGGAGGCCGCCCGGGGGCCTAGGAACTGGCGCGGACAGCAGAGACTTGAAATGACCAGTCCGATCACAGCGACGAGCAGTCACGGCACGGCATCCCGCATCGCGGGGCCGCAGACCGGCCGATCCGCGGCGGGCAGATCGAACCCGGGCACCACCGCGGCGGCAACCGGTGTCGGGTGGCGTCAATTGCTATCCGCAGAGACAGCGCTACCGGTTGGAGTCCTCTGCATCCTACTCGCCCTGGTGACACCGCTGCCGCCGATTGTGATGGACCTCCTGATCAGCGCTAACATCACGCTCTCCACCGTGGTTCTCCTGGTTTCGATGTACATCCGCAGGCCGGCGGAGTTCAGCGTTTTTCCGACTGCGCTGCTGCTCATGACGCTCTTCCGACTGGCGTTGAACGTGTCCACGTCGAGACTGATCCTCCTGAATGGCAGCATCGGGACTTCAGCCGCGGGTGAAGTGATCGAATCCTTCGGCAATTTCGTCGTGGGCGGCAACTTCGTCATCGGAGTTGTCGTGTTCCTGGTGCTCATCGCGATTCAATACGTCGTCATTAATCACGGCGCCGTCCGCATTTCTGAAGTCACCGCTCGATTCACACTCGACGCCCTCCCGGGCAAGCAGATGTCGATCGATGCAGACCTCAACGCCGGCCTGATCAACGAAGCCGAGGCAAAGGCACGGAGGAAATCACTCTCGGCGGAGGCGGAGTTCTACGGCGCGATGGACGGAGCCACCCGATTCACGCAAAGGGACGCAGTGGCGAGCATCCTGATCACCGCCATCAACATCGTAGCCGGATTCCTGATCGGGGTATTGCAGCATGGGATGGACCTTCCGCGGGCACTGGAAACCTACACGGTGCTGACGATCGGAGATGGCCTGGTGACGGTAATCCCGGCCCTGATGATCTCCATATGCGGCGGCCTGATTGTCACCCGTGCCAGCAGCGAGCGGGAGATGGGAGAAGACTTCAGGCGCCAGGTCTTCGGAAATCACCAGCCCCTGCTGCTTGCATCCGCCGTGCTGCTTGCGATGGCGTTGGTCCCGGGGCTGCCGAAGTGGCCATTCTTCTGCTTGGCTGGAGCCGTAGGCTATGTGGGCACCCGTCTCCGGACCAAAGCGATCAACTCGACGGAGAAAAGTCCGGCAGCGGCGCCGGCGGCGGCACGCGAGAGCCTGGATTCGCTGTTGCGCGTCGAACCGCTGGCGGTGGAGGTAGGATTGGGCCTCGTCAAGTTCGCAGACGGCGGCGAGGGCTCACCGCTGCTAAGAAGAATCGCCGGCATCCGGCGCCAGTTGGCGGCCGACCTCGGCTATATTCTTCCTCCGGTCCGGGTTGTCGACAACCTGTCACTGCGGGTCCGCGAGTACGTAGTGCTGCTGAAAGGGGCGGAGATCGGCCGGTTCGAACTTCCTCCAGGGTGTGACCTGGCGATTCTCCCGGCGGGCGGAACCCAGTCCGTGCAAGGCACTCCGGCCAAGGATCCCGCTTTCGGCCTTCCGGCGGTCTGGATTCCGAGCGATCAAGCCGACCGTGCGCGGAGTGCGGGCTGCACGGTGGTGGACGCCGTGAGCGTGCTGGGCACTCATCTGGCAGAACTGGTCCGCCGTCATTGCCACGAAGTCTTTTCCCGCCAGGATGCCAAGCGACTCGTCGATCGCGTCTCTGAGGAGAACCCGCGTGCGGTGGAAGACCTGATTCCAAAGCTGCTGCCCCTGCCGACTGTCCAAAAGGTTCTCCAGAATCTGCTCCGGGAGAGGGTATCCATCAGGGACGCCGCCAGTATCCTGGAATCGCTGAGCGAGGGCGCCTGCGTCACACGGAACCCCACCCTGCTCACGGAACTGGTCCGGCAGGCTTCGCGGCGCACCCTGGTAAGACCGCTGCTGAACGCCGCTGGCGAACTTCCGGTCTACTTCCTCGACGCGGGGCTGGAAAGGTCGATCGAGGGATCGGTGGAACACGGGGAAACCACGTCGCACCTCAATCTATCTCCCGACCTTGTCTCCCAACTCCTGGATGCCGCCCGTGGGGCCACGGCGCAAGGACAGGGAAACTGGACCCTGCTGACGAGCTCCGGTGCACGTTACTTCGTCCGCCAGATGCTCGAGGCGAACCACCCGCAGGCGACTGTCCTTTCGCATGGAGAAGTGCCGCCGGGGACCAGAGTGGTCTCTCTGGGAGTACTGAAGGGAGCGCGGTAGTGCCGATCGAAAAGGTGTTCTATTCAGATTCAGTGGAGGCCGCTGTCGCGCTGGCACGCAGGCAGTTGGGAGAGGAAGCGCTCCTTCTGGGCGCATGTCCCACCGAAGGAGAGGATGCGCGCCTGGGAGCCTACCGGGTCGATTTCCAGTTGCCCGACTCCCCACACCCTCTCCCCCGGACGGAAACACTGGGAGAGCGGGATGAGTTGCAGGCCATCCAGGCGGAGCTGGGACGGCTCTCGGCACTCGTAGCTCACCTGTCATCGGGCCTGATCGGGACGGGATGCGCGCCTGAATTGACGGAACTGGGAGCGGGACTGGCGGCCAGGGACCTCCCTCCGACGCTGGTGAATGATCTCCTGGACAGGGTCGAACGGCGACTCCGGCTGCGCAGCAGGTCGAACCCAGCGCCTGCCGCTCTCATCCGCCAGGCATTGATCGCCGAGACGGAGTCGAGAATCGTCTCAGCCCCGGAACTCGGACCGCCCGAAGCCGCGCAGAAAGTCGTTGCGCTCGTGGGCCCGTCCGGATGCGGTAAGACCACCACTCTGGCCAAACTGGCGATGCGGGAAGGAATCGGCGCAAAACGGTCCACTCTGATCCTCAGCACGGACACTCACAGGGTTGCGGCGCCGGATCAATTGCGCGCCTATGCGGCGATTCTCGGCCTCCCTTTCGAAGTGGCCGAGACGCCGGCGGCCCTCGCCAGACTGCTCACGGAGCACAGACAGAAAGGGCTTATCCTCATTGACACTCCAGGCTTCAGCCCCCGCGAGGAAGAGTGTGGCCAGGAGTGGGCAGCCATGCTCGCTGGACCAGGAGACGTCGAGACGCAACTGGTGCTGGCAGCGACGACGAGAACTGAGGACCTGCTCGCATCCATGCGCTGGTGGGAGATCTTCTCACCCGCCAAGCTGATCTTCACGCGCCTCGACGAGACGACCCGTCCCGGGGGCTGCCTGGCGGCAGCCATGTTGAGCGGGAAGGCAGTCTCATATCTCAGCAGGGGCCCCAGGATTCCGGAGGACCTGGAGCCCGCTTCCGCGGCAAACCTCATTCACCTGCTGCTGGGAGCATCCGTCACGGTCGGTGCAGCGGCATAGGAAGGAAGCCAGCGAGGACAAGAAAATGAATCCTTATGAGGCGGCAACGGTAAAGGACACAGAGGAGCGGGAGCGGCTGATCCTCGACCACCTCCCTCAGGTCCGGCTGATCGCGCGGAGAATTCACGAGAGGTTACCGGAGAGTGTCAGCCTGGATGACCTCGTGTCCACGGGGATCGTGGGGCTCATCTCGGCGATCGACAAGTTCGACCCGGCGCATAATGTAAAACTGAAAACCTACGCGGAATACAAGATCCGCGGTGCAATTCTGGACAGCCTTCGGGGACTGGACTGGGCTCCGCGGCAGCAGCGGCGCCGCAGCAAACAGATTGAACGGGCGATCGCAGAGCTGGAACAGAAATTGAAGCGCCCCCCCTCGGAAGAGGAGATCGCCGCAGGCCTGGGTGTGTCGCTGGAGGAGTACCACGACTGGCTCGTCGAAATCCGGGGGCTCAACGTGGGCAGTCTGGAGGGCCACCCTTCGGAGGAGGACGGCCGCGACCTCCTGCGCTTCGTGGCGGACAAAGAGGAAGACTGGCCCTCGCAGGTGTTTGAGCGAAACGAACTCCGGAAGATCCTGGCGCAAGCCATTTCGAGGATGCCCTACGTCGAAAGGACCGTTCTGGGACTGTACTACAAGGAGGAAATGACACTTCGTGAGATCTCTCGCATTATCAAGCTCCATGAGTCCCGTGTCTCTCAGCTCAAGACCCAGGCGATCCTCAGGCTGCGGGCGTTCATGAGAAAGAAGTGGCCCACCGCGAGAGGCCGATAGTGATTCGGACGCGTCCGGAGAAGGCTCAATACATCTCGACGAGCAACTTCAGATCGGCGCAATGCAACAATGACCGGCCGGACCGCTTCCGGCTGAGTGGAGAGCGACATGAACACTGATGGCATCTGGCTAGCCGAAAAATGGGTGGAACAACTTGGCGCGGCGATCGGCTCCATGACCGGCGCCGAGGCAAGAGCGGCTCGCGTGGAAACCAGCGAAACAGCCGGACCGGGCCCGGGCGATCTCAAGTGGATGCAGCCCGTCAATGCGGCACCGCATGCGGCCATCTGGCTGGTCTTCAGCCAATCCGTCTGGAAGGGACTGGGACGCCAGGTCCTGGAAGCGGCGGGGCTGGAAGGCTCCGATGAGGCGGAAATCCGAAGCACCTCGCTGGAAATTCTCCAGCAGTCTCTATCGCCCCTGTCTAATGCGATGGGCGCCCGGTTGCAGCGGGAAGTCTCCTTCGAGAATGGCGAACTGGCGGAAGCTGCGGCTGGCGATCTGGAGTGGCACACCGTCGAGATCACCATCGGGGGTGATGTACTTGGCAAAGCCTGGCTGGCCGGCAACTCCAGCCTCCTTGCCTCGCTGGAGCCGGAGAAAGAAGTCGAACCACCGCCGACGCCATCTCTCATCGGCTCAGCCAGAAGGACTTCGCCGACCATGGAACTCCTCATGGAGGTGGAACTCCCAGTCGGAGTTTCCTTTGGCCGGGCTCAAATGCGACTGAAGGATGCCGTCAAACTCACCACGGGCAGCATTGTCGAGTTGAACAGATCCGTCACCGAACCGGTGGAAGTGCTGGTCAACAACTGCGTGATCGCCCGGGGCGAGGTTGTTGTCGTGGAGGGGAACTACGGAGTGCGAATCAGGCAGATCGTGTCCCGCGAAGAGCGGCTCAGAACGCTGTTCTAAGCGAGGAAAGGTTCTTTCTATAGGAAAGGTTCTTTCGTCCTGATAGCTGGCACGGCAATTCACGGCCGCTCCTGATCATCCGGCCGGGCGCCTGGCGTACATCTCGCCAGCCCGGCGTCACTCGGGACTCCGACGGCCGATCCGATATCATGTGTGCGATGCTCGAATCTCCCCTCCCGCTCGGCTACAACACGTATTGCCTGCGCGCACTTCGCTGGCCGGACTCCAGGCATCTGGATTTCGCCTCCCAGCAGAAACTGGACGCCATCTTCCTCCAGGACTCACTCGACCCGCGCAAGATGGACCCTGCCCATTGGGCGGAAGTCAAATCCCAGGCACAGAGACTGGGACTGCATCTCGAGACGGGCGGCGGAGGCATCCTGCCGAAGAAGGCCGATGGACTCGATGCCAGCATCGCCGCCCTGCGCAAGCAGATTGAGCGGGCCGCCGCCATGGGCTCCCCCTACGTTCGCGGCGTCCTGGCCAGCGATCGCGCCTCCTTCGGCGTGCCAGTGGAACAGGCGATGGAGTGGGCCGTCAAGATTCTCCGCGCGGTCCGGCCCGAACTGTCCGGCCGCGGCGTCAAGGCCATCATCGAAGTCCACAAGGACCTCCAGGCCTGGGAACTGCGCCAGGTCATCGAGGCGGCCGGGAAAGACCTGGTGGGCGTCTACATGGACACCGGCAACCCGGTCTTCGTCCTGGAGCATCCGATGACGACGCTGGAGACGCTCGCCCCCTATATCGAGTCGGCGCATCTCCGGGACTCCGTCGTCTATGAACACCCCCGCGGCGTGGCCGTGCAGTGGGTGCCGCTCGGCGAAGGCTGCGTGGACTTCAAGGCCATCACCACCAGGCTGGCTGAGGTGTGCCCGAAGGTGCACGTCTACAACAAACCGATCACGGGCAGGCCGCCCGCGGTCATCCCCTACCTGGAACCCGGCTACTGGAAATCGTTCCCGCAAGCCAGGGCCGGCGAACTGGCGAAATTCCTGGACCTCGCCCGCAAAGGCCGTCCCTTTGAAGGCCACATGGTCATCGAGGACCTGCAGGGCCGGCAGACGCCGGAGCAGTTTCTGGCCGCGGTGCAGTTCCAGCAGAAGGACCACGTCGAGCGCGGCCTGGAGTACGCGAAAAAGACGCTCGGCCTCGGCCGGCGCTGGCGGACGGCCGCTTAACGCGCGGCCGCGAACTTCGTCCACGGCTGGGAAGGCAGATCCTTCAGCAGCGGCTTCATCCAGCCGAACTCAGGGTGCTTCGCCAGAAACTCGGCCGCCCGGAAACCGATGCCGCAGGAGTGGCCCAAGGCCGCCTCCATCTCCATCCTGCGCGCCATCTCGGCCGTCGTCATCTTGTTCTGCACCGCGCCGGCCGGCCCGAACGGCTCCTGCCAGGGCTTCAGACCGCGGGGAGAAAGGTCCACGTGTCCGCACAGCGTCCTCTCGCTCGGTGCGCCGGCCTTCTGCTCATAGGAATCGAAGTGGTCGGCCAGGAAGGCCTTGCCCGCGGCCATGTCGATGCGCCCCTTGTGCTGCGCCATCAGTTGCTCCCACCGGACACGCCGGGCATTGGCGCTGACAGACATGTCTTTCACGGGAAAATCCGTCTCTTCGGCGGCCAGCTTGGGCAGGACCGGAAAATTAGAGCCGACGAAGTAGCCGTCGCGGGAGCGCTCCAGCGTGACGTTTTTCAGTCCCAGTTCCAGCCGGGCGATCTCGTTTCGATTCAGGTCGGCCACCAGCCAGGCGTTGGCGTAGCCGCCGTTGTTGCCCTCCTTCATGATGGCGGCGAATTCGTCGATGGAGGCGGCATACTGCATGGCCCGCCGGGCGCGGACGAATTCCGGCACGCCGCGGGGGTCGAAGCCGTGGAAAGCCGTGATGGTGGTCTCGGTGATCACCAGGCCGGCGGAGTTCAGCCCGAAATCGTCGCCGCTGTGGATGAAGCCGGGAAACCCGTCCATCAGGATGCGGTGCCCCTTTGACGGCCGGAGGTCGAAGATGATGTTCCAGCGCGCTCCCTCCAGGTAGCCGGACCAGTTGTTGTGCCCGATCACCACCTTGCCGTCGCGCGTATAGCTGCCCGTGGCGACGAAGGCGCTGCAGCGGTCCGGGGCGGCGGGCTTGCCGCCCTTGTCGAGCCAGGCCGTGTAGTAGCCCAGTTCGATGTTGGCGTTCAGCACGGTCAGGTCCACCGCATCGGCCTTCACGCCGCGCGCGGCCAGTCCTGCCGCCATGCCCCGAATCTCCTCGCGGTGCTCTTCCGGCACCCGCGGCCACAGCACCTTCTCCGCCGCTGAACGGTAGAAGTTCCAATCGCGCGCCACCCCATGCGTCAACTGCAACCGGGTCACCGCCAGCGTATCCTCGATCTCCCGGGCCAGAAGGTAACCGTGCTGGAAGCCGATCTGCCCGGGCGAGCCCTGCAGCCTGACAGGCACCCAGCCGTTTTTCATCTCGCCGCGCGAAGCTCCCGCCAGGCGCGGGTCCGCCGCCGGCTCCAGCGACGGCAGCGCCGGCGCCAGCAGGAGGAGCAGCGCTCCAGGAAACAGGATCTTCAGTCTCATCAGTGGCAGCCTTTGCAAGTGAATTTGCGCCCGTGGCAAGTGGCGCAGGACGACTTATCCAGCGTCTTTTCGGAGTGCTTGTCCCCGAAGTCGGCGGTGTGCGACGCCGGGCGGAAGTTCGGCGTCGTCTCGATGTGGCACTGAGCGCACGAATCCGGCGGGTTGATCTTGTTGTGGCAGACCAGGCAGTCCGCCATCTGCGGGAAGTGCGACGGCGCCGGCTTGCTGAGGTCCACATTCTCGCTCTCGGGAATGCCACGGTGGCAACCGGTGCAGGCGTCCTTGGCTGCGGCCAGGGATTCGGCGGAGGGCGGATTCAGCCCGAGATACGTCTTGCCCTTGATCGCCCCGGCAATCAGCGGCGCCACGCTCCCCATCGGCACGTGCTTAGCGTGGTTAAACTTCTGCACGCCCGTGGGGCGAGGCTCGCCAATCTCGACCTCGTCGTGACAGGTGACACAAGCGCTCTTGTCGGGAATGAGATTGTCCGGCGCCTTGGTGGAGGTGGCGGCGGTGGTGTGACAGTTTTCGCAGGCGGCGACCTGCGTGAGGTGGTACTTGTGCGAAAAAGGGCGCTTGGGCGCCGCCGCCCCTGCGGCAGACACGCCCAGCGCCATCGAGAGAATCGTTATTTTTTGTAGAAAATACGCCACAACTGATTGCCTCCGTCATCGGACACCAGGAGGCTGCCATCCGTCATCTGGAGAAGCCCCACGGGACGCCCCCAGACCTCTTTCTTTGCAGGATCCAGCATGAACCCGGTAAGGAAGTCCTCCGGCGGACCCGTGGGCTTGCCTCCCTGAAAAGGGATGAAGACGACAGAGTAGCCGATCCGCTGCGACCGGTTCCACGAACCGTGGTAAGCGAGAAAGGCCCCTCCCTGGTATTTGGCCGGGAACTGCTTCCCGGTATAAAAGCGTGCATCGAGCACTGCGGCGTGGGCGGGCAGCACCACGTCCGGCACAATTGTCCTGGATACAAGTTCGGGCTTCAGCCCCTTGTTGCGCGGCTCCTCGTGCGGCCCGATGTAGGAATACGGCCAGCCATAAAAACCGCCCGGTTTGACCGCCGTAAAGTAGTCCGGCACCAGGTCGTCGCCCAGGCCGTCGCGCTCCTGCACCGCGGCCCACAGCGTATCGGTCCCCGGAGACCAGGCCAGGCCGATCGGATTGCGCGTGCCCTCGGCAACAAACTCACGCCCGGAGCCGTCCGGGTTGTAGCGGGTGATCGACGCCCGGATCGCCGGCTCGCCGGGGCTGACATTCGATTGCGAACCGACGGCCAGATAGAACTTCTCCCCCTTGCGGTCAAACAGAATGGTCCTCGTCCAGTGGCCGCTGCCCGCTTCCTTCAGCGGCACCACCTCTTCCCCCGCCCCCAGCGACAACTTCTTCGAGTCGTACTTGAAGCGCTTCACCGAAGTGGTTTCCGCGATGTACAGGTAGTCCTTCCACAACGCCAGGCCGAAGGGCCGGTCCAGCCCCGTGGCCAGCCGGGTCTTTTCCTCGTCGCTGATCCGGCCGTCTTTGTTCTTGTCGACCAGCGCGTAGACGCTGCCGCCCTTGATCGCGTCGGATAGCAGAATTTCGCCCCCAGGCCCGTAGATCATGTAGCGCGGGCGCTCGAAGCCGCCCGCGAACGGCTGGATGTCGAAACCCTCGGGCAGTTGCAGGCGGGCGCCGCCGGGCCGTTCAATCACCCGCGGCGCATTGGAAGCGGAAGGCGTCTGGTAGGGCGCAGGAAGCTTCGGCGCTTGGCCGGAGGCGGCAGCGCAGCCCAGGGCCGCCGTACAGGAAAGAATGGTAAGTACCCTCATTACCTGCCATTCTACAAGGACGGCGACTACAGCCTCCACGGGCTGCGCATCTCACGGCCCAACAACCGCGCGGCCTCGGCGTCACCCACAATCTCCATCTTCGCCGCGTCCCACCGCAGCTTCCGGCCCGTGAACATGGAGATGTTGCCCAGGAAGCCCGGAGTGGCGGAGCGCAACGCCACCTCGGCCGGAGTCAGGGTCCGGCGCCGCGACTTCACGCTGTCGATGTACTCCTGGTAGTGGCCCGGCGATTTCGGATAGGGGATGGCGGGCTTCAAGTCGGCAGTGAGCAGCGCCGGATCCGACGCCTCGATCTTGCCGCGGTTCACCCACAGCCAGCCCTTGTCGCCGATCCACTTCGTGCCGCCCCGGATCTCCTTGTAGCCGCCGGCGATCACCATGGTGACGCCCTGCGGGTACTTGCACGTCACCTTGTACTTCGTGGCCGTGTTGTACAGCGCCTCGCGCGGCGGAAACTCACCCGCGCCCTCCACCTCCGACGGCCCCGTCTCGTCGAAGCCCATGCCCCAGTGGGCGATATCCACGTGGTGCCCCACCCAGTCCATCAGTTGCCCGCCGGCGTAATCGTAGTTCCAGCGCCAGTTCTTATGCACGCGCGCCTCGCAGTAAGGCGCCTCCGGCGCGGGCCCCAGCCAACGGTCGTACCACAGCCAGGCCGGCGGCTTCGTCACCTGCGTCTTGTCCTTCGTCTTGGCGAAATCGGTATGCCCGCCGGGCAGCCCCACCTCGATCGTGTGCACTTTGCCGATGGCCCCGTTCCGCACCAGTTCGCAGCCCTGCCGGAAATTCTCCTTCGACCGCTGCCAACTGCCCGTCTGCCAGATCCGGCCGTACTTCTGCGCGGCCTGCACCATCTTGAGCCCTTCGTTGAAGTTCTGCGCGATGGGCTTTTCGCAGTAGATATCCTTGCCCGCTCGCGCGGCCAGCACGGCCACGATGCCGTGCCAGTGGTCGGGCACGGCGATGGAGACGGCGTCGATGTCGCGGCGCGCCAGCACTTCTTCAAACGCGTGGTACGCGGCACATCCCTGGTCGCCGTAGAAACCGTCGATCTTGGCCTTGTTCTCGGTCAGGCGGTGATCGTCGAGATCCGCCAGCGCGACGTACTGCAGGCCGCTGCACTTCAGGAACTCGTCGACGTGGCTGCCGCCCATCCAGCCCACCCCGATGGTGGCGAGCGTCACACGGTCGCTGGGCGGAACAGCGCCGTTCAAACCGAGCGCCGAAGCGGGGACGATGGCCGGCGCGGCCAGGGATTGAAGCAATTGTCGTCTGGTGGGCATGGCGGTAATCGCGCCTATCATATCGAAGGCCCCGCCGCCCCGTCGTGCACCCGGCCGAACCCGCCTACTGAGCCGCGGCGGCCTTGCGGCGCTCCAGGAAGCGCTGGATGAAGTGCGTGTCGATGGCGGCGCGGCGGAACTCGTCGTCGGCCATGATCTCCTGGTGCAGCGGGATGGATGTGTGGATCCCTTCCACCACGAACATCTCCAGCGCGCGCTGCATGCGCGCGATCGCCTCTTCGCGGTTGCGCCCGAAGGTGATGAGCTTCGCCGCCAGCGAGTCGTAGTAGGGAGGAATCACGCCGCCCGTATAGAGAGCGGTATCCACCCGCACTCCGATGCCGCCCGGCAGCGACAGCGACTGGATGCGGCCCGGCGAAGGAACGAAGCTCACGGGGTGCTCGGCGTTGATACGGCACTCCAGCGCGTGGCCGCTCAGCTTCACAGGTCCGCCGATGATGTCCGGCAGATTCTCGCCGCTGGCAATCCGCAACTGCGCCTGCACCAGGTCGATGCCCGTCACCAGTTCGGTCACCGGGTGCTCCACCTGGATGCGCGCGTTCACTTCGATAAAGTACAGGCTGCCCGTCTCGTCCATCAGGAACTCGACGGTGCCGGCGTTGGTGTAGCCGATCGCCTTGAAAGCCTTCTTCAGCACGGCGGTGATGCTCTTCCGCAGCTCCGGCGTGACGGCGGCCGACGGCGCCTCTTCGATCAGCTTCTGGTGCCGCCGCTGGACCGAACACTCGCGCTCGCCCAGCACTTCCACGTTGCCGTGCTCGTCGGCCAGCACCTGGAACTCGATGTGGCGCGGCTTCTCGATGAACTTCTCGCAGTACAGGTCGCCGTTTGAAAACGCGTTCTCCGCCTCCTGGCTGGCCTGCGCGAACAGGTTCGGCAGCTCGTCCGGGCCGCGGACAATCCTCATGCCGCGCCCGCCGCCGCCCGCCGAAGCTTTCAGGATGACGGGATAACCGATCTGGCCGGCCACTTCCAGCGCCTCTTCCACGTTCTGCAGAATGCCGTCCGAGCCGGGCAAAATGGGCACGCCGTGGGCCTTCATGGTCTCGCGCGCAATCTGTTTCAGGCCCATCATGCGCGTCACTTCGGGCTTCGGCCCGATGAACTTGATGCCGGAAGCCTGGCAGACTTCCGCAAAGTCGGAGTTCTCGGACAGAAACCCGTAGCCGGGGTGAATGGCGTCTACGTTGGTGATCTCCGCCGCGCTGATCACCGAAGGAATATTCAGGTAGCTGAGCGCGCTCTTGGCCGGGCCGATGCACACCGCCTCGTCGGCGAAGCGCACGTGCAGAGAATAGCGGTCGGCCTCGGAATAGACGGCCACCGTGCGGATGCCGAGGTCCTTGCAGGCGCTGATGACCCGGAGGGCGATCTCTCCGCGGTTGGCGATAAGTACCTTTTGGAGCATCGCTTCTAGTTGGGCTTCACCAGGTAGAGCGCTTCGCCGTATTCCACCGGCTGGCCGTTGTCGACAAGCCGCTTCACGATGGTGCCGGAGATCTCAGCTTCGATCTCGTTCATCAGCTTCATCGACTCGATGATGCACAGGATCTTGCCCGGCTTGATGGCGTCGCCTACCGACACGAACGCGGGCGAGCCCGGCGCAGGCGCTTCATAGAATGTCCCGACGATGGGGGACTTCACTACTTCCAGCGAGGGGTCGGTCAGGTCCGGCGAGCCCGGCGGCGGCGCCGCCTGCGGCGCGGCCACGGTCACCGATTCCGGCGCGGGCGTCACGGGCGCCGGCGCGGCCTGCGCGTGGGCCGCCGAAGTGTGCTGCGCGGGAACGTGAATCTCCTGCGTGACGACACCCACCGTGCGCTTGATCCACACACGGTTCTCTCCACGCTGCACTTCCAGTTCGGCTACGCCGGTGGCGCAGACGGTCTGGATCAACTCTCGAATCTCTTCAATGGTCATGATGCGATCACCAGGAATTCTTTGGGGGTCGGCGTCAGGATCTCGACGCCGGTCTCAGTCACAAGGACGGTATCTTCAATGCGGATGCCGCCGAACTCGGGCAGATACACACCCGGCTCGATCGTCACCACCATGCCGGGCTCCAGCCGTGCGTCCACTTTCGCTCCCAGCCGCGGGATTTCGTGGATCTCCAGGCCCAGCCCGTGTCCGGTGGAGTGGGTAAAGAACCTGTCGAGCCGGCTCCGCTTCAGCGTCCGCCGCGCCGCCGCATCCACTTCGCGGCACAACGCGCCCGGCCGGACCGCTTCGATGCCCGCCAGTTGGGCGTCCAGCACGGCCTGATACATCGACCGGGCCCGCGCCCCGGGCCGTCCCATGTGCGCCACCCGCGTCATGTCGCTCGCATAGCCGTCGAGGTTCGCCCCCATGTCCACCAGCAGCAGTTGATTGGGCTTCAGCCGCGCCGCGGTCGGCCGCGCGTGCGGCAGCGCGCTGCGCTTCCCGCTGGCCACGATGGTCTCGAACGCCGGCCCCTCTGCCCCCAGCAGGCGCATGGCATGATCCAGCTCCGCCGCCACTTCGAACTCCGTCATCCCGGGCCGCACCTGCGCGATGGCCGATTCGTACGCCCGCGAACAAAGCGCAACCGAACGCCGGATGGCCTCGATCTCGCCGGCGGACTTCACCGCACGCAGGCTCTCCACGGCATCCTTCACCGGCGCCAGCCTGACTCGCTTGCCCATCAGCGACGCCAGCGACGCCCACTGGTCGAAGGAGACGTGCGCGGACTCCAGCGCCACCCGGCCGATCCGCCGGCGCTTCAATTCCCCCGCCGCGGCCGCCCACACGGACCCCGTCACCACCTTCACCTTGCAGTCGCACTCCTGCGACGCCTGGATGTCGTAGCGCGGATCGGTGAACAGCAGCACCGCTTTCGGCGTCAGCAGTACCAGCCCGTTGCTGCCCGTAAAGCCGCTCAGGTAGCGGACATTGGGCAGATGCGACACAAGAAGGGCCTCGGCCTTGGATGGAACGAGGGCTCGAAGCAGCCGGGCGCGCCGCTGCGGACGGGGATCGGGCACAACTGTCAAACCTTCTGATTGTAACATCCGCCGCCCTTGTTCCTTCGGCCCGGGTGACCGACAATGGGCGCCATGGGACGCATCCTCGCTCTCGTTCTCAGCGCCCGGCTCCTCGGCGGCGCGGCCGCGGCCGAAGGGCCGAAAGCCCCCAGCGCCGAGCAGGCGCTCAGCATGCAATCGCCCGGCAGCGCCAGGATCTCCCCCGACGGCCGCCTCGTCGCCTACACCGTCAGCGAAACCGACTGGCAGGACAACGAGTTCAAGACCCAGATCTGGATCGCCGCCGCGGACGGCAGCGCCCGGTCGCAGTTGACCCGCGGCAAGAAGAGCGCCTCCAATCCGCAGTGGTCGCCCGACGGACGCTGGCTTGCTTTCTCCAGCGACCGTGACGGCAAGCGCCAGGCCTGGGCCATCTCCCCCCGCGGCGGCGAGGCCTGGCCGCTGACCAGCGACGAAGGCGGCGTGCAGGGCTTCGAATGGTCGCCCGACGGCAAACGCTTCGCCTACTCTTCCCAGGGCCCGGAGCCCAAGGACCTGAAGGACCGCAAGGAAAAGTACGGCGACCTTGAAATCGTCGGCGGCGACGCCCGCTTCAGCCACCTCTATGTCGCCGAGATGCCGGCCGAGCCCGGCACCCCGGCCAAAGGCGAGCAAATCACCCAGGGTACCGAGTTCACCGTCCAGTCCTTCCGCTGGTCGCCCGACGGCGCCCGCATCGCCTTCTCCGCCCCGCGCACCGCCGACCTGAGCGCTGGCGGCACCTCCGACATCTACGTCGTCGCGCTCGCCGACAAGGTGGTGAGCAGGATCGTCTCCACCCCCGGCCCCGACTCCGGCCCCGTCTGGTCCCCCGGCGGCGAGTACATCGCCTACACCACCGCCAACGGCGAGGAGTTCTTCTTCTACAAAAACACCCGCATCGCCATGGTGCGCTCCTCCGGCGGCGAGCCGCGCATCCTCACCGCCGGCTTCGACGAGGAGCCCAACCTGCTCGAATGGTCCGGCGAGGGCATCTGGTTCGCCGCGCTCCGGAAGACTCACTCCTGGGTCTATCTCCTGAACACCGGCAGCGGCAAGTGGCGCTGCACTCTGGGAGACGAAAACTTCTCCGTGATGGGCGGGTCTTTCAGCAAGGACCACAAGAGCGCGGCTGTCATCGGCGCCGCCCCCAACAGCTATGCGGAGGTCTATGTGACTCATCTGCAGCCGTTTGCCCCGCGTCTGCTGACGGACTTCAAGGCGCAGTACAAGGACTTCTCCCCCGCCAATCGCGAGGTCATCCGCTGGAAGTCAAAGGATGGTGCCGAGATCGAAGGCGTCCTCATCAAGCCGGCCGATTTCACCCCCGGCAGGCGCTACCCGCTGCTGGTGGTGATTCACGGCGGCCCCACCGGCGTGGACCGCCCCTGGCGCACAGCCGACCGCACCTACCCCGTCGAGCAGTTCGCCGCCAGGGGCGCGCTGGTCCTCCGCCCCAACTACCGCGGCTCAGCCGGCTACGGCGAAGCCTTCCGTTCGCTCAACGTCCGCAACCTCGGCGTCGGCGACATGTGGGACGTCGAGAGCGGCGTGGATTACCTGGTGAACGCGGGCCTCGCCGACCCGGACCGCGTCGGCGCCATGGGCTGGAGCCAGGGCGGCTACATCAGCGCCTTCCTCGCCACCAACAGCACGAAGTTCAAGGCCCTCAGCGTCGGCGCCGGCATCAGCGACTGGATGACCTACTACGTCAATACCGACATCCACCCCTTCACCCGCCAGTACCTCAAAGCCACGCCCTGGGACGATCCGTCCATCTACGCCAAAACCTCGCCCATCACCAACATCAAGAAGGCCCGCACGCCCGTCCTCATCCAGCACGGCGAGAACGACCGCCGCGTCCCCATCCCCAACGCTTACGAACTCTACCAGGGCCTGAAGGACGCCGGCGTCGAGACCCGCATGGTGGTCTACAAAGGCTTCGGCCACGGCATCACCAAGCCCAGGCAGCAGCGCCACGTGATGGAGGACAACCTCCAGTGGTTCTCGCGCTGGATCTGGGGCGGGAAGTAACTCACTTCCACGGCCGCTGCCACGTCCGGTACCACTCCGCCGAGTCGAGCCCCAGCGCGTTCCAGCACAGGTCCAGCGCCGCCGCATCCGGCCGCGCGATGCGCGCCTCCGTCACCTCCGCCGGCACCCGGACCAGGCGCGAGAACGCCCGGAACACCTCCGCGCGCCCGCTCCCCGAAGCGCGGCTCAGCAGGTGCCACAGCGTGATCGCGTCCCGCGGGCGCGCCGCCTGGAGCACCGCCTCCAGCGCCGACGGCGTGCGCCGTGCGTCGTACTCCGCCAGCGCCGCCACCAGCCCCGCCGGCGCGTCTTCGAAGTACGGCGTGCCGGGTCCCGCCAGGCGCCGCGTCCGGCACGCCGCCCCCGCCGGGATGAACGACTCCAGCCCGCCGTGCTGGAACGCCACCCAGCCCGTCAGCACCTTCAACTGCCCGTCGCCGCCGGGGTTCACCGTCAGCGTGTACTGGCAGCCCAGGTCGATCGCGCGCGCCGATGGCGTGTCCACCACGAACTCCCGCGCCGGAGCCCAGATCAGCGCGTGCAGCGTCCCGCGGCGCAGGTCCAGCCTCTGCCGCCCCGGGCGCGACTCCGCGATCGCCAGCTCCGAGTTCGGCTCCAGCTCGATCCGCCCCACCGCGTCCGCCTCCATCCGCAGCGCGCTCGCCGACGACCGCACCACCTGCCCCGTGTGCAACTCCTCCCCCGCCATCTGCCACGACGAAGCCGGCGGCGACGTCAGCAGGATCTGCGACACCGCCGCTGCCGCCAGCAGCGAAGCCGCCAGCGCCTGCCGCCAGTACCCCCGGCCCTGCCGCGGCGCGGGTTGCTCCGTTGCCCGCAGCGCGCCCAGCAACTCCTCCAGGCGCTTCACCTCCGCGTCCGGCGGGCCGGAACGGTCCCACAGGTAATCGTGTTTCATGGCCGCGACTCCCCCTCCAATTTCTGGCGCAGCAGCTTCATGCCGCGCGCCAGGTTGACGCGCACCGAATCCGGCTGAAGCCCGGTGTGCTCCGCAATCTCAGGCCCCGTGAGCCCTTCCACCAGCCGCAGCACCAGCGTCTCCCGGTACGCCTCCGGCAGCGTCCGGATCAGCGCCAGCACGCGCACTGCCTCCAGCCGCGTCTCCGCCGGCGGTGCGCCGGAGGCGATCTGCTCCGGCAGCTCCGCCGTCTCGCGGCGGGACCTCAGGTAATCCAGCGCCTTGCTCCTCGCGATCGACGCCAGCCAGCCGCCGAAAGCCGCCTGCTCGCGCAGCGCGGGCAGGCGGCTCATCGCGGTGAGAAACACCTCCTGCAGCAGGTCCTCGGCCTCCCCCGGCGGCACGCGCGCCAGCAGAATGCCGTGCACCATGCGCGCGTACATCCGGTACAGCTCGCCGAACGCCGCGCGGTCTCCCCCGCTGGCGCTGCGCACCAGCGAGAGGCCGCCGGGATCATCGACGGGCAGGGCCATCGTGGGGGACATGGTATCAGTTGGACGCGAGCAGGGCCGCCACGTCCTGTTCGCCCGGAATTCCCGCCTGGTACTTGGCGGCGCGGCGATCCGCGGAAGCGTCCTTCAACGGGATCAGCGCCGAAGTCAGCGCCCCGTTGTATTCGCCCACCACGCGCAGCGCCCACTTACCCTCTGCCGGCCACTGCCGCGCGATCGCGTAGAACCCCGGCTTGCCCAGCGGCGTGAGCTTCACGGGAATGCTCGCGCGCTTGCCGTTGACGACGCCCTCCGCCGTGGCCGTCAGCTTCGCCTCGGCCGGATTGTGGCACCCGGTAGGCATCACCGTCACGACGGCGTGCACCGCCTGCGCCTCCGCGCTCGCCGCCGGATTGCCCAGCGTCAGCCAGAATCCGCCGGCCATTGCGTCGATCGAGAGAATCGCGGCAGCCGCGATCAGTCGCATGGTTGTTTGCATCTTCAGCGCCCCTCCTTAGGGCTTGTTGTCCTAAGAGACGGAGGCGCGCCCGAAAGTGCTAACACGGAAATTCGCGAAAGATCAGTGGTGCCCCAGCACCGCGTGCGGCTGGTACGGCTCCGAAAGCAGCTTCAGCTCTTCTTCTTCGAGCCTCAACGACAGCGCCGCCACCGCCTCTTCCAGGTGGTGCATCTTCGTCGCGCCCACGATCGGCGCCGTGATCCCCGGCTGCTGCAGCACCCACGCCAGCGCCACCTGGCTGTTCGACACCCCCCGCCGCGCGGCGATCTCCGCCACCCGCTCCACCACCGTGAAGTCGGACGGCTGGTAATACAGCTTGTGCGCGAAGTCGTCGGTCCGCGCGCGCACCGTTTCGCCGTAGTCCTGCGCCCGCCGGTTCCCCGCCAGAAAGCCGCGCGCCAGCGGGCTCCACGGAATCACCGCCACCCCTTCGTGCCGGCAAAGCGGGATCATCTCCCGCTCCTCTTCCCGGTAGACCAGGTTGTAGTGGTTCTGCATGGAGACGAACCGCGTCAGCCCCAGCCGTTCCGCCGTGTGGAGCATCCGCGCAAACTGCCAGGCATACATCGACGACGCCCCCACGTACAGCGCCTTGCCCGCCTTCACCACGTCGTGCAGCGCTTCGATCGTCTCCTCCACCGGCGTCGATGAGTCGAAGCGGTGGATCTGGTACAGGTCCACGTACTCCGTCCCCAGCCGCCGCAGGCTGTTGTCGATCGAATGCATGATGTGCTTGCGTGACAGCCCCCGCTGGTTCGGATCCTCGCTCATCGCCTGGAACACTTTCGTCGCAATCACGACGCGCTCGCGCTCCGGCCCGAAGTCCTTCAACGCGCGGCCCAGGATCTCCTCGCTCACCCCCATCGAATACATGTCGGCGGTGTCGAAGAAGTTGATACCCAGTTCCAGCGCCCGCCGCAGGAACGGCCGGCTCTCTTCTTCTTCCAGCACCCACTCGCGCCACTTCTTCGACCCGTAGCTCATCGCGCCCAGGCAGATGCGCGAGACCTTCAGGCCGGCCTTGCCGAGGTTCACGTATTCCATGCCCGCTATTGTCGCGCGCCGCGCCCGCGCAGCGCCTTACCAGTCCACCACTGACCCGTCGTCCTCGTCGTAGCTCTGCGGGTTCTTCCAGTCGTGGCCGATCTTGTCCGCCATCGCGTTGTCGTCCAGTTCGATGCCCAGCCCCGGCCCCGCGGGCAGATCCAGGTACCCCTCGCGAACCGTGAACGGCTGCTTCACGTAGCCCTCTCCCAGCGACACCTGCTCCTGAATCAGGAAGTTCGGAATCGACGCCGCCAACTGCACGCCCGCCGCCAGCGAAATCGGCCCCATCGGATTGTGCGGCGCAATCGCCGCGTAGTACGCTTCCGCCATCGCCGCGATGGACCGCACTTCGCTGATGCCGCCCGCGTGGCACAGGTCCGGCTGCAGGATCGTGGCGGCCTTCTTTTCGAGCACCTCCCGGAAGCCCCACTTCGTAAACACGCGCTCGCCCGTCGCAATGGGCAGGTGCGTGGACCTGGCGATCTCCGCCATCACGTCGTGGTTCTGGGCCTGGCACGGCTCCTCGATGAACATCGGGTTCGACGGCTCCAGCGCCTTGATCAGCATCTTGGCGTGCGCCGGGCTCACCGCCCCGTGGAAGTCCACCCCGATGTCCACTGTGTCGCCCACCAGCTTGCGGAACTCCGCCAGCTTCTCGCCGGCGTACTGCACCTCCGCCGGCGTCTCGACATACTTCGGATACTTGCGGCGCCGCGCCGGCCCCGTCTTGAACGCCGTGAAGCCCTGCTTCAGCAGCGCCCGGATGCGCGCCGGGTCGGACCCTCCGCCGTGCGCATAGACCCGCACGCGGTTCCGCGTCGGCCCGCCCAGCAACTCGTACACCGGCACGCCCAGCGCCTTGCCCTTGATGTCCCACAGCGCCTGGTCGATGCCCGACAACGCGGAAGTCAGCAGCGGCCCGCCGCGGTAAAAAGCGTGCCGGTAGATCGCCTGCCAGTGGTGCTGCACCGGGCGCGGGTCTTTCCCCACCAGATACGGCTCGATCTCCTGGATCGCCGCCTGGATGGTCAGCGCGCGCCCTTCCAGCAGCGGCTCGCCCAGGCCGGTGATGCCGGCGTTGGTGTGGATCTTCAGGAACACCCAGCGCGGCTTCACCAGAAACGTCTCCAGCTTCGTGACCTTCAGCGGATCTTTCGCTTGAATCGGCGCGTTCTTCAACGTCTCGGCCGAAAGCGCCGAACCGAAAAGGGCGCCCACGGCGCCGCGGCGGGACCAGCTCTGATGCACCATGGCCCACATTCTATGCCCGCCGCCGCCGAAAAGCCGCAGGCCCGGTATGAAGTTCGGATTACAATAGCGGAGTTGCCCGCGGGGCCAACGGTTTCGAGGGAGGCTGATTTGCGACAGTCCATGTGGAAAGCGATTCTCACCGACAACCAGTTCTGGCTGCCCGTGCTCGTGCTCGCCATCGGCATCGGCGTGCTGGCGGCGGTGAAGTAGCGCCATGGCCACCGCCGCCGCTCAAACCACCTCGCGCTCCCTCCACTGGCTCGGCGTCGCCTGCGGCATCGCCGCCGGCGCCTGGCTCGGCGCCGCCGAAGCCCCCACCAAGCTCGTCACCGCCGGCTTCTCGCCCTTCATCATCTCCCTCGGCATGGTCGCCGGCGTCTTCGTCGCCCGCTGGACCGTCCCCGTGGCCCTCAAAGGCACCGGCTACATCTGGCTCGACCTCGTCGAAAAAAAACACCTCGTCGTCTGGGCCATCCTCGCCGGCATGCTCTGGGCCGTCGCCAACACGCTCACCGTTTTCGCCATCCGCAACGTCGGCCTCTCCATCGCCTTCCCCCTCTGGAACACCAACAGCCTCGTCGGCCTGCTCTGGGGCTGGCTCCTGTTCAATGAGCTGCGCAGCAGCGGCAGGAAACAGTGGCTGCTCGTGCTCGGCGGCGCCGCCGCCATCGTCACTGGCGCCTGTGTCCTCGCCGCCGCCGCCCCCCACCAGGCCGCCGCCGGCCCGCGGGGCGCGGCCACCCTCGGCATCCTCGCCGCCCTCGGCGCCGGTCTGCTCTGGGGCACCATGTACATCCCCTACCGCAAGGCCTACATCAGCGGCATGAACCCGCTGTCTTTCGTGACGGTCTTCACCTTCGGCGAGCTCGCCACCGTCTCCGCCCTCGCCATCGCCTTCGGCGGAGGCTTCCACCAGGTCGCCGCCGATCTCGCCAAGGCCCGCCCCGTCATGATCTGGCTCTTCCTCGGTGGCTTCTGCTGGGTCCTCGGCGACCTCTTCCAGCAGTACGCCGCCAAGTACATCGGCATCGGCCGTGGCATTCCCCTCTCCAACACCAATCAGCTCTGGGGCCTCGCCTGGGGCGCTCTCGTCTTCGGCGAACTCTCCGGCCTCACCGCCGGCGCCCAGACCCGGATCATCGCCGGCTCCCTCGTCATGATCGCCGGCGCCGTCGCCATCAGCTTCGCCGAAGCCCCCGAAACCGAGCACGACGAGCGCCGCCAGGCCATGCTCCGCGAGTCCCGCCGCTACGGCATGAACCTCGAACGTATGGAGGCCTCCATGCAGGGCGAAGACGTCCTCGCCCAGTCCAACCCCAAGCGAAGCCTGTGGGAGTACCTCGTCGCCGCCGCCGCCATAGCCCTGTTCGTCTGGCTCGCCGTCGGCGCCCAAAGCGCGCCCATCCACGCCGACCCGCTCTGGATGGCCGTCCTCATCGTCGCCACTCTGGTCCTGCTGTTCGTCTGCGGTTACCTGCTCTGGCGCCGGACCCGCTTCTCCTAACCGCTCACGGCAGCTCGGCGCTGATCACTCCCAGCCGCCACCGCAGTTCCGGGTACGGCCCCCGATGCTCGCCCGCCGGCAGGCCTTGAATCAGGAATCGGATGTGTCGCGCGTCCGCCTCCAGCCGCTCGTCGTAGCCGCTGCGGATCAGTTCGCCGTGCGACACCTCCGCCGTCCACCGCTCTGCGGTGAAGCTCAACCCGGCGCCCGGCGCGAAGCGGCGCTCCACCTCCCGCCATGGCCCGTCCAGCGAACCGGCCTCCGCCAGCCCGAACGACCGCAGGTCCCCCTCCTGCGTCTCGAACAGCAGGATGTACTTTTTCTCCGTCCCGGCCGCCTGGTAGACGTGCGCCGATTCGTGCAGCGGCCCAAACGCGCGCCGCGGCTCGCCCCAGCCTTCCGGGAAACGCTCCAGCCGGGTCCGCGCGAAGTACAGTTCCTTGTGGTCGCGCGTGAAGAACAGATAGGCGAACCGCTCGTCGCAGATCACCCAGAAGTCAATCCACTTGGCCACGTCCCGTTTCACCATCAGCGGTCGTGGCCTCGTCCACTCGGACGGCTGATCCACGCGCTTTGCCGTGGAGAAGACCGGCTGGTAGTTCGCCTCCGTGGTCTGGTAAATGAGGTACCAGCGCCGCTGCGGGCGGAAGTAGAAGACCTGCGGCGCCGCCGCGTAGGGCGCCTCGCCGGACGACAGTTGCGGCAGCGGATGGCGCCGCGCCCCCTGCAATCCCTCCATCGTCTCCGCCGAGGCATACCCGAGCGAGTACCGCCCCTGCCCCCGCGCCGTGTAGAAGAGGTGCCACCTCCCCCCGTGGAAAACGATGCTCGGATCCTTCACCGCCGTCTCGTCGAAGCGGCCCGGTGCTCCGGGCGAAAACAGCGCCGGCCCCACGTTCCAGGAAGCGGCCAGAACGAATAGACTGGGCAGCAGGAGTCTCAGCATGACGTCACGGGAACGGATCCTCCACGCATTGAACCACACGCAGCCGGACCGCGTGCCGGTGGATCTCTCCTCGTACCGCTCCAGCGGCATCTCCTCCGTCGCCTACCCCAAGCTGCGCGCCGCCCTCGGTCTGCCCCCCCGCCCCGTCTACGTCTACGACCCCGTCCAGCAGCTCGCCATCGTCGACGAAGACGTTCTCGACCTCGTGGGCGCCGACGCCATCGAGCTCGGCCGGGGCTTCTGTCTCGAGGATCGGTGGTGGGCCGATTGGACCCTGCCCGACGGCACGCCCTGTAAAATGCCCGCCTGGGCCGTGCCCGAGCGCGCCGGCGCGGAGTGGGTCTACCGCAACTCCGGCGGCACCGTCATGGCCCGCATGCCCGAAGGCTCCCTCCACTTCGACCAGACCTGGTGGCCCTTCCTCGACGGCGAGGAAGATCTCTCGCGCATCGCCGAGCTCTACCCCGAGCACATGTGGACCGGCATCGCCTCGCCCCCCGGCCCTGCCGTCTCCAGCCCCGCCGAACTCGCCGCCGGCGCCCGCGCCTTGCGCGCCCGCTCCAGCCGCGCCATCGTCGGCCTGTTCGGCGGCAACCTCCTCGAAATGGGCCAGTTCTACTACCGCATGGACGGCTTCCTCATGATGCTCGCCGGCGAGCCCGCCCGCGCCCACCGCTTCCTCGACGCCCTCGTCGAAATCCATCTCAAGAACCTCGAAAGCTTCCTCGCCGCCGTCGGCGATTCCATCGACGTGATCGTCTTCGGCGACGACCTCGGCGCCCAGAACTGCCCGCAGATCTCGCCGCGCATGTACCGCGAGTTCTTCAAGCCCCGCCATTCCCTCATGTGGAACCGCGCAAAGCAACTGGCGCCTGTCAAGGTGATGCTCCACTGCTGCGGCGCCGTCCGCCCCCTGCTGCCCGATCTGATCGAAACCGGCCTCGACGCCATCAACCCCGTGCAGATTAGCTGCCGCGGCATGGAGGCCGAAGGCCTCAAGCACGATTTCGGCCGCGACATCACCTTCTGGGGCGGCGGCTGCGACACCCAGCGCATCCTGCCCGAAGGCACGCCCCAACAGGTCCGGGAGCACGTCCTGCGCCAGTGCGAAATCCTGGCCCCCGGCGGCGGCTTCGTCTTCCAGCAGGTGCACAACATCCTGGCCAACGTCCCACCCGCCAACATCCTGGCCATGTACGACGCCGTGAAAGAGTTCGACTCCCGCACCGCCGTCGCCTGAAAGGGACCCTTCGAAGATCGCTCCTCATAGCCCTGCGGATTCGCGCTGCCGTCCTCAGCTTCGCCCTCGCCCCTCCCGCTCTCGCCGCAGGCGCCTCCCGCGTTCCGCTCCACCACGCGCCTCGTCGAAATCTCCCTCGTCGCTTCAGCCAAAGACGGCTCCCCCATGGCCGGTCTCCAGCCCTCCGGCTTTGCCGCCCTCAATGGCGGCCGCCACCTCCAGGCCATCCCCGGGCGGAAGAGCCTCGTTTGGATCGGCGGCGGCATCCCGCTCTTCCTGCCGCGCGTCTCCACCGTCCCCAATGGCATGCCCGCCAACCCCATGTCGGGCGGCAACCTGGAACGGGCCGTGCGCGACGCCGCTCGCCGCCTGGCCCGGTCCGGCATGGCGCTGTATGGGATCGGCGCCCGGGGCTGCGTCGCTCCTGGCCTCGGCCGCTGGCGCCCCATTGCGGGCCGCTTGACCGGCGGCGCGGAAATCTTCATCGGCCAAAAGCCGGCCGCCGGCGGCGTGCGCTTCCGGCAGTCCCGCATTCACGCCGCGTTGGTCCCCGCCCGGATGGATCGCGCCAGGCCGGCTACAGGTTCCGCAGCACGAAGTTCACCAGGTGATAGCCGTCCAGGAACTTGAACGGGCTCTCGCCCAGCGTGTAGTGGCCGCACGGCAGCGCCACTTCGCGGAAATCCAGGCCGTACTCCCGGCACATGGTGATCGTTTCCCGCGACAGCTCCGGCAGGAACGTCGTGTCGTAGCGCGCATAGAGAAACATGGATTTCTTCGGCTTGGCCGCGAACTTCTGAAAGTAGGCCGTCGGGCTGATGGCCATCCAGAGCTGCCGCAAGTGGTCCAGGTCCAGCACCCCTTCCAGCCCCTGCTTCACGTGGATGGTGGAAAGCCCCGTCCACACCACGTCCGCGAAGTACGTCGAGCAGTGGTTGAACGCATTCACCCGGAACCGCTCGTCGTGCGCGCTCGCCAGGAACGCATAGCACGACCCCAGGCTCGTGCCGACAATGGCAATCTTCTCCGCGCCCTGCCGCTCCAGCCAGTCCGCCGCCGAGCGGATGTCCAGCACCGCCTGCCGCGTGGCGTCGATCGTCCGTCCCACGTTGGAGCTGACGGCGTAATCGGCCCGCTGCAGTTCGGCCGGCATCCGGTAGTCGTGGTAGGGCAGGCTCAGCCGCAGCGCGCTCGCGCCGAATCGCTGGAAGGCCTGCGCCAGGGCATTGTGCGCGGCGTGCGGCGCGTTCCAATGCGGCAGCACCAGCACCGCCTTGCGCGGGTTCTTGCCCGGAAACCACTGCCCGTGGACGACGTTGTTCTCCGCAAAGGGCGTCTTCACCGAAGATGTAAAACGCAGGAGGTTGCCCGCCAGGTGGAAATCGCGCGGTGTGCGGTGCGCGAAGAACTCGTCGCTGCGCTCGATCGCCAGCCGGCTCAGCTTCGCCAGCCACTCCCCGGGCGAATCGCCGTTTTGCGGGGCGCGGGCGGCCGCCGGCCAGTGCTCGGCCCACTCCAGACCCCAGTCAAATGGACGGACCACGCGGTTTGTCGCCGCGAAGCACAATCGCTCTTCCCACTGGTTCATCCAGCGGGCATACAAAGACCCCAGCAAACCCATGATGGCGGAAATTTCAGGGTAGCACTCCGGGGGTCAGTAGAGCATGCCCGGGGGCAGCAGCAGGTTGGCGGAGATCAGCCTCGACAACACGCCCTTCCGTTCGCGGAAGCTCGCCCACTGGATGCCGGCGGACTCCCCATCTTCGGCGAAGAACCCGACGCCGCCGGCCTTCAGCCGTCCGTCCGTCCACTCGTCCACCACGCGCCCGTCAATCAGCGTCGTGAACCGGTTGCCCTCCGCCAGCAGCGTGATGCGGTAGTTCTTCTCCCGCTGCAGCACGATGGGCAGCGGCAGTTCCGTCCTGGAAAACTCCACGGCGCTCTGCCGTCCGTACCGCACAATGCTGGCGCCGGGCGCCTGTCCCGCCTTCGACAGCAGGATCTTCGTGGCGTAATAGTGCCGGTTGTCCTGGGCCCGGAACACCCAGCTCACGCCGCGCTTCTCAATCGACGCCTGGAACTCCATCTCGTAATCCTTGGCCGCCAGCGTCGGCTTCCACAGCCGCAGCAGGCCCGGCTGGATGGCTCCGCCCCGCCGGCTCCAGCCCGTGGCGCTCCCCAGCCAATCGGCGTCCTGGAGGCTGAAATCCACCTTGGCCTGCAACGGCTTCTCGCCAGGCAGGTGCCGCTGCAACCAGCCTGTCAGCCCGGTGTCTTCCTGGCGCAGCGCCCGGTCCCGGGCTGCGGCCTCGGTCTGCGGTGAGGTCGTCGGCGCGACCTGCGCCAGCGGACTCGGCCCGCCCGCTCCCGCTCCGGCGTCGGGGAACCAGATCCGCGCCACCACCATCGCCCCCACCAGCCCGGCCACCAGCGTCGCCAGCGCCGCGTTCGACGCCTTGCTCGCCGGTTTGTTCGCCTGCTCCTGCGCCGCCTGCCAGTACGGATCCACCTCGTATTCCACGTCGCGGATCACCGATGCGGACGCGCGCGGGCCCCGTTTCCTGCAGTTTTCGCTGCAGAACTCGAGGTCCGTGAGCTGTCTCAGCGGGCTGATCGGCCGCCCGCATCGATGACACCGCATCTAGATGACACTCCGTTCTAAAGGCATGGTACCAGCGGCTTCAGAGTTCGAATCCTGCTAGGTGCAAATGTTACCAACCTTGAGGCGCCCCCCCCACCAAGCTCCATCGGGGTGCACCCTGAGTTTGCTATCTCATCCCTGCAACTGCGCCCGTCCGGCACCGGCCACGGCCGGCTCCAGCCCGAACAGGCAGACGTGGTCGAAGGCCCAAAGGCTGACGTTGGCCATGCCCAGATCCTTCGCATACTCAACTTCTCTTCTCCACGGGTATCCCCCGCGGAACACCCCGATCATGGCCCGAACCGAATCCGCCTGCCATCCCAGCAGCAAGGGGAATTCCAGGCATTCTCGAGCCAAATCCAGATTCCGGGACCATACTCCAAAGTCCAGTGCTTCAACCTTGAATCGGTCGAACCCGGACAAACCTTTAGTCCCCCACTCCGCCGGAAGATTCACAAACCGGTTCAGCCGCCCGCCCAGCGCGTGGATCCCGGCCGGTTCCGGATGGTTCACGTCGTACGGAAACAGCACCTCGAACCTCGCCGCCGGGTGGCTCGCCCGCACGTGAGCCGTCAGCCCCGCGGCGTAGTCCCGCAGCCGCGCGCGCAGGAAACTCGCGTCCGCCCCGCCGTTCACCATCGGATCGTCGCCGGGACTCCTGAACAGCTCCAGCGGCCGGCCCAGCGCCGCCTGCGCCGCCGCCGCCGTGCCGGCGTCGTAGTACGCCATGCCGCCCAATGGGTTGGAGGTGCTGTGGTTGGTGAAGTACCACCACGTGAACTCGCCGCACTGCAGTTCCGGCGTCAGCCCCTGCGCCGCCATCAGGTCCGCCACCTCCAGGAAGGCCCGCTGCTGGTAGGCCAGCATCCCCGGCGAAAAGGCGCAGTGCGTCGATCGCAGCCCTCCGAAGCCCATGTCCGTCAACACCGGGTTGCCGTCCGCGTATCGCGCCGCCAGCGACGCCGGCGGGTTCACCAGCTCCATCGACATCGCCGTCAGCACCTCCCGGCCCGCGGCCGCGCACAGGTTGTAGAAGTCGCTGTGCCACGCTCGCGCCCCGAAGTTCACCGTGCGGGCCGCCGCCTCGTCGATCTCCCACGTGCCCATCGAGCCTCCGCCCAGCGTCCCGCCGCCCGTAGCCGCTCCCGTCGAGCCTGCCGCCTGCTCCACCACCACGCTCACCGGATACGAGTAGGCCGGCGCCGCCGAACGGGCCCGCAACACCAGCGCGGCGCCCTCCACGCGCGCCCACACCCCCACCAGCGTCGCGTTCACGATCATCGCGAAGTGCCGCGCCACCTGCTCCGCCGGCTCCGGCAGCAACAGGCTCTTGCCCAGCGTCTGCCCGCCGATCGTCAGGAACACCTGGTCGCCCGGCTCGAACTGCCCGCTGAACTCGATGCGCAGCTCCGGCGCCACGCCGTCCACGCGCTTCCGCTCGTTCCACCACAGGATGCCGATGTACTCGTTCAGCGGGCCCTTGCAGCCCAACTGGTCCAGCATCCACAGGATGCGCGCCGGCGGCAGCTTGTAGGTGTGGTCGGTGGAATAGTCCAGCGCCGGAGTCACCTGCGTCTGCGCCGGCAGTGGATCCGGCACGTCGCCCGGCACCACCGCCTCGGCCCCGATGAAATAGAACGGCCCCGGGCCCAGCGCCGTCAGCCGCAGCACATGGTCCCCCGCCGCCACGCCCGCGGCCACCCTGCGCCGCGTAATGATGGCCGTGTCCGACGGCGTCGCCGGATCGAGAGCCGCCAGCAGAGCGCCGTCCAACTCCACCGCCGACGGCCCGCGGTCGCCGTACAGCGAAGTCCAAACCCACACCTCGTGCGGCTGCGCGCAGTAGTACCGCACCGTCGCCTCGGCCCCGGCCTGCATCGCCACCAGCGCATGGTTGCCCAGGTAGAACCCCTCTTCCAGCGTCCACGCCCCGCTCGTCGCGCACCGTTCGTCCAATGCCTCCACCAGCACGCTGCCCGGTCCCGCCACCTGCAGCCGCTTCACCTCCTCCGGCCCCGCCAACGTCCAGTTGGAAAACACGGCCTTCCACTCCGCGCCCTCGTAGTCCCGCCCGTCTTCGAGCCGCGGCGCCAGCGTCAGCCACATGCGGCGGATGTCCGGGCAGCCGAGCGCCGCGAAGTCCAGCGTCACCCGCAGCGTCACCGTGGAGGCGCCGCCCGCGAACTTCGCCGCCGCCGGCGATGCCGTCAGCCGGCTGTTCTTCGACACGCAGTACATCGACAGGAAGTTGGCATCGTAACCGCCCTCCGTCGTGGTGATCCGCAGCGTCGTCCCCACCGCCTCCGCCGACAGTCCGAACGGCGCCGACTGCCCGTAGGCCGTGCCGTTCATCTGCTCGCACAGCGCGCGGCATGCCGTCGTCGCCTTCACGTGGTACAGCACTTCGCTGATGTTGCCGCTGGCGCTCACCGGCACCGTCGCGCCAGTGTCCAGCAGTCGCTCCAGCCGCACCACCCACGCATCCGCGCCCACCGATGCCGCCACCTCCGGGTCGGCCGGCGTGCCTGCGACCTGCCCGTTGACCTGCCCGATCAGGTGCGCGGCGATGGCCGCCGAGGAGTCGCCCTCGGCCTCTGTGTACGTGTACGCCCGGTCCCGCACCAGGATCGAATGCTGGTGGCCCGGCCCCTGCGCGTAGAACGCGTACTCGGTCCGCACCTTCCCCGGCACGATGTAATCGAACGCCATGTTCTGATACCACAGCGTCACGCGATCCCAGGCGTCCAGTTGCTCGCCCGCGATCTCGAACTGCGCCGAGGCCGGCTGATCCGGATTGGCGATCACCGTGGCGTAGTCGGACAGCCGGAAGCGCGCCGAGCCCCCGGACTGCGAAACCACGTCCAGGTAAGGCCAGTCGATGGAGGCGTACTTACGAGAGTTCAGCGGCATCAGGTTCTGGTAGTTGACGTCGAAGGTCAATGTGAGGCCGTTGAAGTTGAAGTCCGGCAGGTATTTCAGGCGCGGATGCTCGAAGAAGTTGTCGGCGTCGTAGAGCACCACCACGGCAAAGTCGGCCGCGTCGCGGAAGTTGCCGCTCACCGTGAAGCCGTTGGGCGTGGCCGAGTGCACGGCGGCCGAAGCGCCCAGGTGGTCGAAGCCCCGCAAGTGCACGGTGCGGTCCGGCTGTAGCTTGTAGATCCGTTCAGGCATGGCATGTCACTCCGCGCCTACGGTATAGCGGCGCGAGTTGCAGCCAGACGGGCCGGAACGCAAAACCTACTGCAACTTCCTGATTTCAAAGCCAGAAAAAAAATCCGCCACTCTCGTCACCCACCATGCGCGACCCTGCGGATCAGACAGAAGCTGGGGTGAAAAAGTGGGCGAGGTGGAGCAAGCCGAGGGCAGCCGCCCGGCGAGCGAAGGCCGGTGTTGCGATTGGAGCGTTGGAGCCCAACTGTGAATGGACCGACAAACCCCGTTTGCGGATGAACCCGCAGCAAGCCGATAGCTTTGATTCCACTCCGGATCAATGATTGGTTTTTCGTAGGAGCCTGCGGGCCAGGAGTGCGGTCTGTCGGACGTGCGGGCCGCCGGGCACGGGTTCAGCGAGTTCGGAGAGGCGGCCGGTGCAGTCGCCGAGGGTTCCCTCGTGGAACATGACCCGGCGGGCGCCAACGGCCACGGCCTTTTCCGTGAGGCGCTGGAGGCGGGCGGTGTTGCGGCCGGCCTGTTCGGAGACGGCGTCGAACTGGACCAGGGCGAGAGGGATGGTGCGCGGCGAATCGGCGCGGGCGAGGAGAGGATCAGCGTCGGCGGCAGGGCCAGACGAGTCTTTTGTGTCACTCGGAGACGACAATTGCAGGTCAGAGGATTTCGGAGGGAGAGTTCCGAGGAGAGGAATGCGGCATTCGCACCGCCGGCCACCGGGCTCGCGAAGAATCGGAAAGGACAATTGGCCTCAACAGCCCGACGTTCAGAAAAAAGAGGAGTTGGGGA